>DATJEN010000092.1:0-5427 GCA_035496575.1 Pirellulales bacterium
ACATACCTTGACCGCTTTCTGTCTCGGCCTACGATTCCCGAGGGCCTCGAACGGGAGGGTCTTGCGATGGACAAGCAGCGGCAAGTGACTAAAGACGTTTCGCGCGTGCAGCGGCTGGTCGATCTGAGGAACGCCGGCGTGTTGTCGCCTGACGAGGCAGCCTTTGTCGATGTTGTCGAGCAGCATCGCGTCGGGTCTGCGATCGTTTCCGAAGTGGTTGCTGGCGCCGCGCCGCGACCGGAAGCCAGCTCGCAGCATCTCACGCTCGACGAGTGGCAGCGCGAGCGAGCCGACGCCATCTTGTCAGCCCACGGCGGCTAACCGCACCCAAGACACACTGGCAAAGCCAGTGGCACCAGCGGTCCGTCTTGAGGGCCGCTCATTCACGGCTCGGGATCGCGCGTGGCGTGAAACTCCTTGAGCCGCGCTTCCCAAGCTTGCGACATCTCGGCGACGCGCCCCGGCTCGGCGGCGGCCAGGTTGTGCGACTCCGCGCGGTCGCTCGCCAGATTGTAAAGCTCCCAAGGGCCGGAGTTGCCCGCGCTCACGATCTTCCAATCCCCGATGCGATAGGCCCGATTGCCCGAGTGGAACCACCATAGCCAGTCGTGCTTGAAGGGTTCATTCCTCGTGAGACTCGACGCGAAGCTGCGGCCGGGGGCGTCAGGAATCGAGATACTTTCCCACTCGCGCGGTTTTTCGACTCCCGCCCATTCCAACAGCGTGGGCGCGATGTCGATGAAATGCACGGGACTTTCGTAAACGCTGCCGCGCGCAGCGAGACCAGCCGGCCAGTGGATGATGAGCGGCGTGGAAATGCCGCCTTCGTGCACGAAGATCTTTGATTTCCGTAGTGGCGAATTGGCGAGGTTGGCCCAAGGGGGTTCGATGCACAGAAAACTTCTGGCCGAGCCCGGCGGCGCGTCCGGATCGTTGCCATCGCCGCGCAGCACGCGCTCGGCGCTTGCGCCATTGTCGCTCATGAAGAGCACGATCGTCTTGTCGAGCGTGCCTTGCTTGCGCAGCACGTCCAGCACGCGGCCAATCTCGCGGTCCATGCGGTCGACCATGGCCGCATGAACTTCCATCCGCCTCTGCCAGGCCTCTTGCGTCGCCGAATCAAGCGATTCCCAAGCCGGGATACCTTCGGTCCGCGGCGAGAGCTCGCAGTTGACCAGGCAAAGCTTGCGCGTGCGCTCGTGCCGCGCCGCGCGCAGCGCGTCCCATCCCTTGGCATAGCGGCCTCGATAACGAGCGATATCCTCGGCCGGCGCCTGCACCGGAAAGTGAGGGCAGGTGAACGCCAGGTACTCGAAGAACGGAGCATCGGCGTGATCTCGCGCGTGTTCTTCCAAACACTTGATCGCATGATCGGCAATGGCGATCGTTGCGTAGTAGCCGGTGTCGGGCTCGACGGGCGAAAGCTTGCGACCGTCCAGGTAGTGAACGTGCGGCGAGAAGTGCCTGTCCTGGTCATCCACCC
The DNA here is from genome assembly GCA_035496575.1 of Pirellulales bacterium. Taxonomy (GTDB): domain Bacteria; phylum Planctomycetota; class Planctomycetia; order Pirellulales; family PALSA-1355; genus PALSA-1355. The sequence goes on from DATJEN010000092.1 coordinate 1,484, forward strand.
GATACGAGCGATGAAAACCGCCGGCCAAGGGCATATCGTCGACGTGCCACTTTCCCGAGTGGTACGAGCGGTATTTGCCGGCCTGCAAGAAATCGGGCAGAAGCCGGGCCCACTTGGGACGGTGACCTGAGCCGCCTCCACCGGCTCCGGGGATTTCGTCGCGCCCAACCTGCTGGGCATAGTATCCAGTCAAAAGCGCCGCGCGCGACGGCCAGCAGCGAGCCGTGTTGTAACACTGCGAAAAGCGAACGCCGGCACCGGCGAGCTTATCGAGATTTGGCGTCTCGATCTCTCCGCCATAGCAGCCCAGATCGGAGTAACCCAGGTCATCGGCCAGAATCAGCAGGATGTTCGGGCGGGCAGGGGCCGCAAGTGCCAGCGACGATGCGGCAAACAGCAACACAAGGCCTATTGCCGCGACGAACAAACGGGCGGGAACCGACGGACTATGCGGCCGGAGTTGCATGCGACGCGCTGCCTGCCTACTTGCGCACTTGCTCGAAGTAGTAGGACCCCTTCTTGTTCGAGGTCACGACGTCGAGCAATCCGTCGCCGTTCACGTCCGCAACCTCGAACTGCGTGCCCACGCCGCTGTCGTGATCGATCTCGTGCGGAGTCCACACGGGGCGGCCGTCCCTGCGCGATAGTTCGAACCACATCACCACGGCGGGCTCATCCGGCCGCGCGTCACCCTTGGGGCCATGCGCCCACCAGCGCTTGCCAGTCACGAAGTCGGGCAGCTTGTCACCGTTGATGTCGGCCAGGCACAAGCTGTGCGTCTGCGAGATGGCATCGGAAATCTGGTGCGTCTTCCAACCATCGGGGAGGTGTTCGTGCCACCAGATGCCGACCTGGTGCGCGCTCGATGACAGCACGTCGTTGTCGCCGTCGCCATCGAAGTCATACACGTACATCTGGGCGCAAGCTTCGCCGAACTTCACCGGGTGAAAAACCCAAGTGGCTTGCGATTTGTCGCTGGGAGCTTCCCACCAGCCGTCGACCACCAGCACGTCGGCGCGGCCGTCGCGGTTGATGTCGCCAGCTCCGATGCCGTGCGAAAAACGATCGGTGCCAGGCGCATTCGAGGCCGAAACCGGCGTCAGCTTCCACAGGTCGTTGGCCGACGGTTTGGCATAGCCGATGTACTTGCCCGGGTCGTATCCCAACAACAGCTCGCGCTTGCCATCGCCGTCGATATCCAGATAGCTGGGGCTTTCGTTGTTCGTGATGGGCGTGCACTCGTGACGTTTCCAGGGCGGGCCGGCCTGGGCGGGCTGCTCGAACCACCAGGTCTGCTTGCCGGGGAAGTCAACCACGATCAAATCAGTGCGGCCATCCTGGTTGATGTCGTCGGCGAAATTGCAGAACGACACGCTGTAATTGTGCGGATCGAACTCCTCAGGCTTGTCGAGGATGGATGTCATCTTCCAATTCGGCGCGGCGAAGTACACGCTGCCCGCGCCGATGTCGAGCTTGCCATCATGATTGAAGTCGCCGACGCAAACGCCCTCGCTGCGAAAAGCCTTGTCGAGCTGCGTGCGCTTGAAGGCAATCGGGCCGGACTTATCTTCCGCGTTCACAGTGACGGACAACACCGCAAGAGCAGCGGCACCGGCGAGCAAACGAAAGTGAAACATAGGTGGAGTCCTCTTGGCGCGAGGTTTTGTTTTCGAGTGAAGGCGAAGCGAAGGAAGCCGGAAGCGCGGTTGGCGATTTGCCGCTCCCGCGCGCAATGGCTTCCCGGGCGCCGCTCAGGGTAATTTAGCCGCGCCGTGAAAGCAAATCGGGCGACTGAGAACGACGCAAGCGGGGAAGAAGCCAGCGGCCGCTTACAGCAGGCTTTCGAGCAGCAGCCGCATCTTGCGCATCTCGGCGGCGTGGTCCACGCCGTCCATCTCCGCGATGTGGACAACCAAGGCGCGGTTGTATCGCACCTTGGAAAGCTGGGTGATCAGCCGCCCGTACTCGACCAGGCCTTGGCCAACCCGAACTTGCAATTTGTCTTTGCTCGTGTCGCGCAGGTGTACGTTGTAGACGTACTTCATGATCTGGTCGTAGTTGCCCCCGGCGTGCGGGCCGTAGATGAAATGACTGGGATCGAGCGTGATCCCCAGCCCTTTCACGTTGTCGCACAAGACCACCGCCGTATCGGGATCCTGCGTGATCGCGCCGGTGAGTGTCTTCAAGCCGACCAGCACGCTTTCGCGCGAAGCAATCGCGACCAGCCGCTGCAAGCGCTCGATCTCGGCATTGAAAGGCGTCCCCAGCTCGGCGGGCGGAACCGTGATGCACACCACCTTCGTGGCCTTGGCCAAGCGACAGCACGCTTCGAAGTGATCGTAGTATGTTTCCCCTTCGGCTTCGTAATCGAAGCTGTAGCCCGAGATGGTCAAGCGGTAGGTTTCGCGGCAACTGGCGATCGCCGCGTCGAGATCGGCGAGCACCTGCGAGGGCTTGAGCTGTCCGCCGCGCTCGTGGATGGCGATCTCCACGTGGCTGAACTCGAGATCAACCAACCGTTGCAGCACACCGTCCAGGGACAACTGCGGGAAGCATTCGCTTGAGGCAGCGACAAACACTCGTCAAACCCTCCTGGCCAGTGGGCAAGCAGCAATGGCGCGATTCGGCTGCAAAGTTGTGGGCTCAGCTTACCGCTTGCCGTACGTCCTTGGCAACACCGCCAGCAGACCGCGCGAGTGGCGCCCGGTGCGCGAGAGAGGATTGCCTGCTCTGGCCCCCCACGGCGGCGCAGCCTTATAATTTCGTGCCGAATTATTTGTGGCGAGTACGCCCATCGTTTGTGGCGCGTACGCCAGTTTGGTCGTGGCAAAATACGCCAGTTCGTTTTTGGCGAGGCGCGGGCCGCGACCCGTCGCGCGCGGGGGCAGCCGCCACTCTTCGGCCTTCGCGCCTTGAGCACCCCATCCAGTAAGGAATGCGAGCATGGATCCCCAGCGTACACCTGCCGAGGTCCGTCGAGACCTGGCCACCTTATCTCAAGCCGGTCCCATCCGGGTCATCGTCGAGCAACCCCGCGCCAGTTGGCTGGGCCGCACCCTGCGCGTGGGCTTTGTCGTGCTGCTCGTGCTGTTCGCGCTTGTGATGATGCAGAAGAATTACGAAGGCGAGACGGACGTGCAAGAACGCTGGCACTCGCTCAGCACCATGGCCTCCGACAAGATCGCCATCATTTCGGTTGAAGGCACGATTTTGGGCGAAGAGGGTTTCAGCAAGAAGCAAATCGACCACGTGCGCGACGATGACCACGTGAAGGCCATCGTGCTTCGGGTAGATTCCCCCGGCGGCACCGTGACCGGCAGCGACTACCTGTATCACCACTTGAAGAAGGTGGCCGCCGAAAAGGACGTTCCCTTGGTGGTGAGCATGGGCGCGATTGCGGCCAGCGGCGGCTACTACGTGTCGATGGCGGCAGGCGAGACCGAGAACACGATCTTCGCGGAGCCGACGACCTGGACCGGCTCGATCGGCGTCATCATCCCGCACTACGACGTGTCGCAGCTTTTGGAAAAGTGGGACATCGAAGATGATTCGATCGCCAGCAACCCGCTGAAAATGATGGGGAGCCCGACGCGAAAATTCCCAGAGCCTATCCGTGCCGAGGAGCAGAAGATTCTGCAAGGACTTGTCGACTCATCGTTCGCCACGTTCAAGGAGATCGTGTTGGCCAGCCGGCCGGGATTGCGCGGCGATCAAGCCGCTCAAGAAACCGTGTTCACCGGCCGCATCTTCACCGCCAAGCAAGCCCTTGAAAACAAGCTGGTCGACAAGCTCGGTTTTGTGGAAGACGCGATCGACCGCGCGATCGAGTTGGCCAGCCTGGACCGGCACAACGTGCGCGTCGTGAAGTATCAAAAGCGCGAAGGACTGCTCGAGCAAATGTTCTTGGGTTCTCAGTCACGTAAGGCTGGATTTGACTTGGCGGC
>DATJEN010000093.1:0-15141 GCA_035496575.1 Pirellulales bacterium
GCCAAGCTCTTGATCGTAACGAATTATTGGCGCTCGGTCGACGCCGGACCATGCAAAAAGCCCGTGTATTTCGCGCGTTCTTGGACAGCCTCGCTGGCACTCTGGAGCCCAGCGCGCGCGGCTACTGGGCTCGCGCGCCAGCGAGTGGCTAGTTTGCACGTCGCCCAGCGCGGATAATCGCGGGCCGAGCGCGAACACATCTCCGTGTGGAAGGTCAAGCAACATGCCCTGCGAGCTGCGATGGATCGCCAGTAGCGCCGCAAGCGCGCTCGACGCCGCGGCACGGCTGTGCGCGGGCTTGCCGCTGGTCGACCGCAAGATCGCCGATGCCCTGGCCGCCCCGGCACAAGCTCTCGCCGCTCACATCGCGGCCGCAGGCCTTGATCAGAGCATTTGGTTCGAACACGCCATTCCACTGGCGGCCCAATACTCCACGCCCGCGCGGTGGGCTGAAGTCGTGTTGGCGAAGGTAGCCGGCGGCCAGCGCTCGGACCCCGCGTTGTCGGCCGGTTGGGCCCGTCGTCTGGGCGAATTGGAACGCGCCACCGAAGAAGCGCACCCGGGCCCTGTCGAGGAACTCGAGCTGCGCTCAAAGCCACTCATCGAACAGTGGGAAGCGCGCGGCGCCGGGTTGCTCGCGCAACTTGCCCGCTCGACCGACGGCGACGTGCTGGTGTCGAACGCGGATGCGATCCTGGTGCTGCCGGTCTCAGGCGGCGGGGGCGCCGCCCATCCGCTTTACAACTCGGTGCGCGTCCAGGCGGTGCTCGCGAATCCTATGCAACAACTGCCGGAGGTCGCGCGGCTGGCATGGCTCATCGGGCAGTTGAACCTCGATCTGCCCAAGTGGTCGGAACAACTTCCGCGCACGCGGATGGCGAAGATCGGTCCCTTGTCGCTCGTTCCGCCGGTGCTGGCCGCCGCGGAGGAAGTGGAGTTGGCGCGCTATAACAGCGAGACGCTGGGGCTGGCGCTGCGTGCCTGGGCCGGCAGTGATGTCGAGCCTGCGACGCTCGAGCGGTGGTGGCAAACTTACCGCGAATCGTCGATGTCCTGGCCAGTGGCCCTGGGGGCACTCGATCGCATGATGCCCTGAACGATCGACACTCGGTTGCGCCGGCCCGCAATGGCCGGTATCATGCACCGCCACGGATTTGCACTGGCGAAGCCAGTGGCACCCGCCCCCAACCCCTAATCCCAAACCCCCAACCCCTAACGAATGCATCTCACGCTCAACATTTCCCGCCCGCCGGTCATTCAAATAGCCCTCGACTACGCGACGATTGAAGAAGCGCTCGCGATGGCCAAAATCGGAATCGAAGCCGGCGTCGACTGGCTGGAGATCGGCACCCCGCTCATCGTCTCGCAGGGTGTTGCGCCGATCGGCCAGATGGTGCGCGCCTTTCCGGACTACCCGGTGCTGGCCGACTATAAGACCATGGACTCTGGCTGGAAGAATGTCGAGCGCACGGCGACCCAGGGCGGCCACGTGATGACGGTGTGCGCCGGCGCTCCAGACGAAACCGTGCGGTCTGCCATTGCTGAGTCAAAAAAATGCGGAGTGTGGGTCGTGGTGGACACGATCGGCGTCAAAGATCAGCCGGCGCGCGCACGGCAATGCGCCCAGTGGGGCGCACACATGATCTACCTGCACTACGGAGCCGACCAGCGAAAAGCCGATGCCAGCCGCGACTCCACCCAATGGCTGGCCGAGGTGCAGCGGGCCGTGGACATCCCGATCGGAGTGGGCTGCTTTGGGGTCGACGACGGCGTACGCGCATCGGCCATGGGCGCCGAGCTGATCGCTATCGGGCACCCGGTCATTAGCGCGGGCGATCCGCTGGCGGAACTGAGCCGCTTCGTGCGCGAGGTGAAAGCTGCTTATCGGCCCCGCGCCGGCCGAGCCAAAACCGAACGCTAGCAACCACACCTACCACTCTGGCAGGCTGCCATTGCTCGAAAATTGGCCCGCCCGCTATGATTCGCACCCGCGTTGGCCGAGCCGCTGCCCAAAAAACTCCCGAGCGGAAACTCGGGTGCGAATCGATCGCATGGGCAAGGAAAACCAGGGATGGAATCCTCGACCTTGTTGGCATTCCGCATTTTCGTGATGTTGAGCTGCCTGGTGATCGTGCCGATGGCTGCGATCTTTGGCAGCGCCTTTCCGGACGTTGTCAAAACCGTGCTCGTCGATCGCCTGGTCGCATGGAGCACGGGCAAGCCTCTCGAGTCCAAGCCGGCGGGTGAGCCCGATGGGTTTAGCCGCGTGAGTGCCGGCGAGCCCGCGCGCGGCAACGCACAGTGGGAAGCTCCGCGGTGGGGTGGCCCGACGGGCGAGAATGCCGCCTGGCAACAGCAACCGGTCGCTTCGGCGCCAGCCGTGGTGCCGGCAGCGGGCGGCGTGCCACAGGCGGGACAACCGGCGGCGGTCTTTGCATCGGCTTCGGAGCCGGCCCGCATGGCCACGGCTTCGACGCCTGTTCGGAGTGACGAGATTCGGCGCGGGAATGAAATGAGCCCGGTTGCCGCGCCCGTTGCGACGCCGCCCAAGGTGCAAGTGCCCGGCGAGCGCACGGGACCCCTGCCAGCGGAAGGCGAGACCGACCGCTTCACGGCCATGGAGCGCAAGTTGCGCGAGTATGGCGCGGTTTATTACCTGCTCGAAACGTGGGGCAACGAAGGCGAGCTGTATCGCTTTCACTGCCGGATGGCGATGGCCAACAACCCCAGCTATTCTCGGCATTTCGAGGCCAGCGACCGCGACGCGCTGCGAGCCATGTCGCAGGTGCTCAGCAAGGTCGAAGCTTGGCGCGCGGGCCGATTGCAATAGGCTCGTTTGCCGCTTGCGGGCCACCGCGGCGCGGTCGGTCATAGTCGACACTTCTTGCGACCCCCAATTGGATTAATGGCGCTTGGGCTGGTCACTCTGCACCCCTTGCTATTTGGGGGGCCTGACGCTTAACTTTACGGTTCCTGAGCGGCCCCCAGCGGTCTCGGTCCGAGCGAATTATCAGCCTGCCTCGCTTTACAACGCGCCGCGCGACTGCCGCCGAGCAGCTCGGAAGCGTGTGCGTGCGCATTGGCGCTGGATTTGCAAAGCGGAGCGGCTGGACGGCACCCCCTAAGCGGGCTCGGCAATGGCGACGCGCAACAGCCGCGGCGCAGGAAGCGCGGGGGACGGATCCGTGGGTTCGTGATGAACGGCTGGCGCGGATGGAGGCTGTGTTGTTCCTGGCGCGCGAGCCGCTGGCCACGCGCAAGCTGGCTCAATTGGCTCACTTGGCGGACGGCACTGAGGCACGTACATTAATTCGCCGGCTGAACCGCGGCTACGACGAACTGGGAAGCGCGTTTCGCGCGGAGGAGGTGGCCGGAGGTTACCAGCTTTTGTCGCGAGCGCAGTTCGGACCTTGGCTGCGCCGATTTTTTCAAACAACCAGGGACGTCCGCTTGTCCGCCCCGGCTTTGGAAACCTTGGCGGTCGTGGCCTATCGGCAACCGGTGATGCGTGCGGAAGTCGAAGCCATCCGTGGGGTCGAGTGCGGCGAGATCCTCAGACAACTAATGGATCGCGATCTGGTCCGCACGGCCGGCCGCGCAGATGAGTTGGGACGCCCGTACCGCTACGCGACCACAAAGAATTTCTTGCAGGTATTCGGCCTGCGGCACCTCGACGACCTGCCGCGAGCCCAATGGCTGCGAGCACTTGCTCCGCACGGGGCAACGGCAACAACGCTTGCTACCAATCAACCGAATTCCGTACAAACTACCGCCAGCGAAGATGAGGAGGAGTAAGACCGTGATCACCATCGCCTTGCCTGAAGATGCACTCAACGAGCTACTGGAAGTCGCGGGCAGTCTCGAGCTCGACGATCACCGCTTTCCGCTGGCTGACCCGCGCAATGTGGACGACGACGATGATGAGGACGACGACGATGCGGATGACGACGACGACGATGATGAGGACGACGACGACGAGGACGATCTAGACGACGAATGGGAAGAAGTCGACGACGAAGACGAAGAAGATGAAGACGAAGATGAAGAAGAGGACGACGACGACTGGGACGACGATGAAGACGACGACGATGATGATTGGGACGAGGAAGAAGAGGAGGAAGACGAGGACTGACGACGCGCAGCTTTAGCGTGTCCCGCCGCGCTTGACGAAGGAAAAGCCCGAGCAAGCGCTCAATCTTTGAGCTGAAACAGTCGCTTGAGGGCGTCCAGCAATCCATGCGGAGGCCCGTTCTCCGCCTCGCTGCGCAGACTTTCCAGCGGTGGGTGCAAGAGCTTGTTCACCAATCGATCGAACGATTGATTGATCTCATCCCGGGCGCGCTCGTCCAGCTCGGGCAATTTGTTGAACAGCCGTCGCAGCTCGTCGTCCTTGGGCTGTTGCCAGCCTTCGCGCAGCCGCTTGATGATGGGCGCCGTCGCCCGATGATGCAGTTCGGTCATGAAGCGGCCAGTTTCCTGCTCCACAATGTGGATGGCCGACGGCAGCTCTCGATCGCGGTGACCGCGATTGCGGTCGCAGGCCGCCTGCAAATCGTCGATCGAGTACAGGTAAACACCCAATCGGTCACCGATGGCGGGCTGGACATTGCGCGGTAAGGACAGATCAAGCAGGAACAAGGGGCGCTGAAAGCGGGCCGCCTCAATTTGCTTGTACAGCGCGAGCGTAACGATCGGCTCTTGAGCGGCCGTCGCGCAGATCACGAGATCGGCCGCGGTTAAGAGGCCAGGCAAGTCGTCCCACTCCCGCACCGTGGCTTGCCAGCGCTCGGCGAGTTGCTGGGCTCGTTCCGGGCGGCGGTTCACGACGGTCACGTCGCGGGCGCCTTCATCTTTCAAGTACCGTAGCGTCTCTTCGGCCATTTCGCCCGCGCCCACGAGCAGCACGTTTTTGTCGTCCAGCCGCTCGAAAATTTGCATGGCGAAATCGCCGACCGCCACGCTAGGGATGCTGACGCGGCGTTGGTGCAGATTCGTTTCGGTCGCCACGCGCTTGGCCACGCGAACGGCCGCTTGAAAAATGCCATGCGTCAAGGGCCCCGTGCTCTGCCGCTCTTTGGCCATTTCATAGGCCGCCTTCACCTGCGCCAGGATCTGGGGCTCGCCCACCACCATGCTGTCCAGGCTGGCCGCCACGGTGAACAAGTGCCGCACCGCGTCTTCGCCGGTCCGCTCAAACAGGTCATCGAAGATTTCGTAAACCGGCAGGCTGTGAAAATCAGCCACGAACTGCACGACCTCTTCATGGCTGGGCCCCGCGCCCATCTCTTCGGTGGCCGTGTAGATCTCCACGCGATTGCAGGTCGAAAGCAGCACGGCTTCTGCCAGCGGAAATCTTTTCCGCAGGCCATCCAACGCCTGGCTGCACTGGTCGGGGCTGAAGGCCACGCGCTCGCGCACCGCGATCGATGATTGGTGGTGGCTGCAACCCACCATTTGCACTTTCATGGCGCGCTCCTCGCGGCAGCCGACCAGGCCACCGCCCGCGCCGCGCCATGTTGATTGTTCGAGAGCAGAAACAATCCCACCGCGACCGCCAGAAATACGAAGCTCACCACCGTCAGATAGGCCACCTTGCGGCCACGGCGAGCAGGCCTGTACACCGCGTTGAATATCGATGCCGCCAGCAGCCACACCAGCATCAGCCCGGAACTGAGCACCACGGGGTCCGTCCAGGGAATGGCCGATTGCGGTTGGTGGATCAGATTCATGATGATGCCGGCCAAAAAGCCGACCGTCAGCAGGAGTGTCGAAAGCAGGATCGCGCGGCTATTTAGCTTTTCGAGCCACTCCAGGCTGGGCAGCCGCAGCCCCGGCGTCGCGGGCATTTTTAGTTTCAGCCGTCGCGCTTGGACCAGGTACATCAAACCGGCGACGAATCCGACCGCGACCGCCAGGCTGCCGAGCAACAGTGCGACGCCATGGATGATGCCCCACGCGCGGCTTGCCGGTTCGGCTTCAAAGGGAGTTCGGTCCGCCTGAGTCGCGGCGGCCACGAGCAGCAGCGTCAAAGGCAGCATGTACAAGCCAAGCCCCGCCCGCGGAAAATACCACGACAGGTACAGAAACGACGCCATTAACAGCCACGCGGCCACCAGGCACCAATCGAACGGGCTCGACAGGGGCGAGGCCGATAGCTCGACGACCCGATATCCCAGATACAGCGTGTGCGCGAGAAATCCAGCCAGCACAAATCCCCACAGCAACCATTGCCGGCCGCGGCGCAGCACCAGGTGCGACAGCTCGAGTGCCCAAGCTACCGCGTAGCTGGCGCCAAAACAGGTCAGGCTGATGCCGGAGAGTACCGATGCCATGTGCGAGATGAAGGACAGATGCGGCGGCGCGTGCGCGGGGCGGTGAGCGGCGCTTGACGGCTATTGCTCGCCGTCCAGCCCGTATTCTTTCAATTTCTTGTGGAGCGTATTGCGGTTGATGCCGAGCTTCGTGGCGGCCTTGGTCTGCACGCTTTCGCACGAGGTCATCACCTGGGCAATCAGCTCGCGTTCGACGCGATTGACCACCTTGGCGTGCAGGTTGTCTTCTTGGGGTCCCGAGGCGGCCAGCCCTTGTTGAACCAACTCGTAGGTCAGCGTTTCCAGGTCAGCCGCGCGGGGGCGAGTCGCCGGACGTGGCTGAGTTCCGCCCAGCACGATCGCGGGCAGCAAGTCGCAGGTCAGCTCGTCGCCTGTCGCCATCACCACGGCGCGTTCGACGTAGTTTTGCAATTCGCGCACGTTACCGGGCCAGTGATAGCGCTGCAGGGCATCGAGCGCCTTGGTCTCGATGTGCATCACGTAGCGGTCGTTCTCTTCGTTATACACCGCCAAAAAATGGCTCACTAGCTCCGGGACATCCTCGGGCCTGGCCCGCAGCGGAGGCAGATAAATCGGTACGACGTTGAGCCGGTAATAGAGATCCTCGCGGAATCGCTCGGCTTCCACTTCGGCCAATAGGTCGCGGTTGCTGGCCGCCACGACCCGCGTGTCGACGCGCACGGTTTGCGTGTCGCCCACGCGCTCGAACTCGCGCTCTTGCAGGACGCGCAGCAACTTCACCTGCAGCTTGGGCGTGGTGGAGTTGATCTCGTCCAGAAAAATGGTGCCGGTGTGGGCAGCCTCGAAGCGGCCGGTGCGGTTGGCGACCGCGCCGGTGAACGAGCCGCGCACGTGGCCGAACAGCTCGCTTTCGAGCAAGCTCTCGCTCAGCGCGCCGCAGTTGACGCGCACGAAAGGGCCGCTGGCGCGAGCGCTGGTCTGATGCACGGCCTTGGCGATCAATTCCTTGCCGGTGCCGGTCTCGCCCAGCAGCAGCACCGAGGCGTTGGAGCGCGCCACCTGCCGCGTCAGCTCATATACCTTGCGCATGGCCGGGCTCGAGCCGATCAAGCCGTGGATGGGCGGCGTGCCGGCTTGTGCATCGCTCAGGCCAGAGGGGATGTTCGTCATTTTCATATCGGCGGCCAAACGGGTGAGGGGAAAAGTTAGCGACGCACGTCGGCCGAATCAGGTTTGCGCTCGATCGCATCGAGCACGGTTGTGAGGACCGCGTTGGTTTCCGGGTCGCGGCCGGCATTGGAGTTGTAAATCGCATACTGCTCCAGAATTTCCGGCTTCGTCAATAACACTCCATAGCGGCGTACGCTGCGGGCGAACGCCGCCGCTGCCGCCTGCCGTGCCGGGGCGGGCTGTGAAGTCAAATCCGCCAGCTCCAGCAGCCGCCGCTGCGATGCCGGCGTGCCCAAATTGCCGAGCACCACTGTCGCACCTTCGCTGAGCTCGGGAACGAACAACACGTCCAGCAAGGTGCTCTCATACTGGCGAATGTCGAAGACGTGCTGTGGGCGGGCTGTCAGCTCGGCCAGCCATTCGATGGCGGCCGCGGCGTGCACCTTGCGCTCGGCAGCCGAAACGTGGCGACTGCCAGCCATGGCGAGCATCTGATCGACGAGCAGCTTCATTTCCTCCGGCTTGGTCGGCTGCAGCATCGGAAACACGCGCGGCACGTTCATGGCATACGACTCGACGCGCTGCCAGTCTTCCACCGGCGCGATGATGCCAATGGGAAGCGCGCGGGTGCGGCTCTCGCGGCGGAATTGGGCGACTAGCTCGTCGGCATTCGGCCGCTTGATGGCCGAGTGAATCAGAATGAACTCATAATCGCTCGACGTGGTCGCCAGCTCGAAGGCTTGCCGCCCCGTGGTCGCGATATCAGGCATATAGCCGAGCTGCGCGGCCAGCCCGCCAATCGACTGCGCGTCGACACTGAGCGGATGGACCACCAGGACGCGCGGGCCGCCGTAGGAGGCCGCGAAGAAGGCGATCCCCGCCGCGACCTGGCTCGAACCCACAAACGGCCCCGCCGGGTGGAAGTTCATGATGGCGCGCGTCGCAGCAAAGCGAACGCGACGATCGGCGTGTTGCGCGGCGAGCGCCAAGGGGCTGGCCGTGGACCCGCGCTGCACCAGCAGCGAAGCATCGCCAATGTCGCCAAGGATCTCGGCCGCCGCGGTCGCTGCCGGCAAATACCCTTGCGCGAGCGCTTCGCCAAGGATCTCTTCAAGGACGAGCGTGCCATAGCGGGCCGCCACGTTGTGCGAAGTGCCTGGCCCGCTGGGCAAGGGCCGATCGAGCCCGACGCGCAGCTTGGCCGCTTGCAGTGCCGCGATGAGATACAGCCGGCGATTGGCCGGTTGGGCGGGGTTGTAGCGGAACAGATCCCGCGCCAGTCGCACGCCCTCGGCCAAAGCGGCCGCGGCCGGATCGTACTCGATGGGTTCACTTTGGCCATGCGCCGCATTCCAATGCCACACTTCGACGCTTGGACCCCCTACGTCGCTTTCGTCGCGCGAGCGTGCCAATGCCCGCCGGGCCCCGGCCTCCAGCACGCGCAGCGCTTCGTCGACGGTCGGCGGCCGCCCGCCAATCGCGCCCAGCGACTGCGCCGCCTCGGAGCGTAGTTCGGGCGAGCCCACTGGCGAAATCATCGCGCCAAGCAATGCGGTCGTCGCTTGTTGTGCGCGCATGTGGCCCAGCACTCGCACCACGTGCGTCTTCAAGGCTGAATCGGAGCTCTCGAGCACACCGACGAGTGGCGCCACGGCAACATCACCCAAGCGGGCAAGCACCCAGCTCGCCATGGGATGAGCCGCGGCTCGTTTTGGGTCGGCCAAAATGGAAACCAGCGGCGCGACCGCGCTTTCGCGCGCACGCACCAGGGCCATGATCGCAGCCGATCGAACTTGCTCGTCGGGGTCGGTCAGTTGAGCCGCGGCGGCGGCCAACCGATCGGCGTCCCGGCGAAAGATCTCGGCGGAGCGGAACAGATCGTCAATGAAGGGACCGAGCACAGGCGCGAGCTCCGCGTTGCGCGAGAGCCGCAGCAGGTTGGCGGAGCCGAACCGATCGGCCAGCGTGGCCTTGTCACCCAGCGCGAGTTTCTTGGCGGCCAGCTCCACGGCGAACGGCTTGGCCAGAGCGGCCTGATTCAAGTCGGCCAGGATCTGGATGGCGCGAATGAGTTCGGGCGCGGTTTGCGGATGAGACTCGAGCACCGCCTGCACGGCTGGATCGTCGGGCAGCGCCGGTTTGGCGGGCTGTTCGGTGTCTTCGCCGGCGGCTTCCACGGGGGTGTCGCCCGGCTCGACCGGCTGGTCTTCGCCAAGCCCGGCATCGTCGGCCGCGGGCTCGTCCATGGCTGCATCGTCCGCGGGCTCATCGGCGGGCGCGTCGGCGATGGGCTCGGGCGGCGCGGTGTCCGCGGCGGCTTGCGCCCACGCGCACGTGGGCCAGGCCAGCGCGGCGACAAACAGCAAGCAAGTCAGCCAGCGACAGAGAGTGGTGTGTTGCGTTCGCATAAAAGCAGGGGGTATCAGTTGGGTGTCGATTCGAAGGTGTCGATCAGCTAGGTCGTCGGTTCTTGTGCAAGCTTTTGTTTCCATCGCGCGATTTGCGCAGCGACCTGTGCCGGGCCGCTCGAGCCGTAGCTCACGAAACTCTCAACCGCGCGCTCGGGTCCCAAAACCTTGAGCACTTCGCCATCGAGGGTGGCGTCGGCGGCCTGAAACTCCGCGAGGGGCAAATCCGCCAGCCGCACGCCGCGGTCGAGGGCCTTGCGCACGAGCCTGCCCACCGTCGAGTGCGCGGTGCGCTGCGGAATGCCCCGACCGATCAGAAATTCCATGAGCGTCGTGGCGTCCAGGTGTCCGCGATCGAGTCGCGCGGCGATCGTTTCGCGATTCAGCTTCGCGCCGGCCACCAGCGGCGCCGCAACTTCCAGGCAGCCGCGCACGGTGTCAAATGAGTCGAAGATCCGCTCCTTGTCCTCTTGCAGGTCGCGGTTGTAGGCCAAAGGCAACCCCTTCACCAGCACCAATAGCGCAGCCAGATTGCCGATCACGCGGGCTGTCTTGCCGCGCACCAGCTCCAGCACGTCGGGGTTCACTTTCTGGGGCATGATCGAAGAACCCGTGCAGAACTCCTGCGGCAGCCTGAGAAAGTCGAATTCCGAGGTCGTCCACAGCACCCACTCTTCAGCCCACGTGCTCAAGTGTTCGGCCACGAGCGAAAGGGCGAAGGCAAACTCGATGACGAAGTCGCGGTCGCTCGACACGTCGATGCTGTTGGCGGCCAGGCTCTCGAAGCCCAAGCGGCGGGCCACGTCGTCGCGGTCGATGGGCAAGCTGGTGCCGGCCACGGCCGCGGCCCCCAGGGGCAGCACGTTCGCTCGGCGACGGCAATCGGCCAGGCGGTTCCGGTCGCGCTCGAGCTTCTCGCAATAGCACAGCCAATAGTGGGCGGCCAGCACGGGCTGCGCCCGTTGCATGTGCGTATAGGCCGGCAGGATGCAGCCGGCGTCCTCGTCGGTGCGCGACACAAAGGCCCGTTGCAACTCGACGATGCGGCGGTCGATCGCGTCAATCGAGTCGCGGACCCACATTCGCAGGTCGGTCGAAACCTGGTCGTTGCGGCTGCGGGCGGTGTGCAGCTTGCGGCCCACGTCTCCCAGGCGATCGACCAGAGCCCGCTCGATGTGCATGTGGATGTCTTCCAGCTCGGTGGTGAACGGGAAGGCATCTTGCTCAATTTGCTGGCGGATTTCGCCTAAGGCATGTTCAATTTGCGAGCACTCTGCCGGGCTGATGAGCCCCACGTGGGCCAGCATTTGGGTATGCGCGATCGAAGCGGCGATGTCCTGCGCGTAAAGGCGGCGGTCGAAGCTCACACTTTCAGTGAACTTCTCCACGCGGCGATCCGTCGCCTGCTCAAACACGCCACCCCATGCCTTTTCAGCCACATCACTGCTCGCGGCGGGTTCGTGGGCCAATTTAAATACCGCTACTCGTGCCAAGACCTTCACTGTAAATGGCTTAGGAAAATCAGTCAACGAGCCACACGCTTGCCGAAGCCCCGATCGGCCCGCGAAACACCACGGGCGCCGGTCGTGCCGATTCTCGGGCCGGCACCCAGCGGCGAAACAAGCTCAAAATCGTCCTGGCGGACCGTTTGCGCGCCACCCGACAGTGGGTTAGGATGAGCGGCCCCGTTCTCTTAAGCGTCCTCTCGCCACTCAGGAATCAGGCCATGTCGAGTCTCAAGGGAAAAACGATTTTCATCACCGGCGCCAGCCGAGGCATCGGCAAAGCCATCGGGCTGCGGGCAGCGCGAGACGGCGCCAACATCGTAGTGGCCGCCAAGACAACCGAGCCGCACCCCAAGCTGGAAGGCACGATCTACTCGGCCGTGTCCGACTTCGAAGCTGCCGGCGGAAATGCGCTGGCCTGCGTGACCGACATTCGCTTCGAGGAACAGGTTCAGGCCGCGGTCGATAAAACGGTGTCCACCTTCGGCGGCATCGACATCCTGGTCAACAACGCCAGCGCGATCGCGATCGTGGGAACGATCGATACACCCATGAAGCGATATGACCTGATGCACTCGATCAACACGCGCGGAACTTTTTTAACTTCGAAAGTTTGCCTGCCGCACCTGCTGAAGGCCGCGAACCCACACATCCTCAACATCTCGCCGCCGCTTTCGATGCAGCCGCGCTGGTTCGGTCCGCACGTGGCCTACACGATGGCCAAGTATGGCATGAGCATGTGCGTGCTGGGCATGGCCGAAGAATTTCGCGGGCGGGTCGCGGTCAACGCGCTGTGGCCGCGCACCGTGATCGCCACGGCCGCGGTGCGCAACCTGCTCGGGGGCGAAGAAGTCATTCGCCACAGCCGCAAGCCGGAGATCATGGCCGACGCGGCTTATGCCATCTTGACGCGCGATAAGAACCAATCGACGGGCCACTTCTTCATCGACGAAGACGTGCTGCGCGAGAGTGGCGTCAGTGACATGGAGCAATACGCCGTCGTGCCCGGCGCGCAGCTCAAGACGGATATTTTTGTGTAGCAGGGCCACGCGGTAAGTAGCGCGGCGCGCGCCGACAAGAGTTGTCGCTACAACTGCCAGGCCAGAATCGCCAGCACGATCATGATCAACACCATGAAGAGCACGATCATGAAGCCCAGCCGGGCGGCGTGAGCCAGGATGGCATTCATGGCCTCTTGGCGCGTGGCCGAGTACACCAGGCTGATCACGACGATCAGCGGCAGTGAGTACCACATCATGTTGATTGCCGCGAGCGGCAACAGGTTGAGCGCCGCAAGCGGCAACAGGCCGGCCATGATTTCTCTCGGCTAAGAGCCAGGCGGAATGGCGGCCGGAGCCGCCCGCCGTTTGTGCGAGGGTTCTTCAAGCTCGACGGGGCCACCCCACGCGTCGTACACCGCCAGGATGTTGAGCAGGCCGGCGATCATCGTGTAGACAATCCCCAGCTCCAGGTAGTGATTCAAATCCTTGTACCAGCTATCCAGCTCGCGCGGGTCGCTGGGGGGCGCCATGATCCCGCCCAGGATCGGCTGCTGGCCGTGCTTCACCAGGTAGCTTTGCACGAGCGCCGGAGTGGCGGGCAGACCGACACCCAACTGGCACAGATATGGCAGCCGCCAATCGTCAGGGCTCCACCAGGCGTACACCGCCTTGCCTTCGCTGATCGCCAACCCAAAGAAGAACGTGCTCAGGATGCACACCATGAACAGCACGCCCTTGGCCGTGCGTCCCTGGTACAGATGGCCCAGCCCGGGAATCAGCCAACCGAGCAGGGCGGCAAACAGCGGGTCTTTCAGCTCGATGACCGGCAAGCGCGAGGCCTCGACTGTGGCACCTTTCGACACGCGTGGATCCTCAAAAACTCGCAGTTCGGCTAGTCAGCTTCGACGCGGCATTCTACCGGTGCGCGGCGTTTAGAACCAGTTGAACACGATTGGCGGCAGGTCCGGTCGCTCTGGCAGGGTCCGTAAGGAGTTCGGCCGTGCGGCGGGGATATTGGCCGCTTACTAGCGAAGTAGCGAGCTAACGGGGTTTTCGGCGACCACGGCGCCCAGCTCATTGCACACCGAATCGATCGTCGCGGGCTCGATTTGGACCACGTTGCCGCCGGCGCCCGCCACCATCGCCAGATCGGCCAGTTGCTTCGCGCGGCGCGGGATGCCTTCGGAGAGCTCGTGCAGGCGCGTGAGCGAGGCTTCGCTGAACACCGGCGTCGATCGGCCCGCGGTGGCCAAGGCATGCTTGATGAAGGCCGCCGTGTCTTCGCGGGACCAGGCATCCAAGTCGACGCGCAAATCCGCCAGCTCGAGCAGCCGCAAACCCAATCGCGCCACGCGCCCAGGCCGGGCGGCCAGGAGGATCGACAATCGAGCGGCAGGCGAGGTATCGAGCTGCGTGAGGCGCTCGATGGCGGCGATCACGTCGGATTGAGCCGCGTCGGCATCGTCGAACAACAAAATGGTCGCCAATTGCTGATAACGATTGGCGGCCAACTGGTCTCCCACCGCGCGCCACAGGGCGGCTGTCGAGAGCGGCTCGAAAAGCGCGAGCTCGAGTTCGCCCGCGATCTGCCACAGCAAGTCGTCGATGGATAGCGCCGTCAGGTTGATGAGCGCGACTTGCTTGCCGACGCGGCCTAGCTCGGCGGCCAGCGTTTTCAACAAGAACGTTTTGCCGACGCCAGTCTCGCCCAGCAAGAGCCCGATCGAGCGATTCTCTTCGACCAGGAAGTGCAGCCGCGCGAGAGCTTCCTCCTGCGTGGGCGCCTGCTCGAAGAAACGCGGGTCGAAGTTCGCCTGGAAGGGCGAATGGTCGAGGCCCCAATAGGCCAGATACATAACGTGCTCGCTTGCTTGGGGCCGTGAAGCCAGATGATATCGGTCCATCATCCTTTTCGGTAAAATGCGGCTCATCGCTTGAGTTGTTCGCGTCGGGCTCGTTTGACCGCGGAACGCGAACGCGCGGCAGCTAGCATTGCCCGCGCATCTCTGGATGATCGCCGACCTTCATTCGAATATTTTTCGCGCATGCCGGATCGCTACTTTGTCGAGAGTCCGATCGAAGGTAGCGAAGCGCGACTAGTGGGCGGCGAAGCGCACCATCTGGCGCATGTGATGCGCGCGAAGGTGGGCCATGAAATTACACTTTTCGATGGCTCGGGGGCGGAGTTCGCAGCGCGAGTCGAACGCATCGAGCGCGCGGAGATCGTGCTAAGCGTGCTCGAGCGGCGCGAGGTGAATCGCGAGCTGCCGTTTGAACTGACTTTGGCCGTCGCGCTGCCCAAGGGAGATCGCCGGCGGTGGCTGGTCGAGAAAGCGGTCGAGCTCGGAGTGACGCGGCTCGTGCCACTCGTGACCGAGCGCGCGATCGGGCAGGATGTCGGTGCGGCACGGTTACGGCAAACCGTGATCGAAGCCTCGAAGCAGTGTGGCCGCAATCGGATGTTGGAGATTGCCGAGCCGGCCCCGCTCGCCAAGGTGCTGGATGGGACACCGCACGACGCCCTGCGGCTGATTGCCCACCCGGACGACGAGGCTGGCAGAGAATCGCTGGCCGCAATCTTGGCGCGCAGCCCGATGGCCTCACGTGTCGCGTTGGCGATTGGCCCCGAAGGCGGGTTTACGGACGGCGAGTTGCAGCTCGCCCGCGCGGCTGGCTGGATCGCGATTGGGCTGGGCACGCGGATCTTGCGCGTGGAAACGGCCGCGCTGGCCGCGACGGCCGCAATCGTCGCGCATCATGCCGG
>DATJEN010000094.1:0-23169 GCA_035496575.1 Pirellulales bacterium
TGTATGTCAACAAGCCGTCAATAGCAAGGAGATAGCGGCAAAAGCACCGTAATAGCCTGCATTTCGGCTAGGCGAGGGCGCGGCAACGCCATATACTGTGGGTAGTCGGTTTGACGACGTTCGAGCAGCAATTCCCCACAAGAACCTGCCCCTTCTCTCGCCTCTCCACTTGGCAGGCCACCACTTCAGGCCACTTCCGCTTCGACCCGGGAGAGCTTTCGGTCGGATTTTTCGTGAGGAGTAGATCTGTGGGAATGAAATTGTATGTCGGCAACTTGAGCTACGAGATCAACAGCGCGGCCTTGGAGGACCTGTTCACTCCCTTTGGCGAGGTGCGCAGCGCACAAGTCATCCAGGACCGCGATACCGGACGCAGCAAGGGCTTCGGGTTCGTCGAAATGCCCGACGACGGCGCCGCCCGCAAAGCGATCACTGAGTTGAACGAGAAAGATTGCAGCGGGCGTCCGCTGATCGTGAACGAAGCCAAGCCACGCGAAGACCGCGGCGGTTTCGGGGGCGGTCGGCGGGGTGGCAGCTTTAGCCGCCGCTAGTCCGAACCGTGGAGAACTTCAGGCTGGAGGCGCCATGCCGGCGCCTCCGGCTTTGTTCCGCGCCGAAGCGCGGCAGGCCAACGCACCAGCAACCAGGAGAACTCTGCATGGGTCAACGCCGTCAGCACCACCACAACAACAAACGACAAAACCGGCCGGCCGCCCCCGCGCGCGTGCTCGAGCGTCCCGCCTACGAATTGGCCGAAAGGAAGCCCAAGGTCACCTACGGCAAAGCATTTATTCTGCTAGAGGACGCGCAGAAGAAAGTGTTCGTATTCAACGCCGGCCAATGGGTGCAGTACGACAAATCGATCGCCCAGTGCCGGCAGGACTGCCAGGTCAAAGAGCTGCCGCAGCGCATCAACAACATGAAGCGCTACGAAGTTTGCGAACCCCTCGCCTCAGGCGCTTAGCCCGCCAGCAAGTGCCCGGGCCCGGCGGCAAGCGAGCATCCCCTCTACGCGCCCGCGGCCCAGGGGCCGTTTCTTGCACTCATGGCCTCGCTTGGGCTAATCTAGGTGCGCCCTCGTCAAGGTGCCGCGACCCCTTGCCCAGTGCCCGCCATGGTCGAACCCGCTCCTCAACACGTGCGCTTCTCACGGCGAACCGCCGTCCAGGCTGGCGCGATCGGACTGCTCAACCTGGGCATGAACCACGTGACAGGGCTCAGGGCATTGGCTGGCCCCAGCGACGCGCCTGCTGCTCGCGAACCAAAGGCCAAGGCGGTCATCTACATCTTTCTGTCGGGCGGGCTTGCGCAACACGATAGCTTCGACATGAAGCCCGACGCGCCCGATACCATCCGCGGAGAGTTCAAGCCCATCGCCACGCGCACACCGGGCCTGCAAATCTGTGAGCACCTGCCCATGCTGGCCGCGCGCAGCGACCGCTGGGCCATCGTGCGCTCGATGCATCACCCCTACCCGGAACACTCGGCCGGCCATCTGCTGATGCTCGCGGGCCGCTCGCAGCTACCCGTCGGTTTCGACAACTCGAAGCCCAAGTCGAGCGACTGGCCAGCCATGGCGGCCATTGCCGCGGCCCAGTGTCGAGCGCGCAATAACTTGCCCCCGGCCGTTGTGCTGCCGGAAATCCTCATTCACCGCGAGGGGCGCATCATCCCCGGGCAGTTCGCCGGAGAGATGGGCGCCCATCGCAATCCGATGTTCGTGTCCTATGCGCGCTTTAGTGCCACGGCTTACGGCGCGTGGCCCGAATATGGCTTTCACCACGCGCGCGGCCGCGAGAATCCGAAGGACATGACCTTCGAGGCGCCAAATCTAAGCTTGCCCGCTGAATTGAATTCCGAGCGGTTCCGCGACCGGCTCGACCTGCTGAAGGTCATCGGCCGGCAGCAGCGCGCGCTCGAGGCAGCCGCCGAGCGCGAGAGCTTCGACCAGTATCGGCAAATCGCCATTTCGCTGTTGGCTGACCGGGGCACGCAGCGCGCCTTCAACATCGCGAATGCCGACCCCAAGCTGCTCGACCGTTACGGGCGCAACACGTTCGGCTGGTCGCTTTTAGTCGCGCGGCAACTGGTTGAATCCGGCGTGAGCATGGTGCAGGTCAACCTGGGGAACGACGAGACGTGGGATACTCATGGGAACGCCTTCCCGCATCTGAAAGACTTTTTGTTCCCGCCGACCGATCGAGCGGTTTCGGCGCTGATTGATGACCTGGCGGAGCGGGGACTACTCGATTCAACCTTGATCGTGATGGCCGGCGAGATGGGGCGCACGCCCAAGATCTCATTGCTGCCGCAACACTATGCGAAGCCCGGCCGCGATCATTGGGGGACGCAGACGGTGTTCTTCGCCGGCGGCGGAGTCCGCGGCGGCGCCTGCATCGGTTCGACCGATAAGATCGGGGCGTTCCCCGCGGCCAACCCCCAGCGGCCCGAGAATATGGCGGCGACGATCTACCAGGCGCTCGGTCTGCCGCGCGAGCTGGCCTGGCACGACGCCAGTGGGCGTCCGCACTTCGTCTATCACGGCGAGCCGATTCCCGGCCTGACGTAAGCCGCTAGATGACCGCCTCGTAGCACGGACGGCTGGAGTTGCAGCTCCGCCGGTCGACTTCGACGTTGTCGGGTCCGAACACGTGGGCCGTCATGCTGCACCAACAGTGGCCGCTGCCCATTTGTTCCATCTCGGCGGTGGGCTCCATGTGGCCGGCCACATAGATGGCCTTCGAGCGCAAATGCCGGCACACTTTTTCCATGGGCTCGGTGGGCTCGTCGAACGTCCGTTCATAGGGCATGGCAGACACTCCGCTCGTAATCGGTGGTAAGCGCTACGTCCGAACCAGTTCCGCGACGGATCAAAATCCGCCCGATTCAAAACCGGCCGCCAACAAGATCGCGCGTTTGACGGCCACTTTGGCAAGTTGAACTTTGTACTCGTTGTGCGACAGCGGCGTCGCGACCGAAGCCGCGGCCCGTCCGGCGGCTTCGGCCGTCTCTTCGTTCACCGCACAGCCAACGATCGCCTGAATCGCTTCTCGCGAAATCCAGGGTGTCGGCGCAACCTGCCCCAGCACGATGCGGGCTTCGCTGACGACGCCACCGTGGAACGCGAGCGCCGCGGCCGCGGCAGCCAACGGATAGTCGGGCCCGCTGCCCTGCCGCACTTCATACGAGGCGCTCTTGTAACGAGCGACCGGCAATAACACGTGGCTGACGATCTGGTCGCCGCGCAGGGCGTGCTCGCGATCGTGCTCGTCTTCCGGGGTGCGGAAGAAGGCCTCAAGCGGCATGATGGTTTCGTTGTCGACATCAGGCCCGATCACGCGAACGGCGGCTCCCAGCGCGATCAACGCCGGCGCGAGACGCGAGGGGCACACGAACTTGGCTGGACCGCTATTCCCGAAAATCGCGTGGTATCGATTGTCACCCTCCACAACCGACCGGCCCTCGCGCGCGAGCAGGCCTTCGCCCGATCGGAAATACCAACAGCGTGGCCGCTGGCACAATTCGCCGCCCAACGTGCCTTGCGACTGAAGCTGCTGACTCGAGATTTCGCCGATCGCCTGGCGCAGCGCGGGGTAGGCCGCCGTGGCGGGATGCTCGGCAACGTCCTCAAGCGACATCATCGAGCCGATCGAAAGCCCGCGCGCGTCGACCTCGATGGCGCGAAGCGATGGAATTCCTGCCAGGCTGACCACGCGCTCGGGCTGCACGATCAATCGGCTCATCAGGCCGATCAGGTCCGTTCCGCCCGCCAATACGGCCGTCTTGCCAGGCTCGGGCGAAAGGAATTCGAGCGCCTCGCGCTCGGTTTCGGGCGACGCATATTCAAAAGGTTTCATTTAGGCATTCCTCGCTTTCAGGGTGTCGAGAACCCGCTTCGGCGTCAGCGGCAACACCGGCACGCGCACGCCGAGGGCATTGCACACCGCGTTGGAGATCGCGGCGCCCGGCCCGATCACCGGCGGCTCGCCCAGTCCGATGACGCCGCGTGCTCGTTCGCTATCCGGCTCGTAGATTTCGACCACCAGCTCACCGATGTCTCCCAGGCGCGGCAATTTGTAGTCGGCGACCTCCGCGTTCACGAACTTGCCGGTCTTGGGATCGAGAATGCGTTCTTCGAACAGGGCGTAGGCAATGCCCATGATCATGGCCCCGAAGATCTGGCTTTCGGCCGTTTTGCGGTTGATCACCATGCCCATATCTTGCACGGTGACGAACTTTTTCATGCGCACGATGCCGGTCTCGCGGTCGACGGCCACCTCGGCCATTTGCACGCCGCCCACGCCCGAGCTGGAGAGCTTGGACTTGGGGCCGGGGGCGCCGCGGGCCGTGACTTCCAGCGCATTCATGCCGACCAGGCTGCATGCCTCCTTCCAACTGAGACCCTTATCTGGATGATCCTTATCGAAGATGCGACGGTCGCGGGCGACGAGATTCTCGGCCGGCACCTGCAGCTTGTCCGCCACGAGCTTGTTGAGCTTGTCCAAGGCATCGAGCGCGGCGTGCCGCGAAGACTCTGAGACTCCGCCCACGGTGGTACTTCCGCCCGATGGCCCGCTGGCGGGGAACTTCGAGCTGCCGACGTTGACCTTGACAGCTTCCAGCGGCAAGCCGAAGGTTTCGGCCAACACCAGCGCGATCACCGTTCGCGTGCCCGTTCCCAGATCCTGACTGCCCAGGAAAGCTTCGACGCCACCATCGGGGTGAATTTTGACCAGGCAGCTAGAGCCATGGCCGCCACCTGCCCAGGTGTGCAAAGCCATGCCCAGGCCCGAGACCACCGAGCCTTGCTTGCCGCCTTTGCCGTGCGGATGCCACTTGGACTTCCAATCCATCAGCTTGGCGGCGATTTTCATTTCCTCGGCATACGTGGCGGCACGCGCCTCGGGTGCGTTTGCCAGGTTGCGCATGAACACGTCGTAGCTGTCGAGTCCAAGCTTGGCGGCGATGTCGTCCACAGCGGTCTGCGACAGTGCGCAGGCCTGCGGATGATTGGGCGCCCGCCACGCGCGTTGTGGCGAGGCATTGGTTTTGACGTTCGTCACGCGGCGGCGGAAGTTCGCCGGCACGAGCACATAGGGCACCTGGTCCTGCGGCAATGGCGCCCCGCCCCAGCCACCGGTCGACCAGTGATGCGAGTCCCACACGGTGACCAGGCCATCTTTGTCGGCCCCGATCTTCACGTCTGCAAAACCCGACGGCCGACAGCCGGCATTCTTCAGCTCCAGATCGCGATCCAGCATCAGCTTGACCGGGCGGCCGAGATCCTTGGAAAGCTGCGCCGCCACGACGTCCCAGCGGTCGGCGGCAAACTTGCTGCCGAAACCGCCGCCGATGTAATCGCAGTGCACGGTGACATCGTTGGCGGTGAGCTTGAGCGGCGTGGCGAACTGGCCGGCCGTGCCCGACACGTTCTGGGTCGAGAGATGCGCGGTCAACTTGCCGTCATTCCAGTCGCACGTCGAGCCGTGTGGCTCCAGGCACATATGGGTGATGGCTTGGATGCCATAATGCCCCTCGACGACGGCGGCGGCTTCCTTGAACAGCCGCGCGAGCTCCTTCTCTTCGAAATCCTTGTCGTCGTCATCGGGCTCTTTTTTCAATTGCACCTTGCCGCCGGACTTCGCGGTGCGCTTGGCCGACTCGGCGGCCGACAGATCGGCCTCGTTGACGAACACGTCGAGCGGTTCGTAGTCAGCCTTGATCGCGGCCAACCCTTCGGCGACCGCGCCCTCGCTTTCACCGGCGACCACGGCGATCAGATCGCCTTCCCAGAAGATCTCGTCGCCTTCCTTCTTCATGGCGCGGACGGCCACCACGCCCTTGACGTTCTCGGCGGCGCTCGTGTCAATCGACTTCACCTTGCAGTGCGCAAGCGGGCAGCCCAGCGCGCGGGCAAGCAGCAGCCGCTCAGGCGCGATGTCGTAGCTATACTTGGCCGCTCCCGTGCACTTGGCGAGCGCGTCGATCTTGTCGTGACTCTTGCCCAGTAGCGCCGTGTGCTCGCGATCGGGCCAGACATACTCAACCATTTCGAGCTCCTTTCACGACGTCGAGAACGGCCGGGATAATGTTGGCATACGTGCCACAGCGGCAAAGATTGCCATTCAGGTTCTTGCGGATGTCGTCTTCGGTCGCATTCGGATGTTTGTCCAAAAACGCCTTGGCGGCGACCACGAACCCGGGCGTGCAAAACCCGCACTGCGAAGCATCATGATGCGCGAACGCGGCGGGCAAGCCATCGGGCGCCAGCCCTTCGACCGTCTGGATCGATTTGCCGACGCATTGCAGGGCGAGCATCGAGTTAGCCGCGACGGGCTTGCCGTCCACGAGCACGGTGCTGCCGCCGCTCGAGCCATCGACGCTGATCGGCTTCGCGCCAGTCAGATTCAAGCCATAGCGAAGGGCTTCAAGCAGCTTGGTGCGCGGCTCAACGGTCACCTTTTGCGGCTGACCGTTGACCTTCAGCACGATCGTGGTTGAACCCGCGACCAGCGAAGGGGATTCATCCTTGGCAACCAATGCCGAAGGCGCGCTGGCCAGCGCGCTGGCGGCGGCCGCGGCGCCGGAACCTCTTAAGAACGCGCGGCGGCTGAACCCGCTGCTGCGCGCGGAATCGTCGGCTTTGCTCATTCGACGCCCCTTTGAAAGAATGGGGAATGTACGACCTGGGTGCGCTTCGAACATCGAGGCCGAGCTAGCCGGCCAGCGAGTGTTATAGGCCCTCAGAAATGCCGCCGCAAGCGCCGCGACCGGAGGCTCCAGCCAGACTAAGACCCGCTCGAATCCCCCTCCGCTTCCGCCGGCTCTTCACGCAGCCGGGTCGGGCCTTGGCAGCACTCGCAGTCCTTCAGAATGTACATCCGGATCGCGCAAATATCGCACCAATAATCCAGCTCACGCAGCCCCTCGGGCGTGTGCTTGCGGACTCGAATCACCTGCACGTGGGGCGCGCCAGAATAGCGCCGCACCAGCAATTCGAGCTCGACATCCCGCAGACGCTCATCAACCGCGAACGCCCGCCCACGCGTGTCGGACATGATGGGCACCAGCGCGCCCGCGGGTGTCTCGAGCGCCACTTCGGTGTGCGCTGTGGCGGGCTCGACAGCCACTCCGTAGAGACGTGCGAGAGCCTCGTCGAGCCAAACGACCTTGCCGCGCAAGGTCTCAGTGATCCACGCGGGTTTATCTGTTTTGTGAGACGCTCCGGCGCTCTTGGTTTCGACGGTCGCTGGTTTCTTGGTTTGCGCGGGTCGTTCGGCAGCCCAAGCAACCTGCGCGGCACAGAACCCGGCCAGCAGGCCTGCAGCCGCGAGCGCTTTTTTCGAGGCGTCCCTCATGGTTGTATCCACGCGCGCTTACTCAGCCGCTTTGCCGACCACGATGACTTCCAAGGTCAGCTTGCCGCCCTGCTTGTCGTGGCCGGGTATGGCGAGCGTGGTCCAATCGTGCTCGGCCAGATTGTGCAAGGGCTCGTCGCCCCCCTCGGGCTTTACCAGCGGCATGATGGCCGGATGGTTTGAGCCGGCCGATTGCGCGCTGGCGGTAAACAGATCTTTCTCCGCCGGCGCGGCAAGCGACTGATCGCCGGCACTGGGCACCATCAGCAGAAAGTCCCGCGTCGGAAACGTGCCCACGTGATTGCCATCGACTGGCTGGGTGGCGTACCGCAGCGTGTAAACTCCGCCAGCAATATCCTGGCCACGAAAATCGACGCCCTTGCGCGGGAAGCGCAGCACGCCCACCAGCGTGCCCGGCTCAAGCGGATACACGACCGTGTCACTCGGTTGAAATCCGGCTTTGGTGGCCCAGGTCTTAGCGGGCCAGATCTCGCAGATGGTTTTTTTGGCGCCCTCGATGACTCTCAAGCCCTGAGGAGCGAGCTGGGCCGCAATGTCGGCGGCGACATCCGCCGGCGGCTCTTTAATGGGTTCCACGCGATATTCGGCGGCGCGCGACACGTTCGAAGCGCAAACGAGCGCGAGAATGGCAAGCAGGCTCCGGCACATCATCAAGGCGTCTCCGCTGGGCAAGTCATCGAGAAGCAGCAAGCGCCTTGCGAGTTCCCCCTCTGGCGCGTCCCGTCCAGCTTCGTTGACTTTTGGGCGCATTTCAAGGCGCCGCGCTACCCACGCAAGCGCGCGGCCACCCTTACGACTGCCGGCCAGGGGGAATTAGTAGGAGAAGCTGGCCAAAAACGCGCTCCGCGTGCCCGGATTCGACCAACGCGAGCCGAGCCCGGGGCCCGTGTACCCGGCATCGACCGTGTAGGCCGGCGTGGCATTCTTCACGTCGCACAGCGGCGGATAGAAAGTCTTCTCGTTCGAACACACGCAGTCGCCGCTGGCGAGCTTGCGCGTGGCAAGCCGGGCGAACGAGCCGGCATCCAGCCGGGCGACCGCGGCAAAGTGGTCGACCGTCATGTCGATCGGAACTGAAATCACCTTCACGATCTCGCCGGCATGCTTTGCATATTGTGCCGCGAACTGCACCAAGGCATCGCGCTGGCGTGGGCTGGCCGCTTCGTCAACCAGCACCACCGAGCGGATGTGCTCGGGATTCACCACCAGCGTGCCGCCAAAGCCCAACGTGTCGCTGGCGGTGGTGACCACCACGACCTTGAGGCCGGCCAGCTCAACTCCCTCGTAGCTGCCCCGCTCGATGTTCCAGGCCATCAGAGCATCGTTGCCCGTCAAGCCAGCCTGACCATTGGCGAAGCAGGGACCCGTGTAAACATCGCAAGTGCGTGTTTCAAGATAATCACCTTTCAGCTCGCCGGCCGCGGCAAACGAACCGAAGGACAAAACGACAAGCGCGCAGGCGAAACGAACGGCGGAAAACATGGGGAGAGACTCCTCGAATGTGGAGAGCGTAGGTGTCGGCTGGGTGAAGCTTCATTTTAGGGAATCGGCCCGGAAAGGTCCAGCAAATCAAGCCGTGATTTGGCCGAGCGAAAATGACCCCGCTCGGCCCGGCAAATGCATTTGCGCTCGGAGAGGGAACGCCCCCCGCGCTACTCTTCCTGGAGCACCAGCCGATGGCCCGCCCGACCCAGCAAACCTCGGCGGCCGACTTCCTGCCAGCTAGCTTGAGCTTGATGGATTTATCTCAAGCGGCCCGTCACTGCCGCGGCTGCGATTTGTACCGCCGGGCCACGCAAACCGTTTTTGGTGAAGGACCATCCGACGCGCGCGTGATCATGGTGGGTGAACAGCCAGGCGATGAAGAAGACCGCAAAGGAGCGCCCTTCGTGGGCCCCGCCGGCCGCTTGTTAGACGAGGTTTTGCAAGAGGTGGGCATCGATCGCGATGACGTGTACGTGACCAATGCGGTCAAGCATTTCAAGTGGGAACCGCGCGGTACGCGCCGGCTGCACAGCAAACCCTCGGCGCGCGAAATGACCGCTTGCCGGCCCTGGCTGGAAGCGGAATTGGCCGCCATCAAGCCCGAGTGGCTGGTGTGCCTGGGCGCCACGGCCGCTCAGTCGCTCTTGGGGTCGTCGTTTCGCATTACCAAATTCCGCGGGCAGTTGATCAAGAATTCGTTCGCGCCGCGCCTGATGGCGACCTTTCATCCCTCGGCGATCCTGCGGGCCCCCGATGCGGATGCGCGGCATCAGATGCGCAAGGATTTCACGGCCGATCTGCGTAAAGTCGCGCGGCAACTGCAAAGCGCGTGAGAACGGTTGCCCCTCGCGCGGCCTTGCCCAGGGAAAAGTCCGGCAGTAGCATCGCTTGATAGAGCGCGCGAGAAAACGCCGGCAATCTTTCCCAGAATTTCCAATACGTATGGCCCAATCGGCGTTGTCGAGCTCTCCGCCTTCGAACGATCCTGAGCAGGAATATCGCTCGGTCGAGCCCCTGGCGGTCATCGGCCTCGTGCTCGGGCTGCTTTCGCCCCTGGCATTGATCGGTCCCTTGCTGTGGCTGCTTCCGCCATTGGGAATCGCCGCCAGCTTACTGGCAATTGGCCGCGTCGCTCGTGACTCCAGCCGTAGCGGACGTTCGATCGCGCTTGTGGGGCTGTGTTTGTCGGTTGTGTTTGGAGCCGCGCCGGCGGCGCAAGCCGGCAGCGCATTTTTGCTGTTGGGCGAGCAGCCGCGCGAAGTCGCCGATGCTTACCTCGAGTTCTTGCGCACCGATCATCCGGAAAAAGCGCTCATGCTGCGCGGAGTTCCGGACGTGCGCGACATGGACGAGAGCTGGGCCGTGTTTCAAATCGATTCCAATGCCCGGCAGGACATGGAGCGCTTCGTGCGCATGCCGCTGGTGCGGACCATGTTGGCATTGGGCGAAAAAGCCGAGATCCGCTTCTACAGCTTTAACGGCGTCGCGTTCAACGGCTCGACCGGGCACGTGAACTACTGGTATACGGTCACGTTCATGGACCACGACAAAAAGAAGACGTTCTTGGTGGGGCTGCTCATGGAACGTAAACCCACCTCTCGGCAAGGCGTCAATCCGTGGCGAGTGAAGGATTTTTACGGACCGGTGGACCCGAACAAGCGCGATTAGCGGCCTGCTAGGGCTGGGCCTCGCGCGGAAACGGCCCCTCGGTCCAGGCCCAGCGCGGCCAGCGCGTATTCGCGGAAGTCATGGTTCGCGGTCCATTCACGAATCCGGCCACATAAATCGCAAGCGCGAGCACCACGGCCGCGCTGGCCACCCACCCCAGCGCAACGAGCGACGGCCGCGCCACGGCAGGCTCTGGTTCCGTAGCCGGCTTGGGGCGCGCAATCGCCGCATACACCACCATCAAGGCGAACAGAACCCAAAACACGTGATGCATGTTCACGTAGTTCTCGCGCCGAGGATAGAAAAAGTAGAGCGCGTTGAGGTTCTGAAAGAGCAGCATCGTCGCCGAGAGCCACAGCACCGGCAGGGCCGCCCACTTCTGCCGCCGCTGGAAATAAATGACCAGCCACACTATGGCGCCCACAAAACCCAGCACGCACAGGGCGTCGATCAGCCTCAACACGCGATCGGCCAGCGCCGTTGGATCTTCGTAGCCGAAGTTCTTCAGTTGCGTGGACCACTCTTCAACCTTTGCCGTGGGGTTGATGCGGCCCAGCCGATGCCACAGGGGAATCACCCCCAACGTGTAGATCGCGCCCAGGATCGCTGGCAGACGGATATTTTCGTTGGCGGGAGGCTCGGGATAGGCTCGGTTGACCATCGCAAAGCAATAGACGAATCCTCCGATGAACCCACACGAGGTCTCCATCACGTTCCAATGATTGATCGTGAAGCCCTGGTCTTGCAGCATGTTCGCGGTGTTGCCCAGCAGCCGGCCGACGGACATGCCGAGCCCGAATCCGATCGCGCCGGCCAAGGCGCCGCGCAAGCCGGTCGGTTTTCCGTGCATCACGAGCCACACGATCGTGCCGAGCATGGCGCCCATGTGCGCGATGGAGCCATTGTTCCGCGGCGGATTGATGTCGAATCCCGCGACCGTAACCACGAGGTACGATATGAACCAGCCTGATGCCAGCGTGGTGCCAATCAGACTCAGCCATTCGATGGTGCGCAGCGGAGTGCGTTCGAGCACCAGTCCGATCAAGGCGCCTCCAAAAACTCCCCAAGCGGCGCCTTGCAAAAAGAGCGTCACGAATCCGTATGCGTAATTGATGAGCGTGTCGGCTTGCGCATAGCCGTGCAGAATCCCATAGCTCATGGCCCCGCCCGACCCGATTCCCAGTCCTCCCAGCGCGCCCAGGATGGGCATCCACAGAAAAAGAGACCGTTGGCCGCTGACGTAGGCCAGTGCCAGCCCTAGCGCGGCGCCCGGGTACATGGCGCCAACCAGATGGCCGAAGTCACCCCGAATTCCCCAACCCAGGCCCACGGCCAGCGCAACAAACAAGCTGCGCGCGGTTCGATCAGCTAGCGACATGCGAAACGGCGTGGCCGCGGGATTGGTGACCTTGTCCGCTGGTGTTGGCTTGCTCATGGCCGAAAGCCTAACAAGCGCCGACGCGCGGAACAATATTCGCACGAAGCTTCATTCGCGCGAGCCTCGGCTTTCTTGAGTTCCACCTGCCCGCGGCATACATTATCGAGGGACTGTGGACCCGGCCCGTCACGCTTTCTCGCAGGAACCATTTGGATGTCACGCCGCATTGCCTTTGTCACATTGTGTTTCGTCGCGTTTGCCACGTCAGCCTTCGCCCTGGAAGACAAAACGTTTGACTCCCGCGGAGTGAAGATCCACTACATCATCGAAGGGCAGGGCGAGCCGGTCATTCTCGTCCACGGTTTTACGGCCAGCATCCCCGTGCAATGGGGACTGCCGGGCATCATCTCGAAACTCGCCAAGCAGTATCAGGTCATCGCGCTCGACAACCGAGGTCACGGCAACAGCGACAAGCCGCACGACCCCGATTCGTATGGCAAGCAGATGCCCGAGGACGTGCTGCGGCTGATGGATCACTTGAAGATCAAGAAAGCGCACGTGGTCGGCTATTCGATGGGTGGATTCATGACGACCTATCTGCTGGCGAATCATGCTGACCGCCTGCTCACCGCCACTTTGGGCGGCGCCGGCTGGACGCGACCCGATGATGGCCGGCTCTCGTTCATGGTCGAGCTGGCCGATTCGCTCGACTCAGGCAAGGGCATCGGACCGTTGATCGAGCACCTCACTCCGGCCAATCGCCCCAAGCCCACCGAAGAACAGATCAAGGCCATTAATCAGATGCTGTTGCTCACCAACGACGCCAAGGCGCTGGCGGCTTGCATCCGCGGAATGAAAGGCATCGCCGTCACCGAAGAGCAGTTGCGCTCGAGCAAGGTCCCCACGCTGTGCCTCATCGGCGCGGACGACCCACTCAAAGTGGGCGTGGACGATTTGGCCAAGGTGAAGCCCGATATCACGGTCAAGGTCATCGAGAATACGGACCACATGACCGCGTTTCGTTCGCGCGAATTCGTCGACGATTTGCTGGCCTTCTTGGGCGCTCACGCGCCAGCGAAGGCAACCGCCGCCGGCGGCCAATAAAACCGGCGCAAGACAGCCTTTTAGGTGGACCGCCATGACGCGCACGCGCGGTTGTCAGCCGGTCGGGCTCACGCGGCGCGGGCTTTTGGCGCGATCCATCGCCGCCGGCCTGGGCACTTTCGGACTGAACCTGCCCGCGCTTTTTGCCGCGGAGGCGTCGACTAGCGCTCGTCAGGATCTGCCGGGGTTCGGTCGCGCGCGGCGAGTCATTTTGATATGGCTCAAGGGCGGGCCCTCGCACCTCGACACGTTTGATCCCAAGCCGGACGCCGCGGCGGAAATTCGCGGCGAGTTCGGCACGATCGCGACTCGGGCGGCGGGCCTGCGGTTCTCTGACGAGGTGCCCCGCCTGGCCGAGCAGGCCGACAAGTTGGTCGTGGTGCGCTCTCTCACACACGGCGACAACGGCCATCCCAGCGCCGCCTATCAAATGACGACTGGGTTCGCGTATCCGCGCGCCATGAACCTGGCCGATAACTCCACGCGCGAGGATCATCCGCACTTGGGCTCGATCGTGTCGGCGCTGACAACGGACGCCCGCCGCTCGGCGCCGCCGTTTGCCCTCGTGCCGGATTACCTGGTCGTGAACGGACAATTTCGTTCGGGCCAGAATGCGGGCATTCTCGGCGCGCGTTACGACGCGCTCGTGCCGCACGGCGATCCCAGCCGCGAGCGATTTCAATTGGCAAGACTAGGACTCGGCGCGGCCGAGCCCGATCGACTGCGCGTGCGGCGGGCACTGCTGGGCGATCTGAGCAAACCGCGGCCAGACGAGGCGCGGCCGGGCGACTGGAGCGAGATGGAGCGCTATCGCGAAGAGGCTTTTTCCATTCTCGAAGCCAATCGCACCCGCGCCGCCTTCGACCTGGAAGCGGAGCCCATGCGTGTTCGCGAGCAGTATGGCCTCAATTTCTTTGGCCAGTCGGTGCTGCTCGGGCGGCGGCTGCTGGAAGCCGGGGTGCGGCTGGTACACGTCAACTGCATGTCATCGATCTACGGCGGCGACAAAAACTGGGACACGCATAAGGACAACTTCCGCACGCTGCGCGAGGTGCTGCTGCCGCGGACGGACCAGGCCATTGCCGAACTGTTGGCCGATCTCGACGCCAGTGGGCTTCTGGCAGAGACCCTGGTCGTGGTGACCGGAGAGTTCGGCCGCACGCCCAAGATCAATCCCGGCGCTGGACGCGATCACCATCCGCGCTGCTTTTCCGTTCTGCTGGCGGGGGCTGGCTTGGAAGGTGGCCGCGCTTTCGGGCGCTCCGATGCAAAAGGCGCCGCCCCGGCCGACTCTCCCGTGACAGCGGGCGAGCTGGCCGCCACGATCTTCCACAGCCTGGGAATTGATCCTGCGTCGCAGCTTGCGGTCGCCGGCGGCCGGCCCTGGCGGATCTCGGGATCCCGCGCCGTAATGGCACTGTGGCGCTAGGCAGATCTGTAGCGGCGAACGACCCATCCCAGACAGCCAACAAGCGCGACCAGAAAAGCCAATAGCCCGCTCGAGGGCTCCGGCACAAATAGCGTCGAAGAGGGTGACGCCAGCACGACGGGATTCGCCGTGTGCAGCAAGATCGCGCTGATGAGCGCGACACCATCCGATACGCTCAAGCTGCCATCGCCGTTGACGTCGAAGAAGGGATCGCCGGCGTCATGCGTGGCGGGCAGCTTGCCCGACAGCGGGCCGACCTTCAATTCCTTTATCAACAGCAGCGCGTCTCGCGCGGTGACCCGACCCGATCCATCGATGTCGTAGCGATTGAACGAGTTTTGCCAGGGCGGGTCGGCGCCGGTCAATAATCCCTGGATCTGTGTGCGATAAAAGGACAGATCGGCCGACTGGGTCTGATCGCCGAAGACAACCGTGCCGCTCGGCTGATTGGGCACAACCGGACTGACGCTGTTCATGATTCCGATCAGCTTCCAGGCATTGTCCGCAAATTGAAAGACGCCGCCGCCCGAGTCGCCCACCGACGCTTGCGCCTCGTAGGGAACGCCGAATTTGTCATACCGCGTGTTGAACACGATCGTGTTACTCGAGGTCGAAAACACCGGTTGACCGAACACCTGATTCATGCCCCACCGCATGTGCGAGCTGCTCAGCAAATTAAAGCCCTGGGCATTCGCCGACACCAAGGGGGCGGGCGTCCATTCGTCCTGTGCGTTGACGCTCCAGCCCACCAAATCGGCCGCGCGATCGGTGCCGGCGCCGATCATCATGACTTCGCTCAAATTGCGCGGCGACGTGTCGGCAATCGAAAGCGAGGGCAGGCCCGGGTCGGCGGTCAGGCGAAACATGCGCAGGTCGGCCGACACATTGGGCGTGGGGCTGCCCGGCGTGGTCAGCGGCACGTCGGAGCTGGGCGCAATGCTGAACACCCGGCCATCGCTAAAGCGGACAGGCGCGTCGCTCACGTGATTGGCCGTAATCATCCAACGGTTGCCGAGATACACGGCCGATGCCCCGGACATGCGCGCGACGTTGTCCCAGCCAGGGTCATTGCCAGGAGCGACCGCGTTGATCGCGTCGTTGGAAATCGTGAGCACGACCGCATGTGCCGGGGCCGCCAGCGCGCCTAGCGACACGAAGGCAGCGATCACGATCGACAAACAGGCGAGCCGAGGCATGGATGAGAATCGATGAGGGAGCGAGAAACGGCGGCGGCTCTGGGATCCTTCACGTTAATCCAGCACTCGACTGCTTTCCACTGAATTCTCGTGGCGATCCCCAGGCAACACGGTCACTTTTGGTCGTCCGGCATCAATTCGCGCAACCGCGCAAGCATGTTTTTGATGTCTAGACCTCCGCGCACCGAGACATAGATGGTGACGGTCGTATACCACACCAGCGCCGCGACGGTGAGCCATTTCCAGAACTCGACTTCCATCATGCCTCTCCCGAAGCTTGCGAATTCGTAACGAACATCGGTTTTAGCAGCGAACCGATAATCATGGCCAGCGCGGCGCCCACGAACGCGGCGATGCCCGCATAGTCGGAGCCGATTGTTTTGGCGAGCTCCTTGGTGGGCTCAAGTTGCTCGGCCAACAGGTAGGCGAGCGGAAATGTGGCGCCGGCCAGAATGGCGCCGGCCGCGCCCCAACTGTTCGCGTCCTTCCAATAGCAGCAGGCGACGAGGCACGTCGCCATGCTCGACAGGTAAATTGTGCCGGTCACGATCAAATACTGCCAGATGCCGCCTTCCAGTGGATACCACAGTCCATAAAACAATAGAAACACTCCAATCAGCGCGACAATGATGCGGTTCCAAAAGATGCCACGGCGGTCGGACCACGCCGTCTTGCGAAGAGGCGCGAGCAAATCGTTGTAGATCACGCTCGTCCACGTCAGCATGTACGACGAATCGGTCGACATGTCGGCAGCCAGCATCCCGGCCACCAGCAACCCCAGCAATCCCGATGGCACGATCGCGCTCATCAACATAGGCATAGCCATCGCCGGCTTGTCCACTGGCACCGTGCCCGAGGGCAGCGTGGCCAGTGCGGCAATGCCCCACAGGGCTGGGATCAGGAACTGACAGACGAAGAAGAAGGCGGTCGCGGTATAGACGCGGCGGCCCGTGCGCGTGTCCTTGGCGGCCAGCAACCGCGCGATCGTCGTTTGCCAGGTCAACACGGCCGCCAGGTTCACCAGGCCATTGAACAGCACGTTCTGCCAGCCCAGTCCTTGATTGAGAAATGGATTGAACCCGCCGACCCCATGCCGCTCGTGCACCACGCTGACCAGCGATTCCCAAGAGATCTGCGTCAGCAGAAAAAACGTGACGGCCAGCATCCCGACGCTCATCACGATGAACTGCAGAAAATCAGTAACCAGCACCGAGAGCATGCCGCCCACGATCGTGTAGGCCGCCACGCCAACCAGCAGCACGGTCATCGTGATTTCAAGATGCCCTGGCTTGAGTCCGCACACGAGCACCAAAAAATCGCCGCCAGTGCGCAGAAAGATGCCCATGTTCAACAGTCCGCCGAGCACGATGACCAGCCCGCTCCACCATCGGATGCGTGGTCCGAAGCGTTGTTCAAAAAGTTCGGCGATGGTGACGACGCCGGCGTCTCGCAGCGGCTTTACGCAAAATCCGGTGGCGCCCACGACGAACATGGCGATGGCGTACGTGATTCCGGTGGTCGCCCCGGCAAAGCCGTGCCGATAGCCTAGTTCGGATGCCGACATGCAAGTGACGATGCCGAACTCTGTGGCCGCCAGCGAGGCCACGCCCAGGTACACGTCCATCTCGCGGCCGGCGACCAGAAAGTGCTCGACCTTGCCGACGTACTTGCGCACACTGAACCCGGCCACCATGGTGACCAGTAGATACAAGCCGACAATGCTGCCATCGATCCAGGTGAAGTTGGACATGCGCTACTGAGCAGGGAAGGGCACTGACTTTCAGAGTCCCCCACTATGAGCCTAAGGCCTCGAGCGCACAAGGACCGCCGACTCGACGAACCGCGCGCACGGTTACTCGACGAGTGGACCTCAACTAAAATGGATTCCCGTCAATCGATCAGCCCTCTTCGTGTGACGATGTCCTGCTGGAGATTCGACAAGATGCTATCGCGATTCTCGGCCCTGGCGCTGTTCGCAATGGTGGCGCGCGTTGCCACCGCGTTTTGTGCCGATGACCCGTCGGCCTTTCGCCCCCTGTTTGCCGAAGAGGGACCGCCCAAAGGCTGGCGCGTGACAGCCTGGGCCGACGTCAAGAACCCTCCGCCCGAGGGCGCGCGGTGGATTGTTGAACAGGGCATCCTGCATGGCAGCACGCCGCGCGGCAGTTGGCTGGTCAGCGAAGCCGAATTCGCCGATTTCGTCCTCGATCTGGAATTCAAAATCGGACCGCAGGGCAATAGCGGCGTGGGTCTGCGGTTTCCCGACGCCGGCGATCCGGCCTTTGACGGCCTCGAGTTGCAAATTGTCGATCCGCGGTACTACGCCGACCAGGCCGTTGGACCAGGCGAGCTGACCGGCAGCTTGTACAAAGGCGTCGCTCCCAGCAAGCAGGTCTTCAAACCGACCGAGTGGAACCACTACGTGATTACCTGCCAGGGCCCGCGAGTTAAGGTCCTGTTGAATGATGAGCTGATCCAAGACGTCGATCTCGACACGCAAACGGCCACACTCGAGCGCGGCGCTCCACTCAAAGATCGTCCGCGGCGCGGCCACATCGGCCTTCAGGAGCTCAGCCGAGGCGGCGGGCACGTGCAGATTCGCAACGGGCGCATCAAAGAGCTGAAGTGAAGTTGTCGACAGCCGCCGCGCTGGGCTCATCCATTGCCCGTCACGCGCAAGTTGGGAGTTCCGGCAAGCAGAGTCTGCAACAAGCTGGGATCGGGCGGTTTGGTGAGGTGGTAGTCGAAGCCAGCTTCGAACGAGCGCTGCCGATCAGAGTCTTGTCCATAGCCGGTGAGCGCGGCAATGACGAGCCCCTTCAGCGAAGGCTCGGCGCGCAACCGCCGCGCCACGTCGTAGCCACTCATGCCAGGCAATCCGATATCCAGCAGCACGATCTCTGGCCGGAAACTCTGCACGGCCTCGAGCGCCGTGGGCCCGTTGTAGGCGGCACACACCTCGTGCCCCCATACGGTCAACAGCGCGGTCACGGTGCGCGCCGCATCGACATTGTCGTCGACGACCAGGATGCGCCGCTTCGTCGATTTTGGCTGAGCGGCTGATGCCGATTGCGCCGGCACGACGCCGGCTGGCGCGAGCGGCAAGCGCACGGTGAACTCGCTTCCGCGCCCCAAGCCTTCGCTGGTGACCGAAACGGAGCCCCCATGCATTTGCACGATGCGCTTGACGACGGTTAGTCCGATGCCCAACCCTCCTTGCGTGCGCGCCAGGCTGTTGTCCGCCTGCACGAACAAGTCGAAGATGCCGGGCAATACCGCCGGATCGATCCCGATGCCGGCATCGCGCACGCGGATCACGGCTTGTTCACCCTCGCGTTCCAGGGTGAGCCAAATCTGGCTGGGGGTTTCCGTGTACTTGGCCGCGTTCGACACCAGGTTGCTCACCACCTGAGACAAGCGAAGCACGTCGCCATTGACGATCAGCGGACGCGCAGGCAGCATCAGCATCAGCTCGTGCCCACGCGCATCGATGGCGGGCTGCGTTTCTTCGACGGCGCGATGGATCACCGCGGTTAGATCGATCGGTTCTTTCTGGTAGTTCAATTTGCCGGTGATGATGCGCGAGACATCCAGCAAATCATCCACCAGCCGCACCATGTGGAACAATTGTCGCTCCATCATTTCCGTGGTTTGATGCACGGTGTTCTCGTCCACGCCGGGCATTTTTAGTAACTGCAAGCCATTGCTGATCGGGGCCAAGGGATTGCGCAGCTCGTGTGCCAGCATGGCCAAGAACTCGTTCTTCTGGCGGTCGGCGACCTCCAGGGCTTCCGCACGCCGCCGTTCGGTCATGTCGCGCGTCAGCTTGGCAAAACCAACGTGCCGCTTCTGTTCGTCATAGATGGCTGTGATGATCACGTTGGCCCAAAACAACGAACGATCCTTGCGGACTCGCCAACCTTCGTCTTCGACGCTGCCCTTTTCCAATGCCTGCTTGAGCTCGCGTTCGGGCTTTCCGGCGCTGAGATCCTCCGACGAATAGAAGTTTGAGAAGTGTTGGCCGATGATCTCGCTGGCGGCATAACCATTGATACGTTGCGCGCCAGTGTTCCAGCTCGCCACCCGTCCCGCAGGATCGAGCATGAAGATGGCGTAGTCGTTGACGCCATCCACCAGCAAGCGAAATCGTTCCTCGCTGCGACGCAACGCCTCTTCGGCCTGTTTGCGCTCCGTCAAGTCGCGCGTGATTTTCAGAAAGCCGCGCACTTGCCCATCGGGCTCATAAAGCGCGGTGATGACGACGTTAGCCCAGAATTGGGTGCCATCTTTGCGGACGCGCCAGCCCTCGTCTTCGAAGTGTCCCTCGCGAGAGGCCAGGCGCAGCTCTTCGTCAGGCCAGCGGCTCTCGATGGCCTCCGGCAGATAGAACTTTGAGAAATGCTGGCCGATGATTTCGTTGGCCGCGTAGCCCTTGATGCGGGCGGCCCCGGCGTTCCAGCTCTTGATATATCCTTTGGCGTCGAGCAGAAAGATGGCGTAGTCCTGGACGGCCGCCACCAGATGGCCAAAGTGCTCTTCGACCTCGACTGATATGGGTGAGCGTCCCGCTTCGCTCTCGTCCGCCATTAATCCACTCCGGATTTCCGCGACACGCTTCAGCCTAATTTGGGTACATTTAGGCAGCAAACCACGGGCCATCAAAGATAGAAACGCGGAGGTCAAAATCAAGCACGTGCGCAAGCGAGAAATTTGCAGTTGATGCAAAAATACCCAGAGCGGTCGATCGAGCTCCAATCTACCGGTTGCCAGGGGGGCGCGCGAGCACCGTGGACAGGGCAGGGCTTAACTGGTAATTTCAGGTCATTGCGGCCGAAGAAGCGGTCGTGCTTCTTTGGACCACCCTCCGGCTAGCGATCGAGAGCCCATGCGAACTCGCCCCCATAGTGCCTTTGTTCAAAAACTCAAGGCACTGCGCTGTCCAAAGTGCCAAGCCAAGCTCAATCCGCAGCGCAAACGCTGTCCGCGCTGCAGCAAACTGTTGAGCAATCGGCCCAAGAAGTAAGTGCGTGGACCGCGCAAGCGGCCTGATCACGCCGGCGACTGCCGAGTGATCGCGATTGTCGCACATAGCTCAACTCCCTATACTTATTGCGGTTGCGCCGGATGGCTCGGCGCTTCCTTGCCCTTTCTTGCACGCCGCTCGCAATGCCCGGAAAGCACGCCTTCATTCGCTTGTCCGAGGCGCAGATGCCCTTTTTCGTGGGTGTGGACGTTGGTGGCACGAACATCAAGATTGGGGTCGTGGACGATGAAGGCCGCCCGCTAAGCTCGACTAGCATCCCCACCGAGGTGCACAGCGGGCCGCAGGCGGCCATCGAGCGCGTGGCACAGACCGTGCGCGAGTTGGTGGCCCAAGTGGGCCTGAAACCGAATCAAGTAGCGCGGGTCGGGTTGGGAACCCCCGGCACGATGGATATTTCGCGCGGCATTTTGCTCTCGCCCGGCAACTTGCCAGGTTGGTGGAACTTTCCCATCCGCGACGCGCTGGCCAAGGCGATCGGGCTGCCGGTCACGTTTGCCAACGACGCACGCAGCGCCACCTATGGCGAATATTGGGTCGGAAGTGGCCGAGTGCTGCACAGCATGGTCTTGTTCACGCTCGGCACCGGGGTGGGAGGCGGCATCATCATTGGCGACTTGTTGGTGGAGGGCGAAAACAGCGCAGGCTCGGAACTGGGGCACATCATCATCGATTACAACTCCGACGCGCGGCTCTGCTCGTGCGGCCAAACTGGCCACCTCGAAGCCTACGCCAGCGCCTCGTCGGTCGTGAAACGAACCGAAGAACAACTGGCGCTCGAGCCAACGACCTCACTCGAGGCGCGGCTGGCCGGCAGCGAGGAGCTCTCGGCCCTCATGATCGACCAGGAGGCGGAGCGCGGGGATGAATTCTCCTTGCAGATCGTGCTCGAAACCGCGCGCTACTTGGGAATCGGCGTGGTCACGGCCATGCACGCCATCGATCCACAGGGCATCGTGATCGGTGGCGCCATGACCTTCGGCCAGCATGAAACCGCGACTGGTCGCAAGTTTTTGGAGCGAATCAAGCAAGAAGTGCGATCGCGGGCCTTCCCGTTTTTGGCCGATCGCACCACGATCGACTTTGCTTCGTTGGGCGGCGATGCCGGGTTTATCGGCGCGGCCGGACTCGCCCGCCGGGCCCACCTGATGAAAAAATAAATCCATGGAGCCGCGCGGCGGCGATCAACTCGCGCGACTGTCCGACTGCAAAGCAGTCAGTCCGCGCAACCGAAATAGCAACGCATGATCGACAACAAACACATTCGCAATTTCTCCATCATTGCCCATATCGACCACGGCAAAAGTACGCTGGCCGATCGGCTGCTTGAGCGCACGGGCACGCTCGAAAAGCGCGAGATGCGCGAGCAAACGCTCGACGATATGGAGCTTGAACGGCAACGTGGCATCACCATCAAAGCCCGCGCGGTTGCCATGCGCTATGAGCAAGACGACCAGATCTACGAGCTCAATTTGATCGATACGCCGGGGCACGTGGACTTTCAATACGAGGTGTCGCGCAGCCTGGCGTGTTGCGAAGGGGCCGTGCTGCTGGTGGATGCTTTCCAGGGGGTCGAAGCGCAAACCGTGGCGAACGCCTATGCCGCCATGGAACACGAGCTCACTATCGTGCCGGTGCTCAACAAAGTCGATCTGCGGCATGCCCGTCCCGAAGAAGTGATCGCCGAAATGGAATCGGTGCTCGCCATTCATCCCGAGGAAGTGCTGCGCGCCAGCGGCAAGACCGGCGTCGGCACGGGCGAGTTGCTGCGCGCGATTGTCGACCGCATCCCACCGCCCACGGGCGATCCCGACGCCCCGTTGCAAGCGATGGTGTTCGATAGCCACTACGACGAGTTTCGCGGCGCGATCACCTATATCCGCGTCATGAACGGCACGGTGAAGAAAGGCCAGAAAATCAAGTTCCTGCGCGCAGGCACCACGCACGACGTGCTGGAAGTCGGCCAGTTCATCCCGCAACGCCGCGCCTGTGGGCAACTGCAAGCCGGCCAGGTGGGTTATCTGATCTGCAACATCAAGTCGCTCGGACAGGTTCACGTCGGTGACACCGTTTCGGTACCCGGCGACAATGCGGCCGAACCTCTGTCCGGCTATCGCGCCCCGCAACGCATGGTCTACTGCGGGCTGTATCCCTCGGACGGACAGGATTTTGAAGAACTGCGCGATTCGCTCACGAAGCTCAGCATCAACGATCCGAGCTTCGAGTTCGAGCCGGAGACCAGCGACGCCCTCGGCTTTGGGTTTCGCTGCGGGTTCCTTGGCTTGCTGCACATGGAGATCATTCAGCAGCGGCTGGAGGGCGAAGCCGATCTCGATCTCGTGCAAACGGCGCCGAACGTTACCTATGAAATCCTCACCACGACCGGCGAGACGCTCTATATCCACAACCCGCAAAAAGTGCCCGACTCGGGGCAGATCGAAGAATTTCGCCAGCCAGTGGTCAAGGTGAACTTCGTGCTGCCGGTCGAA
>DATJEN010000095.1:0-2297 GCA_035496575.1 Pirellulales bacterium
GGCATGGATCCGATTCACGACGCGCGACGTCGCTTTGACGTGCGGTTTTACCTGGTGGCAATCGCCTTTTTGGTTTTTGACGTTGAACTTTTGTTTCTTTATCCCTGGGCTGTGGCCAGTCGCGACCCGCATGGAATCGACCAGGCCGTGGCCAAAGGCTGGGTGACCGGGCGGGGACTCGTCTTTGCCGAAGTAATGACCTTCATCGCGCTATTGGCGGTGGGCTTCATCTACGCCTGGCGGAAAGGGGTGTTCCAATGGCGATAGACGTGCCTGAAAACGTAGTCGTGAGCAAGCTCGACGCCCTGGCAAGCTGGTGCCGCAAGAACAGCTTGTGGCCCATGCCTTTCGCCACGGCTTGCTGCGGGATTGAGCTCATGGCGACCGGCGCTAGCCGGCACGATCTGGCCCGCTTCGGCGCCGAGGTGATGCGCTTCAGCCCTCGCCAATGCGATTTGATGATTGTCGCCGGCCGCGTGGTGATGAAGATGCTGCCCGTCTTGCAGCGCATTTGGCAGCAGATGCACGAGCCCAAGTGGTGCATCTCGATGGGCGCCTGCGCTTCGACCGGCGGCGTGTTCGATACCTACAGCGTGGTGCAGGGCATCGACCGCTTTTTGCCGGTCGACATGTATGTGCCCGGCTGCCCGCCGCGCCCGGAACAGTTGATCCAGTCGATCATCGACTTGCAGGACAAGATTCAGCGAGAGGGCACCATCAGCGGAGAAGAGTTTGACGTGCGTGCTCGCCAGCAGCCCAAGCGGGCACTCATCGAGCTGCCGGTGATTACCTTGCCGCGTGGCGTGAGCCGGCTCCCGCAAGGAGTTCGCGTGGAGTAGGGCCGGCCTGGCCGGGCTATTTGCCGGAAGGGTGGCCTCGGAGTCTGAAATGTTGGATCCACAAACAGCGGCCGCTCTCGATCAGGCCATTCCCGGAATCGCTTGGAGCGAATTCCGCGGCGAGAGCCGCTCGGTGATTCCGCGTGAGCGATTGTTCGATGCGCTCAAGCTTTTGCGCGACCGCCGTGGATTCGATTACCTGGTCGACATCACGTGCGTCGACTACCTGGCCTATCGCGGGGCCGAGCACCGCTTCGGCCTGGTGTATTTGCTCGCGAACACGCTGACCAACGAACGCCTCACGCTGCGAGTGTTTGTGGACGAGCCCGATTTGAGCGTGCCCTCGGCGGTGCCGCTGTGGAAAGGCGCCGACTGGATGGAGCGCGAGGTGTGGGACATGTTCGGCATTCGCTTCGCAGGTCACCCTGACCTGCGGCGCATCCTGCTTCCCGACGAATTCACGGCCCACCCGCTGCGCAAAGACTATCCGCTGCAAGGGCGCGGCGAGCGCCACAATTTCCCGGTCCTGCATCGGGCAGATGCTTAACACAGTCCGCGGCGAGCTGCCCGCGGAACGTATTGGATTCTGAGATGCCGCAAGTTGCCGCCACGCCGATCGAAGAAATGGCCCGGGCCGAGGCGCGCGACTACCTGTGGACGCTCAATTTCGGACCGCAGCATCCGGCCACGCACACCACGCTGCGAT
The DNA here is from genome assembly GCA_035496575.1 of Pirellulales bacterium. Classification (GTDB taxonomy): domain Bacteria; phylum Planctomycetota; class Planctomycetia; order Pirellulales; family PALSA-1355; genus PALSA-1355. Next base: position 1,546 of record DATJEN010000095.1, read on the forward strand.
TGGTGTTGATGCTCGACGGCGAGCGCGTGGTCGATGCCATTCCCGATATCGGCTATTTGCATTCGGGGTTCGAGAAGCTCGGCGAACACCTGAACTACAACCAGTACGTGACGGTCACCGACCGCATGAACTACATTTCGCCGCTGGCGAACAACATCGCCTGGCACGGCGCGGTCGAAAAGCTGCTGGGACTCGAGATCACGCCGCGCTGCTCGTATGTGCGCACCCTGTTGGCCGAGTTGTCGCGCATCAGCGACCACTTGTTGTGCAACGGGGCAGTGGGACTGGATACCGGCGCGTTCACGTACTTTTTATATGCGTTCTATCAGCGCGAGGTCCTGTACGACATTTTTGAGACCTTGTGCGGCGCGCGGTTCACCAACAGCTATACGCGCGTGGGCGGCGCGATGTACGACGTGACGCCGCTGGTGATCGAAAAAATCCGCGCGTTCGTGCGCACTTTCCCAAAGACTCTCGACGACATGGACCGGCTGCTCAACCGCAATCGCATCTTTGTCGATCGCACCAAGGGAGTCGGCATCCTCAGCCGCGAAGACGCGATCAATCGCAGCGCATCCGGACCGATCGCACGCGCCAGTGGCGTGACGCGCGATCTGCGCAAGGACGAGCCCTACCTGGCTTACAAAGATCTGGATTTCCAGATCTGCTGTGCGAGCGCCGGCGATTGCTTCGCCCGATACCTGGTGCGGATGGCCGAGATGCGCGAGAGCTTGAAGATCGTGGCCCAATGC
>DATJEN010000096.1:0-6376 GCA_035496575.1 Pirellulales bacterium
CCCGGTGCCCGCGGAACTCGACTACGTGTTGTGGCAAGGCCCCGCGCCCGAGCGGCCGTATCACGACAACGTGATTCACTACAACTGGCATTGGTTCTGGAACTGGGGCACCGGGGAGCTCGGCAATAACGGCATCCACTCGCTCGATATCTGCCGCTGGGGCCTGGAGGTCGATTATCCGCGTCGCGTGTCGGCCGGTGGCGGCAAGTATTTCTTTGACGACGACCAGGAAACGCCCGACACGCACGTGGTGACCTATGACTTTGGCGACAAGGCCATCACCTGGGAAGGGCGCAACTGGCATCGCCGCGGCTTCGAGGGCTCGATGTTCGGCATCGGATTTTATGGCGATGGCGGCTCGCTGATCATCGACGGATCGAACTACAAATTGTTCGATCCGGCCGGCAAGCAACTCGTCGATCAGAGCAAGGGCTTTAATAGCCACGATCCCCACTTGTTGAACTTCCTGGCCGCGGTTCGCAGCGGCAGTCGTTTGAACTCCGAGATCGAAGCGGGGCACAAGAGCACGCTGCTGTGCCACCTGGGCAACATCGCTTACCGCACGGGACAAACGTTGGAAATCGACGCCAAGACGGGCCGCATCGAAAATAATCCCGCGGCCGCGCAGTTTTGGTCGCGCGAGTATCGCCCCGGCTGGGAACCGCAGGTATAGAATCTAGCGGCGGCTTCCTCTCTCCCGTTACCTAGGCAATCTCCGCAGGCCAACGACCTTGCGCCTGCGCCCCTTGTCGCACCTATGAACAAGGCATTCGTCCGCGAGCCCGACGACACCGGCCAATTGAACTGCCCGGCTTGCGGTTCGCTTGGCATCGCGGTCACGCGCGAGACCTGGTCGGCGCACGTGCGGCCGAGCGTGGGGACACAACTGGCCGAGTCGGCCTTCTTCTGCCCCTTCGCGAAGTGCCAAATCGTTTACTTCGACATGTTCGAGCGGCATATCACGACCGGCGAGTTGCTGCACGGGGTCTATCCCAAGGACCCAAGTGCTCCGATCTGTGGGTGTTTCGGCCTGACGATCGAGGATGTGCAGGCGGACGTGGACGAAGGCACGCCGACCCGGGTGCGCGAGCTGTTGGCCAAAGCCAACTCGCCCGAGGCCCGCTGCCGCACGTGCTCGCCGAGCGGTCAGCCCTGTACGCCCGAGGTGCAGCGGGCGTACATGAAGCTGCGTGGGCTGGCTTGAATTTAGCGGCAAGCGGTTGATCGGGCATTCGAGGCCGCGCGTTTTCCCGCCTTTTTTTGGCCTGTCGGCATTCCCGTGTACAATCGACGGCAAGCCGCGGGAGAGCCGCGCGGCTGTTGCCCGTCCGCGCGACTTTTCCGCAAATTTGTCCCATGGCCCGTCGTGCTGCGTACCGAGCTCTTGCAGCCTGGCTACTCTTGTTCTGCGCGCTAAGCGCCGAAGAGTGGCCGGCCTGGCGTGGGCAACATCGCGACGGTGTCTCGCCCGTCAAACCGCCGGCCATCTGGCCGGAGACGCTCGAGGTCGCCTGGCAGGTTGAAGTGGGCCTGGGGCACTCTTCGCCCGTAGTGTCAGACCGGCACGTGTTCATCTTCACTAGGCGCGGCGAAGAGGAAGTGCTCGCCTCGTACAATCTGGCCGACGGCAAGGAAGCCTGGCACTTCGGCTACACCGCGCCGTACCAGGTGAACCCGGCGGCCGCCACGCACGGCAAAGGGCCCAAGAGCACGCCAGCCGTTGCCGAGGGGCGTGTGTTCACATTTGGCATTAGCGGCATTCTCACGTGCCGCGAAGCCAAAACCGGCAAGCCGATCTGGCGCCGCGATTTTTCAAAGCAGTTCCCCACCACGAGCCCGCTGTATGGCGTCGCTATGTCGCCGCTCGTGGTCGAGGACCGTTGCATCGTACACGTGGGTGGGCACGACCACGGCGCGCTACTGGCCTTGGACGCGCAGAACGGCGAAACCATCTGGACCGCGGGGGACGATGGGCCGGCTTACGCTTCGCCGATTCTCGTGACGCTCGACGACGTGCGGCAAATCGTCACGCAAACACAAAAGGCTTGCCTCGGCGTCGATTTCGAAGAGGGCAAGGTCCTGTGGCGCATCCCCTTTCAGACCGAATATGACCAGAATTCGGTCACGCCCTTGTTCTATGAAGGCTCGCTGATCATCTCGGGTATCAACCGCGGAGTCGACCGCTACCGAGTCGAGTTGAACGAAGACGAATGGGAAACCGACAAGGTGTGGGGAGAGCGCGAAGTCTCACTCTACATGAGCTCGCCTGTCGCCGATCGCCAACGCTTGTATGGCTTCTCGCACCGGCAGAAAGGCCAGCTATTTGCCTTGGACCTCACCACCGGCCAGATGTTGTGGACCAGCGAAGGTCGCCTGGGAGAAAACGCATCGCTCGTCCGCACGGGCAAGGACATTTGGGCATTGACGACTGGCGGCGAGCTGATCGTCTTCAAGACCGGAGACAAGCAGTTCGACCAGGTGGCGCGGTACCACGTGGCCGATACGCCGACCTGGGCCCATGTCGTCGTGTTGTCCGACGGAGTACTGGTGAAGGACGAGACGAAACTGACCCGTTGGCGCTGGCCCAAGAAGGTTGAATCCGCGCGGAATTGAATTGTCGGCCAGCCGCGGCGATAATCCCGCTCGCCGCAAAGCGCTCGCATGCCATCAACCCTGTGACGAAGAAATCCAGGCCTCGCACCATGTCGCGCGAACTACTACGTGAAGTCGCCGCCGAGTTCCTGGGAACGTTAACGCTGATTGCCTTCGGCGTCGGCGTGGTCGCGCAAGTGGTGCTCGGCGAGGGCAAGACCGGCGAATACTTGTCCATCAATCTCGGCTGGGGCCTGGCCGTCACGATGGGCGCCTACGTGGCGGGCGGCATATCGGGCGCGCATTTGAATCCTGCCGTTACCCTGGCACTCGCTCTGCACCGCGGCTTCCCGTGGAGCAAGGTGCTGCCGTATTGGGCGGCACAATTCGCTGGCGCATTCGTCGCATCGGCGCTCGTCTATGCCACGTACTGCGAGGCGATCGATCACGTCGAGCCGACTGCCCGCACGCTCGTGACGGCCGGTATCTGGTCGACCTATCCGCAAGATTACCTGAGCAACTTTCCCGGCGGGTTTGTGGACCAGGTGGTCGGGACAGCGCTCTTGATGCTCGTCATCTTCGCCGTTACCGACGAGCGCAACATGGCATTGCCCCCTTCACTCAGCCCCATCGTGGTCGGCCTGGCCGTGCTGGTGATCGGCATGACCTATGGACTGAACGCGGGCTACGCGATCAATCCAGCGCGCGATCTCGGCCCGCGCGTGTTCACGTGGCTGGCCGGCTGGGGAACGCAAGTGTTCACCGCGCACGACTCGTGGTGGTGGGTGCCGGTGGTGGGCCCCCTGTGCGGGGCCGTGGTGGGTGGGTTCTTGTACGACCTTTTGATCACGCGCCTGCACGTCCGCACGCGCATCTGATGCGCGGCGCAGCGGCATTCAGAAATCGACGACTTGGCCGCCGACCGGCAGCACAAAAATCTTGCCATCGCCCATGCGGCCCGTGCGCGCGACTTCGACGATTTTGCGCATCACTTCCTCGACCCGGGTGTCGTCGATCCACAGCGTGATTTCGACCTTGGGCAGGAAGGCCAGCGAATACTCGCTGTCGGCATACTGGTCGAGATAACTCTTCTGGCGGCCATAGCCTTTGACTTCGCGCACGCTGCACGCTTCCAACGGCGCGCGCTTCAGACTTTCCAAGACCTTCTCGGCCAGAAAGGGTTTGATGATGGCGATGACTTGCTTCACGCGAGATCGCCCTGGCGAAAAGACAGTCGGAGCGACGAAAGCGCGCTTTGCGGCCAGCGGCGTGTCGCGCGCCGCTTAGCTGAAAAAGTTGTCGCCGTACAAATTAAGCGGCGGCTTGGTCTGGACCTCCATGTCTCCGTTCACACGCGTCTGGCAGGCCAGCCGCATCGTGTTCTCGTTGCCGATATAGGCCATCGACATCTTGAGCCGCAACCGCTCCAAGGTGCCCATCGGACTGGCATTTTCCATGCCCTTGGTGATCAGCACGCGGCACGAACCGCAACTTCCGAATCCATGACAGTTCAGAACTTGATTGATGCCGGGATACAGGCCGACGCCGGCCCGAATCGCCTCGCGGCGCAAGTTGGAGCCGTCGGGCACCTGGATTTCTTTCTTCTCCGAAACGAACTTGATGATGGCCATTCGATCCCCACTTCTTCGGAAACCACCGACACGACAATCGCATGAACTTTGTAAATCTACCACAGAATTGCGGGCGAAAATAGCGGCGGAAACCCGCGATGCCGTAGCGCCCGCGGCGATCCGCGGCCCCCTCGCACCCTGCACGAATGGACGGCCTGGACCGCGGATGTTAGGTTCAAACCACCATCCGATTCGGGCGATCATGAAACAGCTTTTAATCCAAACCTCGATGAACATCGCCCTCGCGGTTACGCTGGCCTGCATCGCCCCAACGGTGGCGCGTGCTGACGTCGCGACGACGTTTTTTCAACCGCTTGTGCCGCCGCGCGATTTTCAAGTGATGGTATCTGGCGGGGCAGGGGGCATTGCCCCCGCGAACACCCGAGCTGCAATCGTGGCGGCGATCGAGGACAGTATCGAATGGGTCGAATTGCCCGTTCGCAAAAGCAAGGACGGCAAGCATGTCCTTTTTGCGAGCGATCGCCTGGAAGGACGTTCAAGCGGCCAGGGGCTCGTCGCGGATCACACGCTCGCCCAGCTCAAGGAGCTCGATTGCGGCGCCTGGTTCGCCAAACGATTTGCAGGCGCCAAAATACTGACACTGGGCGAGGCCCTGGCTCTGGCCAAAGGCAAAGTGAATCTGTGCCTGGATTGCCGGGCTGTTGACCCGGCGCAGCTCGTGCGCGAGGTCGCCGAGGCCGATGCGTGGTCACAAGTTCTGGTGACCGCGTCATCCCCCGTGCTGCGCGAGTTGCGCGGCGCAAGCGATGACCGACTGGCGCTCCTGCTGATGTGGCAGCCGAGCGATGAATGGCAAGTGCTCGATGAGCTTCAGCCCGCGGCGGTCGACGTGAGCGCATCGACGCTGGATGCAGATCTGTGCGGCAAGCTCCACGAGCGCGGCACTAAAGTACGTTGCCGAACGGTGGACCAGGAAAACACGCCCGCGGCGTGGGACAAGGCGCTCGCGGCCGGGGCCGATTATCTGCTCAGCGAGACGCCCGAGGACGTGGTCGCGCACGTGATTGCCAAGCGGCTCACGCGCCGGCCGGTCCGCTTCACGTGCCATCGCGGCGCCTCGCGTTACGCTCCAGAAAATACGCTGGCCGCTTTCGAAAAGGCGGATCGGCTGGGAGCTGATTTCGTCGAGTTCGATGTGCGACCCTCTCGCGATGGCGAGTACTTTTTGCTGCACGACTCAAAGCTCGATCGCACCACGAACGGCAAAGGACAAATTCGCGATGCAACCAGTAAGCAGATTCGCGGCCTGGATGCCGGCGCCTGGTTTGCACCCAGCGGCGCTCGGGCCCACGTCCCTAGCCTGGAAGAGTTTTTGTCCGCGGTTCCCGCCACGGTGAGCCTGTACTTCGATGCCAAGGACATTTCGCCCGCGGATCTTGCCGCCGCGCTTGCGAAACACAATCTCGTCGAACGCACGGTGGTGTATCAATCGGCCAAGTATCTTGCAGATCTGAAGCAGATTGACGCGCGCATCCGGCGCATGCCGCCGTCCGGCTCGATCGCGGATGTCAATCGCGCAGCAGAGGTCGCCCCCTTCGCGCTCGACACGCGCTGGACCGCTCTCTCGCGCGAGTACATCGAGCATTGCCACGCGCGCGGGATTCAAGTCTTCGCCGATGCCCCTTTTGGCCTCTCGGTCGAAAAATATCAGGAGGCGATCGAGTGGGGCATCGATTGCATTCAGACCGATTATCCCTTGCGCGTCTGGCGAGCGATGGAACTCGTCGCGGCGGCCCGGCAAGTCGAGCAGCCTCGGGCAGCTCAATAGGAGGCGCGCGGCTTGCGGCAACCTCTGCTGATCATCGGCGCCACCGGTTTTGTGGGCTCGCGCTGGGCACATCACGCGAAGGAACGTTTCGAAGTCATCAAAGGCGCGCGCAGCGCCCCCGACCGCGATGACTCGGTTTCCATCGATATCACCGATCCAGCCAGCGTGGCCCACGCGTTCGATCGCGCTCGACCGGACCTGGTGACGCACCTGGCCGCTCTGTCGGATATCGACCGTTGCGAGCGTGAGCCGGAGCTGGCCGATCGCATCAACTACCACGGGGCGATTCACGTGGCCGACGAGTGTGCGCGCCGTGGCGCCCGAATGTTCTATACCTCGACCGACGCCGTGTTCGATGGCTCGC
>DATJEN010000097.1:0-14147 GCA_035496575.1 Pirellulales bacterium
AGCGGGCCAGGAAGAAATCACGTACCTGAACGTCACGTTTCAGAATTCGATCAACGGCAACTTGAACACGCACCAGGTGACGTTCGGGGACTCGACCAAAACGGTGTATGGGCCGGTCACAAGCTGGGATGCCAAGCTGGAACCGGATGTGCCCGGTTCGCTGGGTCCGCGCGGGATGGTGCTCGATTCGAAACGATTGACGGTGCGCGAGATGCCCGGCGCCCAGCGCGGCCAGCGGGGCTCGTTCGAGCTGGAGGCGTCCGGCAACGTCGTGGCCGAGGGCGCGCAGTTCACGGCGCGCGGCGATCGGCTCACCTACTCGGAAGAAAAAGATCAGATCGTGCTGCGCGGCGATCAGTTGGGCGACGCCGAGTTCTATCAGGACGATCCGGCGGGCGGCCCGCGCCGCGAATCGACCGCCAACGAGTTGACCTATTGGCTTGGCTTACAGCGGGTGGTGGTGAGCGGATTTAGATCGTTCAATCTCGATGCTCCCAAGGCCCCGTCGCGCAAGAGCGAAGCGAAGAAGTAACGCCTTTGCTAGGAAGCCGCCAGCAGCGCTTCGACGGCTTCACGGCCCGTCATGCCTGGTTTCACGCCCAGCTTTTCGGCGGCGTTGCTAACCTCGAGAATCTTGGCCGCGAACAGATCCTCGGGCTCGCGCAACGGCTTGGCCGGAGTGCCGCGCGCAATCGCCACGGCGAGGTTGAACTCGTTGGCCGAACGGATGTCGTAAATGCCACAGCCCACTAGGCCCTTGGAGGTGTGGATCGCGCAATACTGGCCGCCCGGCCACTGATACGTGGAGCCGATGGCCTGGCCGCCTGAGAATTCGAGAGTTCGGTTTTGCGCAGTGGGAAGGCTCATCGCAGCACCCCTTTGCATTCGATTGAATCCAGCCGGCGCGAGATTAGCGCCTCTGGAGAACAGTCTAGCGAGTGGAGGCGCCGGCGTGCCACAGGCTGTAAGCCCCCAGGCGAGCTACCCTGCCTGATTCTGTTTTTAGGACGCTTCGGTTAGGCCGAGGACGGCCCCGCGTTGCGACTTACTCAATCGGCGGCCGGCGGCCGGTCACCAGCGAGATCACGAACAGAACCAGGAACAAGAAGAACAACACCTTGGCAATTTGCATGGCGGTTCCTTCGAGACCGAAGAAACCAAAAGCCCCGGCCAGCAAGGCCACGATCAAAAAAACAAGTGCCCAGCGCAGCATTGGCTAGCTCCTTGTATGGGATTGGACGGGCATACAAGGAAGTCTAGCACCGGGGCGAACGGCGCGCGGGAAAATACGCCCCGGACCGGCGCATCATGAACCGGATAACTGGCCCCCAACGGGCGGCTACTTACCGGCTTCGCCTGTTTCGAAGGTCGGCTTCACGGCGCGTTGCCGCGCGCGGTCGCGCACGCCCACGAATTCGAGGATCGCGCGGGTGCCGGCATCGCCTAAGCGGGGCTTGGCCAACCTGAGCACGCGGGTGTAGCCGCCGTTGCGATCGGCAAAGCGGGGTCCGATTTCCGAGAACAGAATCCGCACGGCTTGCTTGTCGCCCAGCAACGTCAGGGCGCGCCGGCGGGCGGTGACCACGGGCGCGATGGCCTTGTTCCACTCCTGATACTTGGCGCTCTTGCGCCAGTCCTTCCAGGCCTGGCTATTTCGCTCGGCCGTGCTGGCGAGTTTCTCGGCAGCGGTTTGCGCCGGCAAGGCGCGGCGGGCAATCGTGATGCAACGCTCGACCAGCGGGCGGACTTCCTTGGCCTTTTCGAGAGTGGTGACGATGCGGCCCGGCACCTTGGGCTTGTTGTCGTCGAGCTCAGCATCGCGCTCGGTCAAAAACAGACTGCTGGCCAGGTTCTTCAATAGCGCGCGCTGATGGGAAGGGGAGCGGCCTAGCGTGCGTCCTTTTCGTCTGTGTCGCATGGTTCGATCGGCTTGAGCTAAAGAGTGTTGTCTTGCAAACCTGACAGTACCTGGGCGGTGAGGCGCTGGCTTACACGCCCGCCGTGGCCGGCACGCGCATGCCCAACCGCAATCCCAGCTCCGAGAGCTTTTCCTGCACTTCGTTGAGCGTGGTTTCGCCGAAGTTGCGCACCTCGAGCAACTGGTCTTCGTTGCGCCGCACCAGGTCGCGCACGGTGTGAATGTTTTCGGATTCCAGGCAGTTGGTGGCGCGGACGGAGAGCTTGAGATCCGCAAGCGTCATGTTGAGCTTCGATTCGATGGCCGCGTCGCTGCCGAATCCGCCGGCGATGCGAGCCGCCGCATGCACGCGCGAGCCCAATTCGCTGTACTGCACGAAGGGGTTCAAGTGCTTGCGCAGAATCTTGGCCGATTCGACTAGCGCCATCTCGGGATGGATCGAGCCGTTCGTCCAGATTTCCAGGGTTAGCTTGTCGTAATTCGTCTTCTGGCCCACGCGGGTCTCTTCGATCTCATAGCGCACGCGGACCACGGGGCTATACACCGCGTCGATCGGGATGATGCCGATCTCTTGCACGTTGGGGCTGTGCTCGGTGGCGGGCACGTAGCCGCGGCCGTTCTCCACAACCATCTCGATCATGAACGGCACGTCGTCGGTGAGCGTGGCCACCACGTGGTTCTTATTGATGACCTCGACCGAGTCGTCGGTCTGCACGTCGGCGCCGGTCACCACGCCCTTGGTGTTCTTCTCGATGCGGACGACCTTGGTCGAGTCCGTGTAGTTCTTGACCACCAGCGATTTGATGTTCAGCACGATGTCGGTCATGTCTTCGACCACGCCGGGCAGCGTGGTGAACTCGTGCTGAGCGCCCTGCACCTTGATCTGGGTGATGGAGCTGCCTTCCAGGCTCGAGAGCAGGATGCGGCGCAGCCCATTGCCGATCGTGACGCCAAAGCCGCGTTCGAACGGCTCGGCCACGAACTTGCCATAGGTGGGCGTAAGCGTTTTGGGGTCGCTCGTAACAAGACTGGGCAATTCCAACCCACGCCATCGAATATGCATAGTGTGCCTCCGAAGCAAGCAAAGCCCGGTGTGCCGCGCGGCGCGCCGACCGGGCAAATCTTATAAACGAAACGAGCTCAACCAGGTTCAAGCCTGTTCGCTCGCGGCGAACAATCGACTTCCGCTGTGAACTACTGGGAGCAAAGCTCGATGATCAACTGTGTTTGTACGGGGATCGAGATGTCATCCGCTTCCGGGTTGCGGTTCACGCGCCCCTCGGGAATGCCACCTTCAGCCAGACTCAGAAAATCGGGCACGCCGCGGCGGTGCTCGGCCAGGTTGCTTTGCACCAACTGCAAGCTCTTCACGCGGTTCTTCACCCGGATCACGTCGCCAGGACGCACGATGTAGCTGGGCACGTCGACATGCTGGCCATTGACGGTGATGTGTCCGTGAGAGACCAACTGGCGGGCCTGCGGGCGGCTCGAGCCAAAGCCCAGCCGATGCACGACGTTGTCCAAGCGGCGCTCGAGCAGGCTCATCAGCGCGTTTCCGGTGTTGCCCTTGCTGCGCGCGGCGCGGGTGAAGTATCCGCGGAACTGGCGTTCGAGAACGCCGTAGTAGTGTTTCACCTTCTGCTTTTCGCGCAGGTGCAGGCCGTAGTCGGTCTGCTTGCCGCGCCGGTACTGGTGCATGCCCGGCGCCGTGTCGCGTCGCTCGATGCCGCACTTGGGCGTATCGCAGCGCGTGCCTTTGAGGAACAGTTTCAAGCCGTCGCGGCGGCAAAGCCGGCAAACGGGTCCCGTGATACGAGCCATGCAATTCTCAGTCTGAGTGTGTCAGTGTGGTAGGTTGTGTTTCGTCGTGCTTGTATCGATGTCACAGCGGCCAGCATGCGGATGCGGCGGGCCGTCGCGGTTACACGCGGCGTTTCTTGGGCGGGCGACAACCGTTGTGCGGCAGCGGGGTCACGTCTTCGATGGACTTGATCGTCATGCCGGCGGCTTGCAGTGCCGTAATCGCGCTTTCGCGGCCACTGCCCGGTCCCTTGACGCGTACGTCGAGCTCGCGGACGCCGAACTTCGATGCCTTCTCGGCACACTGCTGGGCCGCCATCTGGCCGGCGAACGGCGTGCTCTTGCGGCTGCCCTTGAACCCGCTCGTGCCGGCGCTGGCCCAACACAGCGCGTCACCCTTGGTATCGGTGATGGTTACGCTCGTGTTGTTGAAGGTCGCCTTGATGTGGGCGATGCCCACAGTCACGTTGCGGCGGGTTTTTCTGCGTTTGCTCTTGGCCACGAATCAAAGCTCCTCAAAGCGTCATTTCTCTCTGGTTCGATCGCCAGCGGCCAGGCGAGGAAATCTCGCGGTCAGCCCGCTCTCGAAATACTTACCTCAGGTCCTTCACACCCTTCTTGCCGGCCACGGTCTTCTTCGGACCCTTGCGGGTGCGGGCGTTGGTGCGGGTGCGCTGTCCACGAACTGGCAAGCCACGGCGATGCCGGATGCCGCGGTACGAATTGATGTCGCGCAAGCGCGAGATGTTTTGCGCGACCTGCCGTCGCAACTGGCCTTCGACCGTGTAATCCTTGTCGAGCAGGGCGGCCAGACGCGCCACCTCGTCCTCGTGCAGGTCGCGAGCTTTGGCGTGCGGGTCAACGCCCGCCTTGTGGCACAGCTCGCGCGAGATGTGAGGCCCCACGCCATATAAATACGTCAACGAGACGACGGTGGGTCGGTCGTTCGGAATATCGACGCCGAGCAGACGCGGCATAAAATCACGACTCCTGTCGCCAACGGCCGGGGGGATGGCCTCAGGGACACATCGAATTACAAATTAAGTTAGACCAATCGCGCTAGCGCGGCTGGAGCGGGATTGCGAGACCCAAGGGGCCGGTCATCCGCCCAGGGGGATACGATCAGCCGGATACGATCAACCCTGCCGCTGCTTGTGCCGAGGATTGTTGCAAACCACGAACACCACACCGCGGCGGCGCACGATCTTACAATTTTCGCAAATTCGCTTGACGCTGGCGCGGACTTTCATGGCTGCTTACTAGGTCTCGGTCGCTGGCTTGGTCCAAAGCGCTTGAATATACGCGCCAACGGCCTGCCGGTACAAGTCCCCTGGGACCGGAATTTGCAGGGCCCGCCGGCCGCCTTACGCTTTGGCGGAGCGCCAGGGCACTTCTTCCCCGTTCGTCGGGGCACCCGTGAGCACCAAAGGCCCATCGTCGGTGATAGCAATCGTATGTTCGAAGTGGGCGCTGGGCTTACCGTCCTGGGTGGCTTGGGTCCAAAAGTCCGGCAAACTTCGCACGTGCTTCGTGCCCATGTTCACCATCGGCTCGACGGCGATGACCAGGCCCGGCTCAAGCGTGAAATCGCCATTTCGGCGGAGCTGGGCGCTGACGAAGTTGGGTACCTGCGGATCCTCGTGCATCTCGCGGCCAATGCCGTGCCCCACGAAGCTCTCGACCACCGCGAAGCCCGCGTTGCGGACATAAGATCCCATCTCGGCGGCGACCTCACTCCACTTTTGCCGTCTGCCCATCTGTTCGATGGCCAGCTCCAGCACGCCATTGGTCACGTCCAACAGCCGCTGCACTTCTGGATCGACGCGGCCAACCGGGTGCGTGATGGCCGAGTCGCCGCACCAGCCTTCGAACTTGCAGCCGGTGTCAACGCTGACGATATCGCCTTCTTTCAGCACGCGCGGACCGGGGATGCCGTGCACGACCTCGTCGTTCACCGAGATGCAAGTCACGGCCGGGAAGGGAACCTTGCCGGGCACGCCCTTGAACAGCGGAACGGCGTGTTGCTCGGCGAAAAACTTTTCGATCGCGGCGTCGATCTCGGCGGTGGTGATTCCCGGGCGCACCATGCGCGTGGCGATTTGATGGGCTTGCCACACGAGCAACCCGGGCTTGCGCATTTGCGCGATTTCGCGTGGTGACCGCAGAATGTGCACGCTTTGTCGACTCCTGGAAACGAACGCCGCCGCTGTCCGAGCACCGGCCGAAGAGCCCTCATTATACGCGCCCCAAGCTAGGCCGGGGCAGCCCCAATCGCGGCCGCCACACGCTCAAAGACGTCGGCGGGAGCGCCAGCCCCGTTAATCGGCACCAGCAGCCCCCGTTGCCGGTAATAGTCTGACAGCGGCGCCGTTTGCCGCAGGTATTCTTCCAGCCGTTTTTCGATGACTGCCGGCCGATCATCCGCGCGGCCGCGACCCATCATGCGCTTGACCAGCTCTGCCGGGTCGGCGTGCAACTCCACCACGATCGATAGCGGCGTTCCGCAGCGATCGAGCATCTCGTCGAGCGCCTGGGCCTGTACGATCGTGCGGGGAAACCCGTCCAGCAGATACCCGCGCTGGCAATCGGCGGCCGCCAAGCGCTGTTCGACGAGCCTTAGCATGACGTCGTCCGGTACCAGATTGCCCTCGGACATGTATCGGTCCGCCAGCAATCCGACTTCAGAGCGCTCTTCGCGTGCTTTGCGAAGCATGGCCCCGGTCGAGAGGTGCGGGATGCCAAATCGCTCGGTCAGCTGCGCCGCCTGCGTTCCCTTGCCGACCCCGGGCGGGCCTAGAAAAACGATCCGCATGTTCTTCGTCCCCCGGGTACGCACGCGGCAACGGTGCGCCCTTAGCTCTTTTCCAGCAGGCCGGGATAGTTTCGCATGACCAGGTGGCTATCGATCTTCTGAACGAGGTCGAACGCGACGCTCACGGCGATCAGCAGGCCCGTTCCGCCGAAGAAGCTGGCCGTCTGATAATCGATGCCGATCACGCCGGCGATGACGGTGGGCGATATCGCGACGAGGGCCAAGAACCCTGCCCCCACGTACGTGATGCGCACCATCACTTTTTCCAAGTAATCGGCCGTCCGCTTACCGGGCCGGTAGCCGGGGATGAACGTGCCATAGCTCTTTAGGTTCTCGGCCATGTCCTTGGGATTGAAGGTGATGGCAGTCCAGAAATAGCAGAAGAAGTAGATCAGCACCACGTACAGCACGTTGTAAACGAACGAAGTGCCGCGAATGAACATGTCATGCATCGGGGTCCAAATGCTGTTGGGATAGGCCCGATCCAAGCTGCTGAACAACAGCGATGGGAACATGAGCAAGCTGCTGGCGAAGATGATCGGCATCACGCCGGCTTGATTGACGCGTAGCGGCAGATACTGCTTCATGCCGCCATAAACGCGGCGGCCGCGCACGTGCTTGGCGCTTTGCGTGGGAATGCGGCGCTGCCCCAGCGTGATAAACACCACGCCGGCCACGACGGCCACGAACAGCACCACCAGCAGCAGCAGCACCTCGAGCCCCAGCTTGCCCGATCCGGTGCCCAGCTCGAGGCTGGACATGTTGGCCAGGTTGTAAAGCGCGCCGGGCATGCTGGCCAGAATTCCCGACATGATGATGAGGCTGATGCCGTTGCCGATGCCGAACTCGTCGATTTGCTCGCCGAGCCACATCAAGAAGATGGTGCCGGCCGTCATGGTGATCACGGTGACGAGCTGCCAGCCGAAGGTCATGGTGTCGCCGGAGAGAAACGCGTCCTTGACCAGGTCGTTTTTGACCATGAAGCCCAAGTAGGCCCAGCTTTGGCCGATGCACAAGAAAACGGTGGCATAGCGCGTATATTCGTTGATTTTCTTGCGGCCGCTTTCGCCCTCTTTCTGCAGTCGCTCGAGCGGGCCCCACACGCTGCCCAGTAACTGAAAAATAATCGAGGCCGAAATGTAGGGCATGATGCCCAGGCCGAAGATGGTGATCTGATTGAGCTGGGCGGCGCTAAAAACGGCGACCTGCTGGAACAACTGCCCCACGCCCTGATTGGAGGACTGGCCGAAGAAGACCTCCATCTTTGCCTGGTCCACAACCGGCAGCGGAATCTGCCAGCCCACGCGATAGACGGCCAACAGGCCCAGCGTGAAGAGAATCTTCTTGCGCAGCTCGGGAATCGTGAAGACGACGCGAATTTTTTCCCACATAGCTCAATCCGTCCTTTCCGCTTCGCGGAGGTTGCGAGGCCCGATCGCGGGCTTGGCAGCTCGATCCGCGTTCCGCCCTCAATGGCGTGAGCGATGGTGTTGGTTGGTCGTGGATTACCTGCTGAGCTAACGCGGCGCTACGGCGAAGCCGAGTTACTTCGTGGCCGCCGCGCCGTTTTTGCGCTGTCCTTTGACGATTGGCTTTTTGCCTGGCAGCACGATGGCCTGTCCGCCGGCTTGTTCGATTTTGGCCTTGGCGGATTCGCTGAAGCGGTGCGCCGAGATCTTGAGCTTTTTGGTCAACTCGCCATTGCCCAATATCTTGAGCTCGTCAAAGCGGCCGCGCGCCAGGTGCTTTTCACGCAAGCTGTCGATGGTGACTTCCTGCCCGGATTCGTAGGCATCGTTGAGGGCGCCCAGGTTGATGGCGAACACCTCCTTGGCCCACGCGTTATTGAAACCGCGCTTGGGAATGCGGCGGATGAGCGGCGAGGCGCCACCTTCGAAGATCGCCGGCGCCGTCCAGCCGGCAAGAGCGCCTTGGCCCTTGTGACCGCGGCCGCTCGTTTTTCCGTGTCCGCTTCCGGGACCGCGGCCCACGCGCTTGCGCTTCTTGTGCTTGTGAATCCCGCGATTGACGTCGCTTAAGTTCATGCCAGGGTCACTCCCCGCAGCCGCTCGATGTCTTGGCGGGTGCGCAGTTGGTCGAGGGCGTCCATCGCCGCTTTGACCAGGTTGGTTGGATTATTCGAGCCAAAGCTCTTGGTCAAAATATTGTGAATGCCGGCCGCTTCGCAAACCGCGCGCACGGCACTGCCGGCGATGACACCGGTGCCCGGCGAGGCGGGCACGAGGACCACGCGCGCCGCGCCGTAGCGGCCTTCGACCTTGTGCGGAATAGTGCCGGCCTCGAGCGAGATTTCGATCATGCTCCGCGAGCCGTCTTTGACGGCCTTTTCGACGCTGGGCGGAACTTCGTTGGCCTTGCCATAGCCCCAGCCGACTTTGCCGCGGCCGTTGCCGACCACGACCATGGCGGCAAAGCTGAACCGCCGGCCGCCTTTCACGACCGCGGCGCACCGCTTGATCTTGATCACTTTGTCGACCAGTTCACCCCGGTTGGATTCAGCGGCCACAAACGAGCTCCTCGCAACAGTGCCGCAATCGCGGCGGAATTCTGAAAACTAAGATCCTAGAAACTCAATCCGGCCTCGCGCGCCGCATCGGCCAGGGCTGCAACGCGCCCGTGGTACTGACAAGCGCCGCGATCGAACGCGACCTGCTTCACGCCCGCGGCCATGGCCCGCTGGGCGATCGCTTTGCCGACAGCTTGCGCGGCGGTTCGATTTCCGCCATAAGGCAGCGATCCCAACACTTCCTTATCGGCCGTGCTGGCGGCCGCCAACGTGCGTCCGCTGCCGTCGTCGATTACCTGGGCATACATGTGTTTGTGGCTGCGAAACACGCACAGCCGCGGCCGAGTCTCGCTTCCGCGCACGCGTTTGCGAACGCGAAATTGCCTGCGCTGCCGCTGTCTTTCAATCGCTTTTTCGTGATTCACGGCTTCTACCTGTAACAATCTTGGCTGCGGACTCGCTCGAACGGCGAGAGCAGCGGCTTACTTCGTCATGGCCTTGCCGGCCTTGCGGCGCACGGCTTCGCCTTCGTAGCGAACGCCTTTACCTTTATACGGCTCTGGCTTGCGGACGGCACGCACTTCGGCGGCGAACTGTCCGACTTGTTGTTTATCGGTCCCCTTCACCACGATGTGCGTCTGGTCGGGGCAGGTTACGTTCAGCCCAGCGGGGATGGGCATTTGGATTTCGTTGGCGTAGCCGACGCGCATCTGCAGCACGCCCTTTTGCACCGCGGCCAGGTAACCAACGCCCACGATTTCCAGGCGTTTCTCGTAGCCCTTGGTGACGCCCACCACCATATTCTGGATGACGGCCCGGCTGAGCCCGTGCAACGCGCGCGCCAGGCGCGTGTCGCCGGAGCGGGCCACGATGACTTGTTTCTTGGCCTCGTCAAAGGTGGCCGAGATTTCCGGCCGCAGCGCCCAAGCGAGCTTGCCCAGCGGACCTTCGACGGCAATCTGGTTGTCCGCCGTGCTGATCTTCACGCCGGCGGGAACCGCGACGGGTTGTTTACCGATTCGAGACATAACTGCCTGACACTTTCACGCTATCGGGTTACCACAGTTCGCACAGCACTTCGCCGCCCAGGTTGCGTTGTCGGGCTTCGCGGTCGCTGATCACGCCGCGGCTGGTACTGATGATCGAGATGCCCAAGCCATTGAGGACCGGACGCAAACCATCGGCGCGGCGATACACGCGGCACCCCGGCTTGCTGACGCGCTTGATGTGGCGAATGACGCGTTCGCCATTCGGGCCATATTTCAGCTCGATGCGCAGCTCGGCGACGGGCTGGCCGTCGACTTCTTCGAAGCCCCAGATATAGCCTTCGCGCTTGAGCACCTCGGCCAGTCCGCGCTTCACCTTCGAGAGCGGCATGGTCACGTTGGGTCGCTCGACGCGCACCGCGTTGCGGATGCGGGTCAACATATCGGCGATGGGATCGGTCATCATGTTGGTTGTAGGTCCCTTTTACCAGCTCGCCTTTTTGACACCAGGAATCAGCCCTTCGTCCGCCAACTCGCGGAAACAAATCCGGCAAATGCCGAACTTGCGATACACGGCTCGCGGCCGCCCGCACAATTTGCAGCGCCGCACGAGGCGCGTGCTGAACTTGGGCGGCTGAATTGCCTTGGCAATCTTGGATTTACTTGCCATACACGTTTCCTGTCTGAAATCGATCGTTTTAGTGGTGGCGCGAAGCGCCTGCGGCTCAGGCGGCGGGCACCTTGCCACCCTTTTCTTTTTCCTTTTCCTCAACCTTGAACGGCATGCCAAAGGCGCGCAACAGCTCGCGCGACTCGTCGTTGCTGCCGCCTGAAATCACGACGGTGATATTCATGCCCTGGGGCCGCAAGAACTTGTCGGGGTTGAGCTCCGGGAACACCAACTGCTCCGACAGTCCCAGGCTGTAGTTGCCGTGTCCGTCGAACGCATCGGGGCTGAGCCCGCGGAAGTCGCGGACGCGCGGCAAGGCCAGCGAGATCAAGCGGTCCAGAAACTCATACATCCGCACGCCGCGCAGAGTCACCTTGCAGCCAATCGGCATGTCCTCGCGCAGGCGAAAATTGGCGATCGCCACGCGGCTCTTGGTGACCAGCGGCTTTTGCCCGCTGATTTGAGCGAGCGCGGCGCTCGCGTCTTCGATATGCTTCTTCTCAGTGATGGCGCTTCCCACCCCCATATTCAGCACGATCTTTTGCAAGCGCGGCAGAGCGTGCGGGTTGGTGCGGCCAAATTGCTTGGCCAGCGCCGGGCGGATTTCCTTCTCATAGCGCTCCAGCAGGCGCGGCGTGGGCGCTTTCACCTGCGCTTGCGGGGCTTCGGCTTGTTTCGTTTTCTTGGCCATGGTCGCGGGTCAACTATCTACGATTGTGCGATTTGCGGATGCCTGTTCGATTTTTTGTTCGATTTACTTGCTGGCGCGTGCCCCGCGCGGTGGCGCGAGCACTCGGATAGCCGCCTGACAGCGTTTGCAGCGCAGCTCCTTCGTGCCGTCTGGGCGAAAGCGGGCCCCGGTCCGCGTCGGCTTGCCGCAGTTGGAGCACACGAGCATTACGTTCGAAATGGAAATTGGCATTTCCTTCGAGAGCCGGCCGCCCTGCAGGTTTTTTTGGCTGCGGCGGATGTGGCGGTAAGCCCGATTGATACCTTCGACCACGAGCTTGCCTTCGTCGCGCAAGACCTTGAGGACCTTGCGGCGCTGGCCCACCTCGTCGGCTTCGCCGGTGATCACTTCCACGATGTCGTCGACGCGAATATGCATTACACCACCTCGCTGGCGAGGCTCACGATTTTCATGAAGTTGCGGTCACGCAGCTCGCGGGCGACCGCGCCAAAGATGCGCGTGCCGCGCGGGTTTTTGTCGTTATCGATGATCACGATGGCGTTGTTGTCGAATCGCACGTAGCTGCCGTCGCTGCGGCGGGTGGGCTTGCGGCAGCGGACGATCACGCCGCGCACCACGCTCTTTTTCTTGATGTCGCTGCCCGGGATCACGGATTTGACGCTGCACACGATGATGTCGCCCAGGCCGGCCGTGCGGCGATGCGTGCCGCCCAAGACCTTGATGCACATGACTTCCTTGGCGCCTGTGTTGTCGGCGACGTTCAATCGGGTTTGCATCTGGATCATGATTACACCTGGCTCGCGTGCCGCTTAGAGCGGCTTTGTCTGTGGGGGTGATCGAAGGCGTGTGGCGGACGGACAAAAACTTACTCAGTCTCTTGCTCCTCACGCGCCGCGGCTCTCATGGCCGCGATGTCGACCAGTTGGCTCTTCGTGATCACTCGCACCAGCTCCCAGCGTTTTGTTTTCGAACGGGGGCGCGACTCGCGAATCTCGACCGTGTCGCCCAATTGCGCTTCGTTCTGTTCGTCGTGCACGTGGCACACCGTCTTGCGACGCAGAATCTTGCCGTATTTCGCATGGCGCACCAGGCGCGGAATCTCGACGCGCCGCGTCTTGGCCATGCGGTCGCTCGTCACGACGCCGATTGAAAGCTTCTTGGGCATGGGACTTACTTGGTTTGTGATGCGGTTGACTATTTCTTGGCGGCCTTGTTGGCGCGCTCGGTTTGGATGGTTTTGACGCGCGCGATCAAGCGCCGCTGTTTGCGCAGCTCGCTGGGAGCGTTGAGCCGTTCAGTCTGCGCCTGGATGCGCATGCGGAACAGGTTTTCGGCGGCCTCCTTGAGCGTGAGGCCCAGTTGCTCGTCACTCATCTCACGCAAGTCGCTGGCTATGGTCATGGTTGGTTATCCTTCTTGCGCTCGGCGCTCAACTGGCCCGGCGGCGCACGAAACGCACGCGGACCGGCATCTTGTGCGCGAGCCGCGAAAAGCACATCCGCGCCGCCTCTTCCGACACGCCCGACAGCTCATAGAGCATCGTGCCCGGTCGCACCACCGCGGCCCAAAACTCCGGTTCCCCCTTGCCCTTTCCCATGCGGGTTTCGAGCGGAATGGAGGTTACCGACTTGTGCGGGAACACGCGGATGTACAAGCGGCCTTCGTTGCGCAGGTATTGCGAGGCGGCGACGCGGCCGGCTTCGATGGTCTGCGCGCTAATCCATCCGCCTTGCGTGGATTGCAAGCCAAAGTCACCGAACACGACGCGGTTGCCGCGCGTGGCGTTACCTTTTATACGTCCTCTTTGGCTTTTTCGGTGCTTGACCCTCTTGGGCATCAGCGCCATCGGTCTCGTCCTCTTGATACATGCCTTGATTGACCCATACTTGGACACCGATGTGTCCCTGGGCCGTTTTCGCCTCAGTGAATCCGTAGTCGATTTTGGCCCGCAACGTCGAGAGCGGGATGGAGCCGGCGATCGCCTTCTCGCGGCGCGCCATTTCCGAACCGCCCAGGCGTCCGGCCAGTTGAACCTTGATGCCCTTGGCGCCGGCTTCCATGGTGGTTTCCAGGGCCCGCTTCATGCAGCGGCGGAAGCTGGCGCGCTTGGCCAGTTGCTCGGCGATGTCCTCGGCCACGAGTTGAGCCTGGATTTCGGGGCGGCCGATTTCCTCGATCTTGATGTTGATGCGGCGGCCGATCAGGTCCTGCAGCTCGCTTTGCAGCCGCTCGACCTCTTGGCCCTTGCGGCCGATGATGATGCCCGGCCGGGCCGTGTGCAGCACCACCTTGACCTCGTCGCGGGTGCGCTCGATTTCGATCTTCGGAATGCCGGCAAACTTGTATTTTTCTTTGACGAAGGCGCGCAGCTTGTGATCCTCGAGCAGAAGGGTCGAAAACTCCTGCTTGGGGGCATACCAGCGACTCTTCCAGCCGATCATGATTCCCGTGCGGAACCCGGTCGGATTGACTTTTTGACCCATATCGATGGTTCTTTCGCCAAAAAGGCGGCTCAGATCTTGTCGACCGAGACGCGTATGTGGGACATCCGTTTTTTAATCATGAACGCCATGCCGCGGGCACGCGGCCGCACGCGCTTGAACATCGGACCCTCGTCCACGCGGGCCTCGACCACAACCAGGTCGTTGACCGAGGGCGCGCGACGGTCTTCTGCATTGCCTAGGGCACTGCGCAACACCTTCTCCAAAAGCCGCGCGCCGCGCTGCGGCTGATAGCGAAGCAG
>DATJEN010000098.1:0-3647 GCA_035496575.1 Pirellulales bacterium
GCATCACATCACTCGAGGTAAATGGGGTAGATGTCGCAGCCTTCAACTCACCAGCAGAATCCGCCGCCGACTCAAAAAGCAGCGCAGTACCTCCGGTTATCTCGGACGCCGAGATTAAAAACGTTCTCGCGGACTACATCGACGGTGACAGGGTCGCCGCTGGCCTCGTGGTCGGCATTCTTGATGCACAGGGCAGCCGGGTCATAGCTCACGGCAGAATGGGTGATGCAAACAGCCCGGAAGTGAACGGCGACACGCTTTTCGAAATCGGCTCGATCACCAAAGTGTTCACCGGGTTGCTCTTGGCCGACATGGTCGAGCGCGGACTGGTGAAGCTCGATACACCGATACAGGAATTGCTGGGCGACTCGATCAAAGTGCCGCAGGGCGAACGCGCCATCACACTGGTCGACATCGCGACGCACTCTTCGGGGTTGCCGCGCATGCCCACCAACTTCAGTCCCAAGGATCCTAGCAACCCTTACGCGGACTACTCGGTCGAGCAGATGAAAAAGTTTCTGGAGGGCTACAAGCTGGCCCGGCAGCCAGGCGCGAAGTCGGAATACAGCAATTTGGCGATGGGGCTGCTGGGGCACGCGCTGGCGCTCAAGGCGGGCACAACTTATGAAGATCTGGTGCGCGAGCGAATCTGCAAGCCGCTGGCCATGGATGACACGCGGATCACGCTCGACGAAGACGAACGCGCCCGACTGGCCGCCGGTCACGACGCCGACGGCAATCCGCAGGCCAACTGGGACCTGCCGACCCTGGCCGGGGCCGGCGCGTTGCGATCCACCGCGGCGGACATGGTTCGATTTCTGCGCGCCTATCTCGGCAGGGAGCACAGTTCGCTTGATGGCGCGATGGCCAAGAGCCGCGAGGTGCATTTCAAAGTGCCCGACGGCGCCAATGACGTCGGCTTGTGCTGGCAGATTCGTCGCAGCGGGGACATCGTGTGGCACAACGGACAAACCGGCGGGTATCACTCGTTCGTGGCCTTCGTGCCTGAGAAACAAATGGGCGTGGTAGTGCTGTGCAACTCTGCAGGCAGCCACGTCGATCGACTCGGGTTCGGGCTCGTTGAACTACTGAGCGGCGGAGAGCCCAAGCCGCCCTCCCTGCCCAAGCTGGTCGAAGTGCCTGAAGCGGAGCTCGAGCGGCTAACGGGCAAGTATCAGTTGGGACCGCTGGCCCAGGTGCGGATCACGCGCGAGAAGGACCGGCTGTACTTGCAGGTCACGGGCCAGCCGAAGATCGCGATTTACCCCGAAGCCAATGACCGCTTCTATCTGCGCGCCGCCGAAGCGAGCGTCACCTTCGATAGCAAAGAGGGCGAGGTCGAGCGGCTGGTGATCCATCAGGGCGGGCTCGATCTTCCCGCGCCCAAGCAAAAGCCGGCTGAGGCGCAACAAAAAACCCCGGCTCGCGATTGAGCCGGGGTCAAACTGCGCAGCAAGTTTTTCGCGGATTATTTAGCAGCAGCCGCAGCAGACGGGCGTGTTGTGGAACGACACGTAGCAGCAGCAGCCCGACTCCAAGCACTTGCTCAAGCAGTCACAGCAAGCTTGGATCATGTCGCAGCAGGCTTTGTCACCGCTCTTGCAGGTGATGCAAACGCCATTCTTGGTGCACTCGTAGGTGCAGATGCCGCAGGCCAGGTTGCACTGGCAGATGCACACGCCGTTGAGCGTGCAGCAGCAGTTGCACATGCCATCGCACAGCATCTTGCACAGATGCTGCAGCGTGGCACACGAGACGTCGTCATCGCACGAGCAATGCAGCTTCATGCCGCCTTGGCAGCGTTCGGCCTTCATCGTGCAGCGGGGCACCACGCAATAGTTGGCGCTGGGGGCGGCCGGCGCCGGAGCACCGAAGCCCTGCGGGTGTAAATGGGCCGCATGGTGCGGCGCTCGCTCTAACATCGCGCTACTCATAGCAGGAGTCCTTTCGCTGTGAGCGGCAAAGCCGTGACCCTATCCGTCGGTCGATCGCGGAAACATTCCGTGTGACAGCTTGCCGGCTCGAGAGTTGTGCGTTCCTCTGGTCGCTCCAGTCAGTCACGCTTGCCGTCGCATAACCTTCAGCCTCCCGGCGTTGCCGGGTTGGCGCTTCAGACAGCGGCGAAAGTATAAAAGGTTCAACTTCTGCAAAGCAATTGCGGTTTTGCCGGGTTGTAACGCGCGACCATGCAAGCGAGCTTGCGGACCGTATCAATCTTGGCGGCGTGGTTTCCGCGCTCCCCGCCCAGACCACCGTTTCCGCAGTAACTCTTTTCAAACTCATGACGATGTTGGTGATAACGATCGTGAACTATGCCAGCAGAGCATGGCAGCTAGCCGGGTAAGCAGGTACGGCAAGAGAAGCTAGCAGGTAAAAGCTGGCGACGGTCGAGGAACCAAAAAGCTATGGATGCTAACCGGATAACGCCTTTCTTCGCCTCTTCGAAGCCCAAAAAAGCGCCCAAGCCCTCGGGCTGGTCGGTGCCGCCCGGCTTTGTCGCGTGTCCGGCGATGTTTGGCGGGATGCAAGCCTGGCAGCAGGCGATCTATCGCCTGGCGTACGACCTGGCACAAGCCGACGTGCAGTTGCCGCGTCATCATCGCGAGCTGTTCGCGGTGTGGAACTGAGTTGCTGACGCAACCTCGACTGACTCCGGACAAGGTTCCTGAAACCTTTTTTTCTGGCCATTCAGCGCCTTGGTCGATTCACGGCGATCTGCGCGGCGTTGGCGAGAGTTGAGCCCGCTTCTGCTTGTCTTCACTAGCCGGAAGGTGGGACAGGCGCTTGACCAAACGTCTTGTTGCTTCGCAACACCGGCTGCGAGCCGTCGGTGCCGACGCGCATAGCTCGATATTTCCCGCAGCGCGAGTGAGGGGTTTGGAGGTTCGCGCAGCATCAAAGCTGGTGCGTGATGCAGAAGAGCCCTGGGCCCCAGCCGAAAACATCCGATTAGACTGAACCGCTACCCGCCTTTCTCGCCACTTGCCCGCACGCGCTGAATTTGCCACGATGGCGGGTCTTTGCTGGCGGGACGTCCCCCTAGCCTTCCTTTGTTCCTGATGAGCCGTCGAGAGTATTCGCCATGGCCGCGTTTCCAGAAGTCGAGAAGATCCGCTTCGAAGGTCCCAAGAGTAAGAACATGCTCGCTTTCCACCACTATGACGAGAACGAGGTGGTGGAAGGCAAGGCGATGAAGGACCATCTGCGCTTCGCGGTGGCCTATTGGCACACGTTCCGCGGCACGGGGCTGGACCCGTTTGGGCCGGGCACCATGTCACGCCCCTGGGAAGCGGCCGAGGACACGGTCGAGAACGCCAAGAATCGGGTCCGCGTGGCGTTCGAGTTCATGGAGAAACTGGGCACCCACTTTTATTGCTTCCACGATCGGGACGTCGCGCCCGAGGGCAAGACGCTGGCCGAGAGCAATAAGAACCTGGACGCGGTCGTGAAGGTGCTCAAGGAAGAGCAAGGCCGCACGGGCATTCAACTGCTGTGGGGCACCGCCAACCTGTTTAGCAACCCGCGCTACATGCACGGCGCCGCGACCAGCCCCAACGCCGATGCGTTTGCCTTTGCCGCGGCGCAAGTGAAGAAGGCGCTCGAGGTAACCAAGGAGCTGGGTGGAAGTGGCTATACGTTTTGGGGTG
>DATJEN010000099.1:0-12598 GCA_035496575.1 Pirellulales bacterium
GACTCAGCAGCGGCAGTACACGGTAATGGTGCCCTACACCGAGACCCGGCAGGGGACCCGCGAGGTGTGCCGCATGGTTGCGGTTCAGATGACTCGCAACGTGTCCGAGTGCGTGCCCGAGACCCACACGGAAGAGTACCAGTACACCGTGCCGACGTTCGAGACCCGCACGCGGGACATTAACTACACGGTATCCAAGCCCGTGATGACGACTCAGCAGCGGCAATACACGGTGATGGTGCCCTACACGGAGACCCGGCAGGCGACCCGCCAGGTATGCCGGATGGTTCCGGTTCAGATGACTCGCACCGTATGCGAAGACCAGGGTAGCTGGCAACAAGTGCAGCAGACCTACACCTCCGGTTGCGGCGATTGCGCTCAGACCTGCACGCGGATGTGCCGTGTGTGGGTGCCGAACATGGTGACGCGCGAGGTTCCGTATACAGTGATGCGGCCGCAGACCGAGCAAGTGGCCTACAACTACCAGGTAACGCTGTGCCGACCGGAAACCCGCACGCAGAACTACCAGGTATGCAACTACGTGCAGGAGCAACGCGTTCGGCAGGTGCAGTACCAGGTGTGCGTACCGCAGCAGCGGACCGGCACGCGCCAGGTGACGACCTGCCGTGTCGTTCCAGAACAGCAAACGGCCACGCGGACGATCCAGGTGCCGTACACGGTGCAAAAACAGGTGCCTTACCAGGTATGCCGGATGGTACCCAAGACCGTGACTTGCCAGGTTCCGGTGACCGTGCCCTGCAACACACCCTGCAATGATTGCCAGGCGAGCGACACAGGGTCGGTGCCTGCGGCTGACAGCAGCGTGAAAAAGGACGACCAGGTGAAAAAGGACGATCAGCCCGCGAAGGCGAATTTGGGGCTTGTGGGCCGTTACCGCCGCACGCGGTAGTTGTCAAATGCCCAAGGATGTTTAAGGCGTGGCGCTCTTTTGAGAGCGCCACGCATTCTTTTTGCGCCTGGGCCGGCGTGAGCCCAACCCGCTCTGTAGGTCGGCAGCGTGAGCGCCGGGAGTTCAACCTGGCGACGCAGCCATTTTTCAATTTGCGGAAACACCTCTCCCGCAAGAAAAAATGTGTGTGCGGCATGCAGACTGCTTTCTCTTTGACCGCGCTTGTCTGCGCGCGTTCGGGCCGGTAGATGGGCGAGGGCTTGTGTCGCTTGTTACGGGAGATTTAGATCATGAAACTCGCAAGTGTCGTGAAAGCATTCGTGGCGTTGACGGTAATGGGCGTGGCGACGCCGCGGTTGACGGCTGCCGATCCGCCAGCCAATCCACCACAGGCGGAGAAGCCGGCGGACAAGAGTCCCGCGCCAGCCAACGCGCCGGCTCCAAGTCCGTCTGATAGCAAGCCCGCGGCCGACAACTCGGCCCCGCGGATTCCCAGCCCAGCGAACGCACCATCCTCCAGTCCCAGCAACTCGAACCCAGCGGCCGGAAAACCATCCGCTCCCTCGAGTCCCTCCAGTCCCAACGCTGCGAGTCCGAGCACGCCTGGCGCGCCAAACACACAGCCGCAGGCCGCCCCTCAGCCCGCTGCCCCCAATGCCGGCCAGCCGGCGAACAATCGGCCAACTCCGCCGCGGACCTTTGGAGATCGCAACCGTTCCGATGATCGCCGTGACGATGCCCGCGACAATCGCGACGATCGCCGCAACGACAATGACCGCAATGCGGATCAAAACCGCAATCGACCCGACTTCCGCCGCGGGCCGACTCCTCATCAAACGAACCGTGCCTTGACGACCGACGCCAACCGCGGCGGCGCCGCCGGCGCGGGCGTTCGCAGCAATGCGAACCTGGGCCTCGCGTTCGGCACCGGCGCAGGGGCCGGCCTGGTGATCAACTCGATTGCGCCGGGCGGCTATTTTGCCAATGCCGGCTTCCAACCAGGCGACCAGATCGTCTCGGTCGGCGGCCAGCGTTTTAACAATCAAGGAGGATTCTACAGCTACCTGTACAGCGTGCAGCCGGGCCAGCGCATTCCGTTTGTGGTCCTGCGCAATGGCCAGCAACAGACGCTGTATTGGACCCCGACGCAGGAGTTTACGCAGCAGATCACTCAAAGTGCTCCGGCCGGTCCCGGCATGAACTTCCTGGGCATCATCCTCGACGAGCAAGTTGATGATGCGGCCATGGTGGCCAATGTCGAACCCAACAGCCCGGCTTACCAGGCTGGCGTGCGTCCCAATGACATGATCGTGGGCGTCAACGATCAGCAGGTTCAAACCCGCGACGACTTCGTGGCCGCGGCCAGCAACCTATCGGGCGGGCCGGTCGACCTGCATGTCTCGCGCACCATGTCGATGCACGTTGTGCCCACCGGCACTGCGCATCAGACGACCTCGAATGCCGCGCCTGGCCCACCGGCTCCGCCGCAACCGGCGGTGACGCCGGTGCCAGCGAACCAGCCGCAGGCCGCGCCGCAGCAAGCTCCGGCACGACGCGGGCTGTTCCGTCGCCGCTAGGCTGAAGTAAAACTGAAGCTCTATCGCAGGCCGGGTGCTCAAAGGCTGAGTGCCCGGCCTTTTTCTCTGCGCCAAGACGCTTTCGAGTCAGCCGGTATGCCGCTTGCATCCCCAACTTCACGACACTTCTGTGCGTTCTATCATTCTGGCACCGGAACAGGGGAACCAACCATGGCGAAAGCCATATTTTGTACCGTCCGCAGCTACGCGCAAGCCGCGCAAGTCGCCGATGAGCTCAAGGACGCCGGATTCTCCAATCAGGATATTTCGGTGTTGATGTCGAAGACCACGGGAACGCGAGACTTTGTCATCGAGAATGAGACGAAGGCCCCTGAGGGCGCCGCCACCGGCGCCGGCACTGGCGCGGTGCTGGGGGGTGGACTAGGCTGGCTGGCCGGCATCGGGGCCCTCGCCATTCCCGGCCTCGGACCCTTGATCGCGGCAGGCCCAATCATGGCGGCCCTAAGTGGCGCTGCCGTGGGCGGAACCCTTGGCGGAATCACCGGCGCGCTGATTGGGCTGGGAATACCCGAGTACGAAGCTACGCGGTACGAGGGCAAAGTGAAAGGTGGCTCGGCCCTGATTTGCTTGCATACCGAAGACTCGGACGAAACGGACCGAGCGCGGCAGATCTTCGAAGCGGCCGGCGGCGAGGACATCGCGACGGCTCGCGAGCCCTCGACAACGCTCTGATCGCGGGGCCGGTAGATCCCGCACGAGATCCGTCACGGAGGCCGCGCGTCGCTGGACTCTAGCGGTCCTGGCCGCTAAGCTCGCCAAGAACCCGCTGCATCTCCAGCGAGATTCGCGCCATGCGCGAGCAAGGACCACGCCATGACCGATCCGCCGATCGAACCGCAGCCCGACGCCACAGGCGGGCCGAGTGAACCATCGGCCGCGCCGCCCACGCCCGAGGTGCTTAAGGCCGCCTTAAAAGCCTTCAGGAAACGGCTCAAGCTGACGGAGCTGGACGATGCCTCGCGGATTGGCCGCGGCCCGTTAAGCTCGGGGCAGCGCTCGAGCGTAGCCGCCATCACGCCGCCCGACCAGTATCCGCGCGCCGTGTGGGAAGAGCTCGTCAAGCAAGGCAAGCTCAAGCGATCCACGCATGGGATGTACTCGCTGGTTCAGTAGCGCGCAGCTTGTCACGTTGAGCGGCGGCGGCTTGCGTTCGGGCGCGACAGCCAGCTCGACCTGGCAGCTTGCTGGCATCAACAAATGTCCAGCGCGCGCGATCAAATTCCTCATGCTCGGCCGGTGAACCGCCGAATGGTTTGCCGAAGAGGGTCTTTAGCCGCGGCCGAACGATCCGAGCCAAACCCATGCAGCGGCGGGCGTTCCAGATCGGTGCGTGTACGATGAAAGCTCGCTATGCTGCGCCTCTCGCGGCGCTGGTCTTCTTGGGCGCGGTCGTTCACGGCTCCTTTGCCCTCGCGGTGGACACGACCTATGGTGAGGACCCTGTACCCGACGCTCACCGGGTGCGGGGGAGCGTGAGCATGGGATACGGTGTCGATCCGGTGCCGCTCGAGTCGCCGCTCTCGCGTCTGCGGAAGTGGCGAGCGCGCTTCGGCAGCCGGCCAACGGGCGCGCCGGAAAACCAGCCGCCTTGTCCGCCAATGGCGGAGCGAAAAATCGTGGCGGGACCGACTTCAGCTAGCGCACCCGCGCCGCGGCTGGTTCGCTTGCCGCCCATCCGCTAAAAATGCCGCACCGCTCACTCGGCTTTGGCGGTTTTCTTGGGCTGGGTCGGTTTGCGATCCACCAGTTCGATCCGCGTGCCCCACGGATCGACGATAAACGCGATCTTGCTGGTGCCGAACACAAATGGCTCGGCTTCGAAGTGCACGGTGCGCGCCTTGAGTTCGACGGCCGCCGCGTCCAGATCAGCGAAGGACCAGCCTAGGTGATCGATTGAGCGCCCCTTGGTGGCGGCCAGGGGCGCTTCCACCTTCTTCACCAGGAGCCAGGTTTTTCCGTAGCGAATGCCCGGGATCAGCCCGGCGAAGCGACCACTTTCGCCCCCCAGCGCGCCTTGATACCACGCAAGCGTTTCCTGGGGATTTGTCACGGCCAGGTGCACGTGGTGAAGCCCTTCGACCTCGGGATCTTGCACGACTTCGATCAGCGTGCCCCAGGGGTCCTTGACGAAGGCATATTTGATGGGACCTTCTTGCTCAACGCCCGATACGATCTCGACTTTGTTATCGGCGAGTTGCTTCAGCTTGGCCTCGATGTCGGGGAATGAAAACCCGATGTGGTCGGCCACGCTGCCGACGCTGCCGGGAAAGCCCGGTTTGGCCTGAAAGAAAATGATCGTGGTCTTATCGAAGCCCACCGCGGAGAAGAAGCCGATTTTTCGCGCCTGGCCACCCAGGTTTTCGGCGTACCACTTGGCCGCGGCCGGTGGGTCGGTGGCGGTCAGATGCACATGATGAAAGGCCGCTTGCAGCTCGGCTCTGGCCGTACAGGCTCCGCAAGCGACAAACGCCAGCGTGGCCAACACGATTCGCCGCAACGCTCTCGCATTCGAAACCATTTTGATTCACCTTTCAGTTGTGCAGTCTCTCCGACATCCGCGTCAGCGGAGTTGCGCCGGTTGTGGGTTGTGTGCCACCGGTTCGCTCTTCTCCACCAGGGCTTCTAACTCGCGGGCAAGCTCGGTCGCGAGATCCGGAATCAATCCGATGTGGACGGATTTCACGTTGCCGTCGCGCCCGATGATCACGGTCTGTGGAATGCCCTCGACCTTGTAGCGGTTTCCGATCGCGCCATCGGGGTCGAGAGCGACGGTCACGTCGAGCTTGCGCTCCTCCAGGAAGGAGCGAATCGTGTCGGCATCTTCTCCCTGGTCCACGGCAAAGAACCTTACGCCGCGATCGCGATACTCGCGCGTGACGCTGGCGATGGTAGGTAGCGCCTTGACGCAGGGTCCGCACCACGTGGCCCAGAAATCGAGCACGATGACGTTCTTGCCCAGCTCGTCTTCCAGCCGCAACTCACCCCCGTCCAGCAAAGGCGCGGTGAACAAGGGAGATGCTTTCCCGACAAGCTCATGAGCGGCTTCACGCCCTGCCATGCTGCGCATCCGATTACAACCCGCGATGAGCAGAATCACGGCGACGAGATAGAACAGCCTGCGCGCGTGCATGATGAATTTTCTCCCGTTCAAGTCCTGCTGGAAGAGAACGCTCGAGCAACTGGCCAGCGAAGTGCCAGCCCCCGCGCTAAATGATACCAGCAATCGGTGGCGGCCGCGAAAAACCGGCCAACACACGCAGAAATCGCACGACTTGCGCGCCGGAAACTACCGCTGCTGCTGTGGGCGAGTTGCGTTCGGGAAGTAGTGCGAGTAATTCATGAAGAAGGTTGTGTGGCCGGTGGCCCTTTGCGACGTAGCGGCGCCACCCTGCGTGCGAACTTGCTGCTGCAACTGTTGCAGCGAGTTGCCCTGCCGCTGAATGGCACTCTGCTGATCCACGAGCGGTTTGACCAGGCTTTGATACGTCGGCTGCCCGTTCAGTTGGTTGTTGTTCTGCAGCAGATTGAGATACGGGCTGACGGTCGGGCCGTTGGGATTGTCGGAGCGTCCCTGGTAAAAGCCGCCGCCGAATGTTTGAGCGTGAGTGGAGGTTGCCGTCACCGAAGCATAGATGGCAACACAAAGCAAAGCCAAGCTGATGCGCGCGACCATCGGAAGCCCTCCTGTCACTCTGTTCGACACATTGTCAACCTAACTCGATTGTAGGCCGCCGCCGAGCGGGCGGAAAGCACCCGCCAGCCCGCGCCAGCAGGGTGGGGTTGTAACGGCTGCGTAAAACGTGCCGCCGCGGCGGGAATCGATGCTCGGCTACTTCAGGTCCAGCTTGCGGTTTGGGCTGCCCACAACAGCGAGACCAGCTCCCCCAAAAAGGCCACGATGACGGCCACATACAGGATACCCGTGGCGCTTTGCGTGTTGGGGATTTTGAGAGTGCGATAGGCCATGTACGCCAGCAGCAGGGCGCCAACGATCCCCGACAGCCAGCGCATGGCCACGAACAACCATTGCTCGGTGGTTGCCGCGCCAGCGCGCTCGAGCCACACTGCCAGGTTGGCCGCCTCGACAAGCGAGCACAGCACGATCGAGCCGGCCATCAGTCCGACCAGGCGTTCGAGCGGACGGATCGCCATGGTCGGCGAGTTGAGATACCAGTGGCCCAAAAACATGGCGGCCATGGTCATCCCCAGCACCAATCCGCTGGTGACCGGCGTGAGGGCGGCAAGTAGCGTACGCGCGGGATCGCTGGAGGGGGGCCACGCCGTGTCCGCCCACGCGCCCCACAGCGCAACCGCGCTTAAAACGGCCAGGAGCACGATTCCAGCCTGCGCCCGTTCGAAAAGCCAGGCCAGCGACCCGACGTAACATAAAATGGCGGCGATCAAGGGAGGCGCAAGCGCGAACCGATCCGGCGCACTGAAAGCCACCATGGTCGCCAATACATTGAGCCCCAGCAGCACGTACAGATGGTTGCGGTAATATCCGCTCGTCACTTGCCGCGGATTGGTGAGCGCCATGCCCAGCGCCATGCCAAAAGTAAGCCGCAGCACGAATTGGGTGAGGATATCCACCGCTAAATGGCCTTCCGCACGAGATCGATCGAGGCCGAACCTGCCTTACGATCGCGCGCCATAGATCAAGTTCATCACTTCAGAGCGGCTGGACAGGTTCGAGCGGAAGATGCCCTTCATGGCCGATGTCACGCACAAGCTGCCCGGTTTGCGAATACCGCGAATGGTCATGCAGGTGTGCGTGGCTTCGATGACCACGGCCACGCCTTTGGCCTCGAGCTCTTCGAGCAACAAATTGGCGATCGTCTCGGTCATGCGCTCTTGAACTTGCGGACGGCGGGCGACGGCCTCGACCACGCGCGCCAGCTTGCTCAGCCCAACGACGCGCCCGTTGGGAACATAGCCAATATGGGCTTGTCCCATGAAGGGCAGCATGTGGTGCTCGCACATGCTGTTGAAGCTGATGTCGCGGACCAGCACCACCTCGTCGTACTGCTCGGAAAAGAACTTTTGCAGATACAAGCGCGGGTCCTCGTGCAGCCCGCTGAACAGCTCGGCGTACATGCGTGCCACGCGGGCCGGCGTTTCCAGCAGCCCCTCGCGGTCGGGGTCTTCGCCGACGGCCGCCAGGATTTCGCGCACCGCGCGAGCGATGCGGGCTTGATCGACCGCGGACGAGGCAGGAAGCAGCGCGGGCTCGTCCAGTTCGCCGGCCAGGCTGCCCGAGTCGGCATTTTCCGCGGTGTCAGAGTTGGAATGAGAGGCCTTGCCCATCAGCCAATCTTAGAAGGCCGCCGCGGCGCGGGTCAAGAAGTCGCCGTGGCCGCATGACGAGTTTGCGGTCGCAGCCGCGGAGAAGCGGCTAATTGCTGCTAAACGAGGGCGGGAAGCCAGCAGCAACGCTGACCTGGCAGCGCTCGGCCACCGAGGACTTCAAGTGTCCAAGCAGCCACCGGGCCCGTTTGTCGACATCGGGCTCGGCCAGCAACTCGTACTTGGCGCACAGATCGAGATCGAGCGCATAAGCGATCACGTCGGTTAGCGTCCCGAGCGATACGGTGTCGACCGACAAGTGGCTGAGCAGCTCCTCGGCGTCGCACACCTCGGGCATGGCCCTGCGAAACACCGAGACGAGCTCGAGCTGCAGCTCGCGGCGGCACTCAGACCCAGCGCCGCAATAGCGGTCTTCAACCAGCTCGACGTCGGCTTCGCGAAACAGTCGGGCTGCCGGCAACTCGTGCGCGATGCGCACGCGCCGCACGCCCAACAGCAGCAAGTTGTAACGGCGATCGGGCAAGGCATGCCAGGTGAGGATGCGTCCCAGACACGCGAAGTTCGCGATCGATGGCCGCCCCTCATAATTGTTCTGCCAACCGGGCCTCAAGATCGCCATCGTGATCAAGCGGTCATCTTCGATGGCATCGTGCAGCAAATCGACATAGCGCGGCTCGAAAATGTGCAGCGGCTGAATGACGTGCGGAAACAGCACCAGGTTCGGCAGCGGGAACAGCCGGACGCGGCCCGAAAAATCGTCCGCGGAAAACGTCAGATCATCGCCGGATTCTGACATGATGTTTCCACTACATGAATCGCGTCACCGCTCGATCGGCACAACCAGCCTTCACTTCACGGCAGGCCAGCCCTCACAGCATGTTTTCCAAGCATACCTCGCGAAATGCGGTCAGTTTCATTGCGCCGCGGCGGTCAAATGAATCTCCGGGATCAGATCGGGCACGATTTCGATATCGGGGTATTCCTCCTCGCTTTGCGTCACTTCGGCGAAGCAGCGCTCGAACTCGGAAAGAAACTTCTCCAGGTCGAGCCCCTGGTGCCAGGGACGATACGGCTCCAGATACCCGCGCGTGCTGTAATACAACTTGCGCGCGCCGCGCGTGTTGCCGTTGCCAAAATGATGTAGGGCCACGGCCGCCTGAATCAGGCCTTGATAGAACTTGCGCGAGGGCCCCTGATAATCGGTCCACAGCTCTTCCCACACTTCATGGCTCTCGTAGAAATCGCACACGTTGAAGTGTTCGATTCCGGCCAGGTACAAGGGTGAGTAAGACTCATCGGACATGGCACGCCCCACGACGCCGCGTTGCAACATCTGGCATTATAGGGAGGCGGCAAGGCGCGGGCCAGAAAAGCACAAGTGGCAATGGTGCATAAACACGAACGAGCAATGCTCTGGCAAGCTCGATTAATCGCGCGAAGTGAACGACAGCACCAACTGCAAGATGTACCAGAACAACAGCGCGACCGACGCAAACAGCGCCAGCGAAGCCGCCACGTGCTGCCCAATCTGATAATGATGCAAGACGTTCGAGGTGTCGTACAGGATATATCCGCAAGCCAGCAGAATCATGGCGCCCATGAACAGGACGCCCAAGTTGAATCCAAAAATCGCAGCGCAAATCACGATGCCCAGCGCCACGAATCCGGCCACGCACAACGTGGTGCGCAGAAATGAAAAATCGGCGCCGCTCAACATTACCACGCCCGTCAGCCCGGTGAAGACAACCAGCGTCAGCACGCCGGCCATGGCAATGGCCTGAGTTCCGTTGGGCGCGAAGGTGGCGGCCAAATACAACAGCGGCACGAAAATGATCGCCTCGGCGACGACATACAAGCCAAGCCCCAGGTATTGCGTCATGATCGAGGTCGAGGAGCTGGCCCAGCTATTGGCGATGAAGCTCACGCCCACGAACGCCGCCAGCACCATGACCCAACCCCAGCGTGCCCCCAGCACGACGGAGACGGCTTCGCCCACTCCCGGCAAGCTGAGCAAGAACGCTTCCAGACCCATGAAGGCCAGCACGGCGCCGGCCAGGTGCAGATAAGTGAGCCGAATGAAACGGGCTCGCTCGCTGGTCTCCGCCTGCGCGGCAACCGTGCCCCAGGTGCGGTATGGGTTTTCAGCGTAACTCATGGCAAGACTCCCAAGGCTTGTGGAGCAGTTTGTCGATTCGCGGCAAACGCCGGCGATCTCGCAGCGCAGCCGCCGCTTGTGCCGCGGGGGTTTGCCCCCCGGTGCGGATTGTTAAGATAAGCATAGCTTTGGGTCTTGTGCGAGGCTTTTTCAGGAGATTTGCCATGGTTTTGACACCCAGCACCATGTTGCCGCTCGGGACCAAAGCGCCCGATTTTTCCTTGCCCAACGTGGATGGCAGCATGGTATCGCTCGGCGACCTGGCGGGCGCACCGGCCCTGCTCGTCGTCTTTATGTGCAATCATTGCCCTTATGTGAAACATGTCGCGCCCGAGCTAGCTAAACTCGCGCGCGACTATCAGGCAAAGGGCGTGGCCGTCGTCGGCATCAACTCCAACGACGTGGCGAGCCATCCCGACGACTCGCCCGAGCAAATGGTGCACGAGGTGGAACGCCGCGACTACACGTTTCCGTACCTGTTCGACGAAACGCAAGAAGTTGCCCAGGATTACCATGCCGCCTGCACGCCCGACTTCTATGTATTCGACGGAAATCAGAAGCTCGTGTATCGCGGCCAGCTTGATGCGAGCCGCCCGAACACGGGTGTCGCGCTGACTGGTCAGGACTTGCGCGCCGCGCTCGATGCCGTGCTGGCGGGCCGCAAGGTGCCGGCCGACCAGAAGCCAAGCATCGGCTGCAACATCAAATGGAAGCTCGGCAACGAGCCCGCGTACTTCAAGTAATGTGCCACCGCCGGGGCGCGTGTCGCTCGGTCTATGACAGCGGACGCCCTGGCCCGACCAGGCGGCCGGCGGGCCGTCCCACCAGCACACCGCACATTCCGCCGCGCTGCGCCACGTTAACGACTTGCTTCTGTGACGCGCGGCCGATGATCCCCAAGCCATACTTGCTCGGTGCAAAGCCCATCACCGTGTAAAAGGGTTCGATGGCGGTTTGACCGTCGCTGCTCACGACCGGAAACTCGTGTACCGGCAGACTGGCCAGCCGCTGCACAACCCACTCTTCGGGGTCGTCCAGGGCGGTTTTGACTTCCCGTTGCCACTCGGCCGCGGTGAGCAAATGGCCGATCACCACTCGGTCGCCGCCGTAAGATCGATTCGGCTTCAGCACCAACAGCTCGTACTCTTCGCGCACATAATCGAGCAGGTCGCCCGTCTCGCCGCCTGGCAGTGTCGTGTTGCGATCGGCCAGAATGCGCGTCCACAGGATGTGCCGGCGAAAGATCTGTCGCTCTTCGGCCGTAAAATACTTGTTCGTGTAGGCCGGGTCGGTCAGAAGTTCCCAGCAACTCTTGTGGTCGAAGTCGCCGGCCATCGACGAGACGATGCGGTTCTCGCGAAACAGTCGCCGCAGCGGCTCGACGTCGACTCTTTCTTCCCGCTCCAGCCGCACCAGGTCGCGGACTTCGTAATCGCGATAGGCGATATCGACCACCTGGCCGTCGAACCACACCTCATCGCCTTCGATCTTCAGCTCGCGCGGGTCGGCATGCAGAATGCGCAGACCATGCCGCTCATGATAGTAGTGAGCCAGCGACTCCTGTTCATCGATGCCTTGGCCCGCGTACTTGGGCTCGATGAAGCACACGTTGTGGCCGGGGCGCCCGATGGCCTGCAAGTGGTCGAACACTTCCTGGATGAAAATCTCGCGCAGGTCCTGGCCGACTTCCATTTCCAACTCGGGGTCGGCTTGCTGCAGCGCGGGCACGACGATCTCGGCCAAAAGCTGCTCGCAGGTCGGACCCATGTGCAGACCGCCAACGCCGCACAAATTGGGCTCCATGAAGGCGAGCGAATCCTTCCACATGGGGCTGGTGAAATCGGCCACGGCATCCAAACGCCCCAGCACGGGATTGTTTTCGCGTTGGCTTTCGCCCCAGCTTTCCCACAGCCAACGCTCTTCCTCAGGTCCCAGCGGCACCACCTGCCGCACGGAAAAATCCTGCAGGTACAGGTCTGGCAACCGCTTGAGCGCGTTGAGAATCGTGAGGGAGACGAAGTTCAGATAGGCCAACTGATCCGGCATCACCGCGATCGGGCGCAACAGGATGTGGATCGGCTCGGGGCCAGTTTCGCGGTAGTAGAGCAAGTGCCGGCGGGTGGCCTCTTCGTTCATCCGCCGGGCCAGTTCGCGGATCGTCTCGGGCGACATTGCATAGATGGCCTTGCGCACGCGGCCATCCAGGTGCAACCCGCTGAGCCCCAGTTCTTCGGCGGGCGTTAGTACGACCATCGTTTAGCTCCCGCTCCTTCGGTCCTGTTTCCGTGCGGACGAACGCGCGACCGGCGTCATTTGGGCTGTTGATCCGCGCGCTCTTCGTCCTTGCGGATCTGATTTCCCAGCCACCAGCCCCAGGCCAGGTATTGCAATCCGACGAATCCCACCGCCGCACCAAGCACGCCCAACACCAACAGGCCGGGAAATCCGGCGCATCCGACGACCACCAGCGAAATCGCCGCCATCGAACCCAACACAGTTAGCACCGGCGTCAGCGAGCCAAGCGCCCTCTTGGCGGGCTGCCCGGGACGGCTCGCATCGTCCAACGGCCGATCGTTCTCCGTGCTATCCGTTGACAAATTCCGGCACCACTTGACGGGGAATCACGCCTGC
>DATJEN010000100.1:0-7358 GCA_035496575.1 Pirellulales bacterium
CAGCCTCGGCATGGCAGCGTTGTATCGTTGGCGGAGCCCGATCTCAAGCGCATTTGCCCGTTATTCGCCTGTCGTGGACGAGGATTGCCTGAGGGGCGGCTAATTCGCTAGAATGCGAGTTTCTTTGGCCGGCTGATGAGGCCCCCGCGGCCGTTCTCGGCAGGCATGTAACTTGCGCCAGGCAGCCAGCTTTGGATGAGCTCGCCTGCGATCTGGCGCGGTTGCCCACGGTCTCGAGTTTCAACCATGTTCGAATCGCTCCAAGAAGGCTTATCGTCTGCGCTGAAGACCCTGCGCGGCAAGGGAAAGCTGACCGAATCGAACATGCGCGAGGGGCTGGCGCTGGTCGAAAAGGCGCTGCTCGAAGCCGACGTCAGCTATTCGGTCGTCAAGGAATTCATCGCGCGCGTCAGCGAGAAAGCGCTCGGCGAGCGCGTGCTGGCATCGCTCGATCCCGGCCAGCAGTTGATCGGCATCGTCCACCAGGAGTTGGTGGACCTGATGGGCCCGGTCGACCATTCGTTGCATCTGCAGGCAGGCGTGACCGTGCTCATGCTGTGCGGCTTGCAGGGATCGGGCAAGACGACCACCTGCGGAAAGCTTGGCCGCTTGATCAACGAGCGCGGACGCAAGCCCTTGTTGGTGGCGGCCGACTTGCAGCGTCCGGCGGCTATCGAGCAACTGCATGTGATCGGCAATCAGCTTGGGATCGAGGTATTCAGTCAGCCCGGCGCCAAGGACCCGGTGGCGGTGTGCTCGGCCGCGATCGGACACGCCAAGCAGGTTGGCGCAAGCGTCGTGCTGTTGGATACGGCCGGACGCCTGCACATCGATGACGAGCTGATGCAGCAACTCAAGCAGATTGACCGCCGCGTGCAGCCGCAGCAGGTCTATCTGGTGGTCGACGGCATGACCGGGCAGGATGCCGTCAATAGCGCGAATGCATTCAACGAAGCTCTCGAGCTCGACGGCGTCATCCTCACCAAGCTGGATGGCGATGCTCGCGGTGGCGCGGTTCTCTCGGTCAAGCAA
Source organism: Pirellulales bacterium (assembly GCA_035496575.1). Classification (GTDB taxonomy): domain Bacteria; phylum Planctomycetota; class Planctomycetia; order Pirellulales; family PALSA-1355; genus PALSA-1355. Next base: position 1,033 of record DATJEN010000100.1, read on the forward strand.
GTGACCGGGGTGCCGATCAAATACATTGGCACCGGCGAGCATCTGGATGCCCTGCAAGAGTTTCATCCTGACCGCATGGCGCAGCGGATTCTGGGGATGGGCGACGTTCTTACGCTGGTCGAGCAGGCGCAGGCCAAGTTCGACCAAGCGGAGATGGCCAACCAGGAAGAGCGGCTGCGGAAGGGCGAATTCACGCTCGACGATTTCCGCAAAATGCTCGGCCAGACCAAAAAGCTGGGCCCGCTCAACAAAGTCATGAGCATGCTGCCGGGCATGGGCGGCATGCAGCAAATGCTGGATGGCGTGGACGCCGATCAAGACATGCAGCGGCTGGGTGGCATCATCGATGCCATGACCCCCGCTGAGCGAAGAAACCCGTCGCGGTTGATCGACCAAAGCCGCCGGCGGCGCATCGCGGCCGGCGCCGGTGTCGAGGCGCACGAAGTCAATGAGCTCGTCAAGCAGTTCGATGGCATGGCCGCCATCATGAAACGCATGGCGGGCATGGGCATGCGCGAGCGATTCCGCGAAATGCAGGAGCTGCAGCGCGGGTTGACCAACCCGGCCGCCCAGCTACAACGGCAAAAGGTCGGTACCGGCAAGCGGCTTAATTCGCAAGAGCGCGCGAATCTGCGCAAACAACGCGAAAAAGAAGCCCGCCGACGCAAACGCGAGGGAAGAAATCATTAAAATCACCTGCACGGAAGCATTCCGGCGGGCTAATATGCTGTGAAACTTCGTTTATCAGGAGAAATGTGTGGCAGTTAAGATTCGCATGAAGATGATGGGCCGAAAGCATCGGCCGTTCTTCCGCATTTGCGCCATCGACTCGCGCAACCCGCGCGACGGTCGCGTGCTGGAAGAGCTCGGAACCTATGACCCCATGGTGGGCGAAGTCGACGCGCGAACCCTGCTCCGGCCAGAGCGGATCGAGTATTGGCTGGGCGTGGGCGCGCAGCCCTCGGACAGGGTCCGCACACTGATCAAGAAATATGGCACTGGGGGGACCCACCTCGAGCAACAGCGCGCCGCGCGCGAGCGGCTGGCGCTGCCGCGCGTGGTTCCGGATGCGGGCGAGCCTGTGTACGTGCCGGCTGCCGAGGAGCCTGCCGCGGCACAAGCGGCCGCGACGGAGTCTGCCGGCGAGTCGGTCGCCAACGGCGATGGCGCGAGCGGTGAACCCGCGACGGAGCCGAGCGCCGTTTCGGAATAGCTGCGCGAGTGGGCCAGGCGCGTGACTGGCCGCACGCTCGGCGTACGGGTTTGGCGTCGGCGGCACGATTGGCTTTGGCGTAAGCCGGACAGCCGATCGAGGCGCGGCGCGAGAAACTGATTGCAATGCGTTTCGACGTGCTGACCCTGTTTCCGGGCATGTTCCCGAGCTACTTGGGTCAGAGCCTGTTGAAGCAGGCCATTGAACGAGGCCTGATCGAGGTACAACTACACAACATTCGCGACTGGGCTCACGACAAGCACCACACGGTTGATGACCGTCCTTACGGCGGCGGTCCCGGGATGCTGCTGAAAGTCGAGCCCGTGGTGGAAGCCGTCGAAGCGGTGCAAAGCGCCGCGAGCGCGGCAGGCCACCTGGTCATGCTGACGCCGCACGGACGTCAGCTCAACCAGTCGATCGTGGAGGAGCTAGCCGCTCGCGAGCGGCTGGTTTTGTTGTGCGGACGATATGAGGGATTTGACGAGCGCGTGCGACAGTTGCTCGCGCCAGACGAGATTTCGATCGGCGACTACATTTTGGGAGGCGGCGAAGTGCCCGCCATGGTCGTCATCGATGCCGTGGCACGATTGATTCCGGGCGTATTGGGGGACGAAGAGAGCAATCGGCAGGATTCCTTTTCAGGCGAGCGGCGCTGGCTGGAGTTTGCCCAATACACGCGTCCGCGCGAGTATCGCGGGTTGAGCGTTCCCGAAGTGCTCGTGAGCGGAAATCACGAAGAGATAGCCAAGTGGCGCGAAACACAAAGCGCGCTACGAACCGAACAACAGCGGTCCGACTTGTGGGCCCAACACCAGGCGCCGAGTTCGCCGCAAGACAAGAAAGGTTGAAGTAGGATGAGCCAAGAAACGCTCGAGATGGTCGAGAAGACAAGTCTCAAGACGGAGATTCCGGATTTCAATATCGGCGACACGGTCGACGTGCACACGCGGATTCTGGAAGGTGAAAAGGAGCGGATTCAGATTTTCAATGGCGTGGTGATCGCCCGCTCCGGCTCCGGAACGCGCGAGACGTTTGTGGTGCGGCGGATCGTGGGGGGCGAAGGCGTCGAGCGCAAGTTCCCCTTGCACTCGCCCAAGATCGCGAAGATCGAAGTCAAGCGTCGTGGCATCGTGCGGCGGGCGAAGCTGTACTTCCTGCGCGACCGGGTCGGCAAGGCCATCCGTCTGAAGGAAAAGCGTTCCGAGACGTCTGCCAAGAACGGCGCCTGATTTCTCCAACTCGGAGGCGGCGCATTTTGTCCTGGCCGGCAAAGCTATTCGCGCGGCTGCAAGTCGCCTGGCGCCGGTATCGGTCGCTTGGCGCTCGTGGCGAGCGGGCCGCCGAAAAACATCTCAAACGCTTGGGCTACCAGATCGTGGCCCGCCGCGACCGCGGTCGCCTGGGCGAACTGGACCTGGTGGCGGTCGATGGCCGCACGCTGGTCTTCGTGGAAGTCAAAACGCGGATTTCACATTCCGCAGGTCATCCGGCCGAGGCCGTGGGAGCCGAGAAGCAGGCGCGGCTAACCCGGCTGGCGCTTGCCTATCTCAAGCGGCACGACTTGCTCGAGCACCCGGCGCGATTTGACGTCGTCGCGATTACCTGGCCCAAAGACGCGCGCCGGCCCATTATCGATCATCGCCAGAACGCCTTCGAAGCAGTCGGCCGCGGGCAGATGTTCAGCTAGAGCGTCCCACGGCCTGCCCGGTGGTTTAGCCGCCTCGCCGCGGGGAAATTCTTCGCCAGCGCTTGAGCGTGATCCACCACGAGAGAGCCATGTAGTAAACGGGATAGAAAAGCGAAACGAGCGCCAGCCTCTGATCGCCGCGGGCGACGCTGTGGGCCGCTTCGTCATCGCTGGGCAATGTCCACAACAGCCAGACCAGGAGGGCCACCCAGATTCCGCCCAAAAAGTTGCTCAGTCGGCTGAAGGCGGCGCCACGGCTGGGATACAGGTAATAGCTGGGGACGAACGTCATCACGGCCAGCAGCAAAACGATGGCCGCGGCGATCCACGTGGGCAGCGCCAACACATACAAATAGAACGCGACGATGTTCCAATACGACGGGAAACCAACGAAGTAACCGTCCGTGGTCTTGGCCGGGACCTGGCAGAATCCATAGCCGCTGGCGAGAAGCGCCACGACGAGCAGCCACGAGGCCTGCGGCGGCAATAACTCAGCGCGCCATATAAGCGCAAGCGGCAAGAACGTGAACGTAAGGAAATCAATCAGGTCGTCGAGCTTCGCGCCGTCGAAGTTGGGCAACATCTCCTTGACGCGCAGACGCCGGGCCAGCGTCCCATCGGTCGAATCGACCAGGCAGGCCACCAGCATGCATGCGAATGCCAGCCGAAACGACGACGCCGAGCCTTGCACGATGCACACGCCCATCACGGCGGCCAGCACCAGGCCCAGCCCGGTGTAGGCGTGCGCGAGCCAGGCAATGCTTGCGCTGCGGTCGCGGCTGGTCATCAATTGCTTCATGCGATCAGTGTGATTTGTTTAGCGCGGGATTGCCAATCGGCCGTGGCGGATCCCAGCGGGCCGTCAGGCGAGAGACCAGCGGCAGCGCGATCATGCCTACCATCGCGGCAAAGGTCCTGACTGGAAAGACCGCAATAAGCCCATCTGTCGAGGGCGTACTCTCAAGACCAGGCCAGACCGCAGCCATGGTGTCGTCATAAGGAATGAACGCGGGAATTGCGAAAATCGCCTCGCCGCCGCCCAGCCGCAACACCAATGACAACAGGAAGGCCACGATCGAACCCGTGCGGTTCGCCTTGGCATCGAACAGCGCAAATACAAGCTGTGGGAACAAGAGCACGAACACCAGATCGCTCGTGAAAAACCACAATTGCTGCACGCTCTGCACACGTAAGGCGAGCAGCACCGCCAGGCAGGACAAAACCAAAATGCTCGCACGCACCAGCCGTTTTAGATTGAGATCGGAAATGTTGGTGGCGAGCAACTGCTGGCCGTAGTTCCAGCCCACCATCGAACCGGCCGACATGATCGAGGCGCTAAAGCTCGAGGTCACCGCGCCGACGATCGCGGCCAGGCCAAGGATGCCGACTAAAGGCGGCACCGCCTGCGAAAGCAAAAGCGGCAGGGCCATGGCCGGCGTGGCCTGCAATTCGGCCGCCGCTGCACCGCTCCAATGCGGAAATGAAAAAGCCGCCAGCCCCAATAGCAACGGCGGTCCCGTCATCACGATCGTGATCACGCCCGCCGCAACCGAGTGCCAGGCCGCGCGGGCAGGCGTTTGGCAGGATTGCACGCGCTGGAAATAGCAGTTCCAAGGAATTCCGCCCGCTACGAGCATGATCGCCAGGTCCCACCACTGCATCACGCGCCCGGCGGTCCAATAGCTGTCCACCGCGACGGGCGGAAAAAGTCGCGCCGCCTCGGGCCGTGCAGACGTGTAAGCGTCCCACGCAGTTGTAAAACCGCCGGCGGCATCGAGCGCGAACGGCAGGGCCACGCACAATCCCAACGGAATGAGCGCGAACTGAACGACGTCGGTATAGCCAATGCTCCACATGCCGCCCCAGATCGTGTACACAGTCACCACGGCGCACGAAACCACGATGGCGGTCACGAGATTGATGCCGAGCATCACTCCCAAGGTCGCTCCAATCGCGACCAACAGCTCGGCACTCCACAGCACTTCACCCAACAGCGCCGGCAGCGCGAGCACGCTGCTCCATGCCGGTCCAAAGCGCGCCGTAAAGGGATCAATGAGCGTGACGTACTCAAGCCGTCGCATGCGGCGCGCGAAAATCGCGCCACCCAGCACCAAGCTGAGGCCGAAGCAAACTCCACCTTGCCATGCCGAGGGAATGCTCGCGAACACGCCCTCGGCGGTGCCCAGCAAGTAGCCGCCATCGATCCAGGTGGCGGCCATGGTGAGCGTGGCCATCCAGAAAGGCATGGCCCGCCCGGCAATCAGCAGATCGGCAATGGAGCGGCCCTCGGCACGGCGGGCGCCGCGCCAGCCGACGAACATAAAGACGGCATACAGCAAGGCGACCGCAGCGATGCCGCCCCATTGCGCCGCCTGCATTGGGTCATGCTCCAGGATTTCAATCGACTTGGCGCGTGGCTCGAATCGCGCGCTATTCGGCTATGCCTTCGTGAGTCTCTGAGACGGCCGCGACTTCGATTGATTCAGCGTCGGGCGTCGTTTTTTCTTTGGCCGCGTGCGAACTGCTCGGCCTGTCAAAAAGCAAGTAGAGCCGCATCTTGTCGACCAGCGAGGTCGCGCACAAAAAACCGGCAAATGCATGGTCCTTGCCGACGGCATAGCTGGCCTCGACTTGGGCGACTTTCGCGCGATCGCTCGGCCGCGCGGCCCAACCTGCGGGACCCATGTAACCCAGTGCCTCTTGATCGCAGTGTCGGCCGTAAAGCAAGTGGTAGCGGCGGAGCAGGGCATCGCAGTTATTGTTCACTAGCAACATGGCCGAGACTTGCGTCATCGCCTGGCCATGAAAATGGCCCTTGGCGAGCCAATCGTTGTCGAGTGCCGCGACCAACAGCACCACTTGCACGGGATCGCGCGTGGCATGCGTTCGGCTCGCCAATTGGTAAGCGCCAAGCCGTCCGCCACCCAGCAGATGCAGGGCGCCCGTCGCAATCCGCGCTCCGAAACTATGCGCCCACAAACTGACGGGCGCCTTGGGATTGAGCTTGTCCAGAAACCACGCCAGGTAATAGCCCGATGGGTTTGTGCGGGCGGCCTTCTCGCGGGCATCTTGAACCGGTCCGCGAATGCGGCCGCTGGGCCAGCTCCAGATGATGAAGCGCACGGGCCGCTCATCGGCCGTGGCGACGAGCCTGCGATAGGCGTTCCAGCCCTTGGTGAAGGCTTCGCACCAGTCGATGCGGTTGCCGTGCACGAAGACGGTTGTGATGACGTTGGGATCTTCGCTGGCGAGCAACTGATCGAGGCTCGATCGCGTCCAGCCTTTCACGCGGTCGTAGCGCCAGTACTGCATCTTCGGAGCGGACTGCGCGGAGCCACCCAACCCGCGATGGCTCACCAGCCAGATTTCGTCTTGCGGTCGCAGCTGAGCGCCTGTCGCGATTGATGCACTCGCCGCGCTTGTCGA
>DATJEN010000101.1:0-3910 GCA_035496575.1 Pirellulales bacterium
TGGCACGCCAATGGCCTGGAATGGACAGCCCCCAGCCCGCCGGGCCATGGAAACTTCGACATTCAACCCGTGGTCTATCGCGGGCCCTATGAGTATGCGTCGCCTGAAGTGGATGCCGACTACTACCCGCAGACGCAGCCGCCGCCGGAAGAAAAGCCGGTGGCCGAGCCGCTCGAGCCTGCCATCGCGGTTACTTGAATTTCGGTTGAGCGAGTTACTTGTGGATCGCGCCGCGACATCCTTGGATAGCCCTTGGCCGCACCGCTTCGCGGTTGCGCTCGTTTGCGCCACCTTTCCCATGATTTGGATCGGCGGGCTCGTCACGACTTACGGGGCGGGCATGGCCGTTCCCGATTGGCCGAATACCTACGGCTACAACCTTTTCTTGTATCCGTGGGAAACCTGGATCTTTGGACCCTGGAAGCTGTTCATCGAACACGGCCATCGCTTGTTCGGAACGCTCGTCGGCATGATTTCGATCGCGCTTGTGGTTTCATCGTGGTGGACGCGGGCCCGCGCGAGCGTTCGCTGGTTGTCGCTGGTCGCGCTGGTGGGCGTGATTGCCCAGGGTGCGCTGGGTGGGCTGCGGGTCATCGAAGATGCCACGCAACTGGCGCGGATTCACGGCTGCGTGGGCCCGGCGTTTTTCGCATTCGCCGCGGCGCTAGCGACGATTACTTCGGTCGGCTGGCAAACGACAGAGCCTGTTGCGCGGCCGGAGATTCCCAGAATCGAGCGGCTCGCCATCCTGACCACACTGCTTGCCTACGCTCAGCTCGTGTTGGGTTCACAGCTTCGCCATTTGACAACCTCCGCGCGCGCCGGTGACTTTCGCACCGTGCTCGTATTCCACCTGATCGTCGCTGCCGCGCTGGTCGCTCATATCGCGATGCTGGCCGTGCGAGTGCATCGTGCACCAGGCAAGCCCGCCTGGCTGTCGCGGCCGGCGCTCGGCCTGCTTGCGCTGGTTCTGATTCAACTGGTGCTTGGCGCCGGTGCCTGGGTTGCCAAGTACGGCTGGCCTGCCTGGCTGTCGGATTACGCATTCGCTGCCGGGCACGTGGTGGGGGCCGAGACGCGGCAGCAAGCCCTGCTGGTCACCGCCCACGTCGCGACCGGCTCGCTCATTCTGGCTGTTAGCTTGCTCGTGGCCGTTCGCGCGGGCCGTTTGGCCTGGTGCAGCCCGGGCCTGGCGGATCGCACGCCCCTGTTGGCAGGAGGCGTGCGATGAGCACGACTGCAATCACGATTACCTCCGAGCGCTCTGCTGTACTGGCGCGAGTTGCCGATTACGTCGAGCTGACCAAGCCGCGGATTGGCGCGATGGTGCTGGTCACGGTCGGTGTCGCGGCGTTTGTGGCCGGCTGGGGTCCGCCATCGGTGTGGCTGTTGGCCAACACGCTCGTTGGTACCGCACTGGTTGCCGCGAGCGCCAGCGCACTCAATCAATGGATCGAACGCGAGAGCGATGCCCACATGCCGCGCACCGCGGGACGGCCGCTTCCGGCCGGTCGGTTGAATGCCGCGCAAGTTCTGGCGTTCAGCGTTGTCACGATCGTGGCGGGCACGTTGCAGCTCGCTCTGATTGTGAACATGCGCACGGCCGCCTTTGGACTGCTGACCTGGGCGCTCTACGTGTGGGTGTATACGCCGCTCAAGCGCCGCACCTCCGCCAATACCGCCATCGGCGCCATTGCCGGAGCGATGCCGGTTTTGATGGGATGGTCGGCCACGGGCGCGGCGCTCGATCTGCGTGCCTGGTCCTTGTTCCTGATTCTGTTCATCTGGCAGTTTCCGCATTTCATGGCGATTGCCTGGCTTTATCGACGCCAATACGGCGAGGCCGGCCTGAAGATGCTCACCACCGTGGATCCCAGCGGGTTTCGCGCCGCAGCGCAGGCTGTAGTGTCCGCGCTAGTTCTGATTCCAGTCAGCCTGGTGCCTTGCCTGTCTCAACCGGCCGGCGGGGTGTACTTTGGCTGGGCATTGTTGCTGGGTTCGTTGCAGTTGGCTTGCGCGGTGGCGTTCTTTGTGCAGCTCAGCGAACTATCGGCCCGGCGACTGCTGCTGGCCTCGCTTGTTTATTTGCCCGCGATGATGGCTTTGCTCGTGATTGGCCCGCTGGCTTGACGCGGGCCGCGAATCGATCGAACGACTTTAGAAAGGTAAGCAGCCGAACATGGCAGACGCACTGACCCATATCCCCGGGGCCGCTCATCACGAGCATGATGCCCACGCACATGTCGGGCTGGAATACCATCCGGGCTTGCCGCTTTCGAATGGCAAGCTCATCGTGTGGTTGTTCCTTTCGACGGAGATCATGTTCTTCGCCGGTCTGATCGGCACCTACATCGTGCTTCGTTTTGGCGCGCCCACCTGGCCCTTGCCTCGCGAAGTCCACCTGAGCGAGCCCATCGGCGCCTTCAATACCTTTGTGTTGATCTGCTCCAGCGTGACGGTCGTGCTGTGTTTGGAAGCGGCCCGCGCGAACAAAGCCTCGCTTGCCAAGGGCTGGTTGTTGCTCACGTTCTTGTTGGGCAGCGTGTTCTTGGGCGTGAAGCTCTATGAATACAACGCGAAGTTCTCGCACGGTATCTATCCGTGGTTGCCGCACAGCCGCGTGTACGAGAAGGCCGATTTGAACTATGCGGCCGCGGTGCGGCTGCGGCTGGCCGAGCTCGATTCGCAATTGAAGGCCGACGAAGACGCGCTCAAGGCCACGCTCGCGCCGGAAGCCGCGGATCAGGATCCCGCGATTGCCGAGCTGCACTCCAAGATGGAGGTGGTTAAAGAATTGAGCGACTACGAGCTTGCACAAGAAAAAATCGCCGCCACCGATCCAGTCAATGCCGAGCGGCACGTCGCGCTCGAAGAGCTGGCCGACAAAGTCTCACCGTTGCCACTGCACCACGGCGAAGAGGAGGGCTGGAACCACGAGCACTCCTGGCTTAAGCTCCCCATTCGCATTCCCGGCGGAAACATGTGGGCCAGCACCTACTTTCTGCTCACCGGTTTCCATGCCATCCACGTGCTGGTGGGGCTGATCGTGTTCGCGATCATGATGGTCATGACGCTCAATATCGCCCGCGCCAATGTCGTCGAGAACATCGGGCTGTATTGGCACTTTGTCGACCTGGTGTGGATTTTCCTGTTCCCGCTTTTGTACCTGTTCTAATTACGACAAAACCTCTCGGCTCGCCGCGGTCCTGTATGCTCGCGAGCCACGGAGCAAAAACGAAGATGTCTGAACACGGCCACGCCCACGATGACGACGCCCTTGCTCATGCGAGTCACGAAGGCATCGCGCAATACATTTATGTTTTCATTGCGCTGTGCCTGCTGACGACGGCCTCGTTCCTCACGTACTCGGATTACTGGCCCTGGCACGAACAGCCCAAGATCGGTTGGGCTTTCATGATGGCCGTGTCGTGCACCAAGGCGATGCTCGTGATCTTGTTTTTCATGCACGTCAAATACGAGGCAAGTTGGAAATACGTGCTCACGATCCCCGCGGCCTTTATGTCGATATTCCTGATCCTGGCTCTCGTGCCCGACATCGGATTGCGCGGACATTGGGTGTCGGAAGAGCGGCAACTTTACATGGCGGAGCCTCGCGGAACGCGTAAGCCCATGGTGCGGCACGGCGACGCGCGGCCCGCGCACGAATCGTCAACTCCGGCCACGAGCGGGCACTAGCTCGATGGGCTGGCCCGTAGAGCGAGTTGCCTGTCCGTAGCTGCCGCGGTTCGACACACGTTGCGCCCTATAGCGCGCTCTAACGATCGGGCATGCCCGAGTTTGTGGTAGCCATGAACGAATTCGCCGCGATTTCGCTGGCGCACGTCGACCATTTTTATGGATCGCGGCAAGCGCTTTCGGACTTGAGCCTGGAAGTCGCACGGGGAGAGAT
>DATJEN010000102.1:0-6911 GCA_035496575.1 Pirellulales bacterium
ATCTTACTTCGCTCCTACCAGTTGCTTCTTCTTTTTCTCGGCGATGATCTCTTCCTGGATATTGGACGGCACGCGGCGGTACTTGGCAAATTCCATCGTGAAGGTGCCTTGCCCTTGCGTCATGCTGCGCAGATCGGTCGAGTAGCCGAACGTTTCCGCGAGCGGCACTTCGCCTTCGATGGTCGCAAACGCGCCCTTCACTTCCGTGGAGACGATCAGTCCGCGGCGGCTGGTTAGCTCGCCGGCGACCGGTCCCTGATATTGCGAAGGAACTTCGATCTCGACCTTCATTACCGGCTCGAGCAGGACGGGCTTGGTCTTCAAAAACGTCTCGCGGAAGCAGTTGCGAGCGCAGACCTGGAACGCCATGTCCGAGCTATCGACTTCGTGATAGGAACCGTCTTCCAGGATGGCTTTCACGCCCACGATCGGGAACTCAGCGACGGGGCCCTTGCCGATCGAATCGCGAAACCCCTTTTCGACCGAAGGGATGTACTCTTTCGGAATGCGTCCACCGACCACGTTCTCCTCGAACTGGAAAACCTCTTCCGCGTCCTCCGGGAGCGGCTCCAGCTTGCCGACGATATGGGCGAATTGGCCCGAGCCGCCGGTTTGTTTTTTGTGCTTGAAGTTGAACTCGGCCATCTTCGTCGGCGCTTCGCGGTAACTGACCTTGGGCGCTCCGACTTCGACTTCCACGCCATATTCGCGGCGAATGCGCTCGACGTAGATGTCCAGGTGCAGCTCGCCCATGCCGGCGATCACGGTTTCCGAGGTTTCTTCGTCGGTGGTCACTCGGAAGGTGGGATCCTCGCGACGGAAGCGATGCAAGGCCTTGCCCATCTTGTCGGCGCCCTCGCGCGACAGCGGATTGATCGCCATCTTGATGACCGGCTCGGCCACGAACATGCTCTCGAGCGTGCAATATTTGCGCTCCGCGGCAAACGTATCACCGCTCGCGCAGTCCACGCCCAGGATGGCCACGATGTCGCCAGCGCTTGCGGTGTCGATCTCTTCGCGCTTGTCGGCGTGCATCTTGACGATGCGGCTGAAGCGTTGCTTTTGATCGGTGCGCTGGTTGTAGTACATCTCGCCTTTTTTGATCGTGCCCTGGTAGATGCGGATGAAGGTCAATTGGCCGAAGGCGTCTTCAACCAGCTTGAACGCCATGCCGACGAACGGCTTGGACGGATCGGCTTCCAAGGGGAAGTCCTTGGTCGGATCGCCGTATTGCTTCGCCTTCACGGGGCGATCCAACGGCGAAGGCAAATAGCGCACGATCGCGTCGAGCAATAGCTGCACGCCCTTGTTGCGGTAGGCGGTGCCCATGAACACGGGCGTCAGGTCCTGGCCCTGCACCGCCTCGCGCACGATGTTGTGAATCAGCTCTTCCTTGACCGGCTCTTCCGAGAGCAACAGCTCCATCAGCTCGTCGCTATACATGGACAGGCTTTCCAGCATGTGCTGGCGAGCCTTGACGGCATCCTGCTTGAGCGCCTCGGGAATCTCTTCCTCGCGGACGTCCTCGCCATTGCTGCCGTCGAAGTAATAGGCCTTCATCGTGACCAGGTCGATCACGCCCTCGAAATTATCTTCCTTGCCGATGGGCCACTGCATGAGCACGGCGTCGCAGCCCATCTTGTCCCGCACCTGGGCCACGACCTTTTCGGCGTTGGCGCCGATACGGTCCATCTTGTTGATGAAAGCCAGCCGCGGAACGTGATAGCGCTTCATCTGGCGGTCGACGGTCAGCGACTGCGATTGCACGCCGCCCACGCCGCACAGAACCAAAATGGCCCCATCCAGCACGCGCAGACTGCGTTCGACCTCGACCGTGAAGTCGACGTGCCCCGGGGTATCGATCAAGTTGATCGTGGTGCCTTCCCACTCCACGGTCGTGGCCGCGCTGGTGATCGTGATGCCACGCTCGCGCTCCAAGTCCATGTAGTCCATGGTGGCGCCGTCACCGCCCCCCTTGACCTCGTTGATGCGGTGAATGCGGCCCGCATAGTACAAGATGCGCTCGCTGAGGGTGGTCTTCCCCGAGTCGATGTGGGCCGAGATACCGATGTTTCGCAGTTTGGACAGGTCCATGACGAACCTCGAAATTCGCGCTAGAGTAAAAAGTCACAACCGGGAACCCCGCCCGGCCGAAATGAGCCTTCCGTGCTCGAAAACCGGGGGAACGAACCGCCTGACGGTCCACGGACCTCCGCAAGCGGCCCATAGACATGCTGGGTTCTAGCTGGTTTAGACTTACTATCTTACGTACGAATGCGGGGGCGGCAAAGCCCAAAAGCTTGTCTGCAAATTTGGAAAAAACTTGACCGCCGTGCCTAACCGTCTCGCGCAGGGCGGCGGCAACCCGGTTTGACTTCTCCCTTTGTGAAAACTAGCTTGCCCCCCATGACCGATCCCACTGGTAGCCCGCGGCCCGATCCAATCGAAAAACAAACAATGGCCACGGTCGACGCCCACGCGGGTCCGAGCGGCGGGAAGGGTTTTCTGGCGCAGCCCTGGGCGCCCTTTGTTCTGCCGTTGGCCGTCTTCATGCTCGTGGGATCGATCGAGCCCACGCCCGACAAACCGTTCGAGCTGTTGGGCTGGCAGATTCCCTATTCCAGCTACCCGCTCGTCTATGCGGTCAAGCTGGCGCTCACCACGGCCGTCATGGCCCAAGTCGGCTGGCGCGCCTATCGGCAGTTCCCGCTGCGAATCACGCCCTGGGCACCGGCGGTTGGCGCGATTGGCGTCGTGCTGTGGATCGCCCTGGCGAAGCTAGGGCTCGAACAGCGCCTGCTGGGCCCGCTAGGGCTGGGCGGCTTGATCGCCCAGGGAGACCGCGCCGCCTTCAACCCCTTCGAAGCCTGGCCCGATCGCACCGGGCTTGCCTGGCTGTTTCTCGCCCTTCGATTCGCGGGGCTCGTGGTCATTGTCCCCATCATCGAAGAGTTCTTCCTGCGCGGTTTTTTGATGCGATTTGTGATCGCGCCCGATTGGTGGCGCGTGCCCTTTGGCATGTTGACCCCGCTGGCCATCGCGGTGGGCACGCTCGTGCCGGTGCTCATGCACCCGGGCGAGATGTTGGCGGCTGCCATGTGGTTTTCAATGATCACCGGACTGATGGCGATGACGCGCAACCTTTGGGACTGCGTCGTCGCCCACGCCACGACGAACCTGCTGCTGGGCGTTTACGTGGTGGCGAGCGGAGAGTGGCACTTCTTGTAGCGCCCTCGGCTCGTGGCGAAACAGCCGATCAACCCGCCCGGAGAATCACTGGCCGAAGAATCATTGCCCGAAGAATCACTGGCCGAAGAACTTGGCGAAGGCGCGCTTGGTGGTGTCGCGGCCGGCACGGCCAATGGCGGTGGTGAGCGGAATTTGCTTCGGGCACACGGCAACGCAGTTCTGCGCGTTCCCGCAGACTTGAATGCCGCCGGGCTCCATCAAGGCATCCAGTCGCTCGGGGGCGCTCAGAGCGCCGGTGGGATGCGTGTCGTAGTAGATCACTTGCCCGATGGCGTGCGGCCCGACGAAGTTGAGGTCGTACACCGCGTCCTCGCGCGTATGATAGGCCGCTTCCGCCTCGCCGTCGCGGCGTTCGACTTCGAGATGGCTGTATTGCGGACACGCATCCAGGCAGCAGCCGCAGCTCATGCACTGGCTAAGCGCATAGGCGCGCTGTTGATCGGAGGGAGACTGGCGCGGGCCGGGACCCATGTCGTAATAGCCGTCGACCGGGATCCAGGCCTCGAGCTTTTCCAGCGCGCGGAACAGCCGCCGGCGATTGACGCACAGATCGCGAATGACCGGAAACTTGCTCATCGGCTGCAGCTCGATCTCTTCGGGATGCTCCTCGAGCAGCCGGTCAACGAGCGCCGAGCACGCTTGCCGCACGTGGCCGTTGATGATCATCGTGCAACTGCCGCACACTTCTTCCAGGCAGTTGGCGTCGTACGCGACCGGTGCGACCTTGACCCCGTCAATCGTTTCGGCCTGAGCGGCGATGCGCTGCAGCACGCTCGTCACGTTCATGTCCGGTTCGTGCTCAAGCCGATGCCGCTCCCAATAACTGGGGCCGTCGGGGGTGTCTTGCCGCAGCACGCGCACCTCGAAGGTGCGCCTGGCGTGTGAATGGCCGTTGGTCGAAGTGTGATCCATGCTTGGGTTGCGTCCGCTTAAAGCTAATGCACCGCCGCGGGTTTGGCCGCCGCTGCCTTGCCAATCATGCCATTGCCCGAGGCGCTCTGCTGGCGAGCGGCCTGCCGGGCTTTCCAGACTTCTTCGATGACGTCCGCGCCCACCAGACCATACAGCCGGGGCCGCGGCGGGATGATCGAGGTGTCAATCTCTTCAAAGCTGAGGACGGGGGTGCCCTCGGAATCGAGCGTGGCCACGGTCGATTTCAGCCACCTGGCCGTGTTGGCCTCAAACTTGTCGCACCACTGTTCCGCCTCGCGACGAAGCTCAACAGGGTCTTTGGCTTCCAGGCCGGGCATGGCGAACTCCGGCTTGTAGTGCGCACCACGGCATTCGTCCCGGGCAAGCGCCCCGAGCAAGATCGCCTTGGCGATCGGGAACATGTCTCGCAGCGCTTGCGTGAACACGACGTTTTGATTGGTCCAGTTGCCCGTGTCCGACAAGCTGGCGCGCTTGGCGCGCTCGGTCAATTCGCACACCTGGTCGTAGGCTTGCTGCAGGTTGTTGTTGTGGCGGACCACGGTAGCCGCCTTGGTCATCACCTGGCCCAGCTCTTGATGCAGCAAGTAAGGATTCTCGCCGCCGGAGGGACGCTTGAGCAATTGATCGTGCGACTGTTGGCAGCGCGATCGGACCGACTCGAACAGTGACGAAGGTTGCTCGGCGGCTGTCGACTTCGCGCCTTTGAGAAGGTTGACGATGCCGGGCGCCACGATCAACCCGCTGAAGATGCAGCTCAACAGCGAGTTGGCGCCCAGCCGATTGGCGCCGTGATATTGGTAATCACACTCGCCGATGGCATACAGATTCGGAATGTTCGTGCGCTGGTTGCGCGGTGACCCCAGCACCAGGCCGCCGGAGGCGCTGCGTTCGTAATCGACCCACAGCCCGCCCATCGAGTAATGGACGGCAGGGAAAATCTTCATCGGCACTTCGCGCGGGTCGACGCCTTGGAATTTCTCGTAGATCTCGAGAATGCCGCCCAGCTTGGCATCCAGAACCTTGCGCGGGATATGCGTCACGTCCAGATACACGCACAGTCGATCCTTCTCGACGCTGAGTCCTTCGTGCGTGCAGACGTTGAAGATCTCTCTCGTGGCGATATCGCGCGGCACCAGATTGCCATATTTCGGATAGCGCTCCTCGAGGAAGTAATAGCGCTCCGATTGCGGAATGTCATTCGGCCGCCGCGCGTCTTGTGGTTTGCGCGGAACCCATACCCGGCCACCTTCGCCGCGCGCGCTTTCGCTCATCAGCCGCAGCTTGTCCGCCCCGGGAATGGCGGTCGGGTGCACCTGGATGAACTCGGCATTCGCGTATTTCGCGCCGGCTTGAAAGGCGCGGCTGGCCGCTCCGCCGTTGCAGGCCATCGACATGGTCGAGCGGCCATAGATCAAGCCGCACCCGCCCGAGGCGATGACCACGGCGTCGGCCGGGAACGCGCGGATTTCCATGCTCACCATGTCTTGCGCGACAATGCCGCGGCACGCGCCGGCCGAATCGAGCACGGGCGCAAGAAAATCCCACGCCTCGTAAACCTTGACCTTGCCCTCCACGCTCCAGCGACGCACCTGGTCGTCAAGGGCGTATAGCAGTTGCTGTCCGGTGGTCGCGCCGGCGAAGGCGGTGCGCTTGAACAAGGTGCCACCGAAGCGGCGCTGGTCGCGAAATCCTTCCGGCGTGCGATTGAAGGGGACCCCCAGCCGATCCATCAGGTCGATGATCTTGGGCGCCCACTCGGTCATTTCCTTGACCGGCGGCTGATGGTTCAAAAAGTCGCCGCCATACACCGTGTCGTCGAAGTGCAGCCACTCGCTGTCGCCTTGTTGCCGCGTCACGTCGTTGACGCTGTTGATGCCACCTTGCGCGCAAACGCTGTGCGAGCGTTTGACCGGCGTCAGGCTCATCAGGTCGACAGCCACGCCCAGTTCGGCCAGCTTCATGGCGCCGGCCAGCCCGGCCAGGCCGCCGCCCACGATCATGACTCGGGGAGTTGCCATAAAGAACTCGTTCGCAATTTCGTGAAATTCGGCCGACCAATCAGCGGAACTAAGAGCCGCGGCCTATCAAGGATTTTCAGTTTGTGCGCTCGTCCGCTCGCGCGTGTCGGTTTTGGCTGTCGGTTGCGAGCTCGCTTCGCGCTGGATCTCTTCGATGGGAGCTCGTTGGGCCGCCATCGCGTCTTCGACGCGCCGCGCCGTGTCCACGTCGAGCGACCACATCCCCCACAAGGCGCTCAGCCCGGTGATGGCCAACAAGACGCCGATGGCGAGGCTGATCCAGTTTGCGCGGCGCTGGGCAGCCGCCGTGGTCCACAGTCCCCAGGTAATGCCCTGGGTCCACAGCCCATTGGCAAAGTGGTACACGCAGGCCAACAAACCAATTGTATACACGCCCTTGAGCCAGGCAGGCTGCAGCGCCACGGCGGCCGAGCTGGCCGCGTGCTCGGCGTCGAACGAGCCGCCCCCCATCTCATGAAAGGGCCCCCCAATCACGTGGTGCAGTTGGGCCACGTGAAACAGGATGAAAAAGAAGGCGATGATGCCGGTCGCGCGTTGCAACACGTAACGAATGTTGTTGGCATAAGGATAGGAATTTGTGTTCGGCATGGCGCCGGCGATGATCATCCAGCCCACTACCGCGTGGAACAATATGGGGATGAAGATGAACGTCCATTCCACGAACGGCAGCACCACCCCCAGCGCGTGGAT
>DATJEN010000103.1:0-11308 GCA_035496575.1 Pirellulales bacterium
GTATCCCTTTCAGGCTCTGCCGATGCGCGTGACCGGGCGCTCGGGTGAGACAGCCCGCGACGCGCGTGGCAAGCCGGTGTTCCAGCCGAACGCCATGCTGCTCAAAGCGCGCACGCGGGATTTCAAAGGCGAGTTCGACGGAGACGAAGGCGCAAAGATCCATTACTTGCGCGCTCGGCCGACTGACGCCGAAATCAACGACTTCCAATTGCCCGAGAGCGTGACGAAGCAATTGCGCAAGGAGGACGTGCCGCGCATCGAGGCTTCGCAGGTGCTCGTCATTCGCCGCGCCAAGCAGGCGGCGAGCTTCTGGCTCGGGCTCGTTCACTTCGAGCAGCAGAATTACCTGGAGGCGATCGATTTCTTTGCGAACCGCGTGCTGAAAGGCAACCCGGAGGGAGTGTGGGCGGCCGCCGCGCGCTATAACCTGGGCCGCAGCTACGAAGCGGCCGGGGAGATCGACAAAGCGATCGCGACCTACGAGTCCGACACCTCTTCCCCCCAGAGCACGGGCAACCGCCTCCGCGCCCGCTGGCTCAAAGAGCAGCAGGCGACGGCGGTGCGGTAGCAAAGGGCTTCGACCGCGGCTAGCGCGTGTCACATGCCGAGCCGATGCTTTCTCCGCAGCATCCACGGCGCGACACACATGCCGGTCACGATTAGCAACTGCCACGTGCCAGGCTCAGGGATGAAGTGGGTAAGCACGACGGCAGTCGGAGTGTAGATCACGTCGAAATTACCGCGCGGCAAGTGCAGCACATCGCCAATGGTATTGAGAAATCGGCCGGTATGCGCGCCGGAAATGATGGTGAAGGTGTCCGAATAGTCGGGCACGAATCCATCCAGAAAAGAAACGGAAAGCCAGCCATTTAGGGGAGAGTCGCCCGGAAAATGGAAAGCTGGAGTGACTACGAGTTGGTCGTAGTCAGATTGACCGCCAATATCGATCCTCAATACACCGTCAGCCGCTTGTTGGAAAGCTTCGATAGAGAGTCGACCGGTTGTGGCTCCCGGCGATATCAGCCCATGATTGATGACTTGCCCTCCGAAAGAACCACTGCCGGTCAACACGCCACTGGGCTGGTTAGTGATCGGTCGAAGTTGGAAAACGCTAGCTCCTTGATCGATCAGAAACGTACCTTCGTTAGAGAATTCCCGTCCAAGCTCGACGTTGAGCTGGCCGCCGAAGATGTGGAAACTGCCTTGATTCGTGATCTTGGCCGTAATGTGATCGAACCACCCAAACTGAATGGGTGGGGCTGGCGGCGCGAGAAGGTTGACAGTGCCCGTATTCAAGAAGACTTGATCGAGGGCATCGATTTCACCACGCGCACCCATGTTAAGCGTGCCGGAGTTGACTAGCGAGCCGACATACTCCAGATATCCGGCCGGAACGGTGTTCGCCTGGTTTCCAGCCTCGAAGTTGAGAGTACCTGGCGAAACGAAGCTGTTCGCCAAAATCAGCTGATTGGCAAGATTCAGAGTCGTGGCAGCATTCGCTATCGTCAGGCTGCTGATTGATACCTTCGAATTGACAGTGACGGCGATTGGCGTCGTCTGATCGATCTTGGCCGTGTCTTGGCTACGAAACAGCGTGCTATTGAGCGGCAGCCAATTTGACTTGGTCGTGAAGTCCCCCGAGACGGCGTTCGCCCAGGTGTAGCTGGTCGCCTGGACCGACGCAGTGGACGAAAAGAGGGCTAGCGCCACCAGACCCGCGCGAATCCAGGCGCGCGTCATCTCCAAGCGATAGCAGCAAAAGCTAAGGTGCACTTTTTAGCGTCCCTCTTACACGAGGCGACAAAACTCTGGTCCGCACGGCAGCCGTCGGCTTATCTTAGATGGCCCCACAGCCAGTGTCGAATTCCAAGTCCGCGTGCGCGGGTTAGTCGGACGAAGAAGCCGAGTTCGCGAAATCGACAACTCGGCCTTTCGCGGCGGCCTGCAGTTTCTCGCGGATCTCGTCCGTTAACCGCGCCTTCTCGTACGAAACCGCGTCGGTCAGAACGTACACGGTTTCAGCGTGGGCAATGACGTCCAAATTGCCTGCGATGCGGAAATCGATGCCCAAATGGAACGAGGTGTTGCCTAGCTGGATCGGCCACACCGCCAGCTCGAGCACCTGGTCGAAGCGGGCCGGCAACTTCCACGCGATCGTTTGCTTGACGAGCTGGTAGTCGTAGGGCCCGTGGACCATCAGGCTTTCCAGCCCACAGGCACGCACGAACTCGGTCGTGGCCAGCTCGACGTACTCGCCATAGCGCACGTTGAACACGACCTTCTGGGCGTCGCATTCGCTGTAGCGCACGCGCAGTCGGTAATGAAAGGTGTCACGGCCGCTCGGATCGCTGCCCACGGTGGCTTGGCCAGGCTTTGCGGAATTCATGTCCGCGATTCTGGAATGGTCGGGACTTGTTTGCAAGGCGAGCGCTGGCCCACCGGGCCCACACGTCCTCTTGTGAGCCGCCCGGCAAATTGGTAGGCTCTGAGTTTCGATGGCGGGCTATCCTATACCGGCCCGCCTGCTCCGAGGCCTTGCCCGCCTGCCTAGAATTCGATCGTGGTGAAGATCATGAAGAAAGAAATCCATCCCGACTATTTCGTGACCACGGTCAAGTGCGGCTGCGGCAACTCGTTCACGACCCGCAGCACGCGCCCCGAGCTGAAGGTCGATATCTGCAGCGTTTGCCATCCGTTCTACACGGGCAAGCTGAAGTTCATCGACACGGCAGGCCGCATCGAGAAATTCAAGAACAAGTTCGCCTCGGCCGGCTATGCCAGCTTGAATCGCGGCAAGAAGGCCGCCGAGACCAAGGCCGAATCCTAGCTTGTCGGAAGCCCGATGTCGCGGCTGCTCTGCGGAGTGGCACATCGGGTTTTCTATTGCGCACTCGGTAAATCTTGCCCGGTCGCGAACTGCTGTTGCCTTACCTTCCGGGTATCGCCCAGGATGTTCACTCTCAGTTGATTTGTTAGCCGAAGGCGCCCCACCGTGTCTCTGCGTAAAACGCTTGACGAAAAACTCGATCGTTTCCAGCAGCTCGAGCAGCAGCTTGTGGACCCGACTGTCCTGGCCCATCCGGCTAGGGTCGCTGCTGCTGCGCGCGAGCACGGTTCGCTGGCCAAGCTGGCTACCAAGTACCGCCGCTTCCAAATCCTGAACAGCCAAATCGGCGAAACGCAGGACATGATCGAGGGCAAAGACGCCGAGCTGCGCGAAATGGCCGAGGCCGAGCTGCCCGTGCTCCGTCAAGAGCGCGAAGCGCTGTGGAATGAACTGCTCGACATGACGATCGGCGGCGAGGACGCCCAGCGATCGCGCATCGTGATGGAAATCCGCGCGGGCACGGGCGGCGATGAAGCCGCGCTGTTCGCGCGCGACTTGTACGAAATGTACAAGCACCACGCCGAGAGCAAGGGCTGGAAAATGGAAGTCCTCGAGCTCAATGCCACTGAGCTCGGCGGGTTCAAAGAAATCATCGTCGGCATCGAAGGCGAGGGCAGCTATCGCGAGCTGCAGTACGAAAGCGGGGGGCATCGCGTGCAGCGCGTTCCCGAGACCGAGACCAAGGGCCGCATCCACACCTCCGCCGCGACCGTGGCCGTGCTGCCCGAGCCCGAAGACGTGGAAATCGATCTCAAGCCCGACGATTACCGCAAGGACATTTTTTGCGCGAGCGGACCAGGCGGACAGCACGTCAACAAGACGGCCTCAGCCATCCGGCTCACGCATCTGGAAACAAACATCGTCGTGCAATGCCAGGACGAAAAGAGCCAGCACAAAAATTTTGCCAAGGCGCTGCGCGTCCTTAAAAGCCGGCTCTACGAAGCCAAGCGCCAGGCCGAACACGACAAGCGCGCGCAAGAGCGCAAGACGCTGGTGGGATCCGGCGACCGCAGCCAGCGCATTCGCACCTACAACTTCGCCGAGAACCGGGTGACCGATCACCGCATCAATCTCACCCTTTATAAGCTAGATTCGATTTTGGCCGGCGATCTTCAGCCGTTGACCGACGCACTGGTCGACTTCGACCGCCGCCAGCTGCGCGAAGAGATGGGTGCTGTCGAAGTTTGACGCACGCCGGCCGGCTCCGCTGCTCGCCCCACGCTGTCAGGCGGCCCAGGTAAACGCAATGGCCGACGAATGGACGATTGGCCGATTGCTGGAATGGACGACCGGCTATTTGCAGGAGCACGGCTCCGAAAACCCAAGGCTGGAAGCCGAAGTGCTTCTGGCTCATGCGCGCTCCTGCCAGCGAATCGAGCTCTACACGACCTTTGGCGAACTGGCCGACGAAAAGCTGCGCCGCGAGTTTCGCGAGCTGGTCCGCCGCCGCGCCGAGGGAGTCCCTGTTGCCCATCTGGTCGGCCATCGCGAATTCTTCTCGCTCGATTTCCGCGTCACTCCAGACGTGCTCATCCCGCGCCCGGAGACCGAGTTCCTGGTCCTGGCTGCGCTCGATCAACTGAAGGCGCGCGACGATGCACAACCAGCCTCGCTCGCCGACGTCGGCACCGGTAGCGGCAATATCGCGATCAGCCTGGCGCGTCACGCCCCGCGGGTGCGCGTCACGGCGCTCGACATCAGCCCCGCGGCTATCGGAGTGGCCACCGACAATGCCAACCGGCTGGGCGTCTCCGATCGAATCGAGTTTCTCGTCAGCGATCTGCTGGCAGCCGTCGGCCAGCGCCGTTTCGACTTGATCGTCAGCAATCCGCCTTATATCTCACGCGCCGAGATGCAGGATTTGCCTCGTGACGTGCGCGCCTACGAACCCGAGCTCGCGCTGTTCGGAGGCGAAACGGGCATCGAAACGATCGAACGGCTTGCCACGCAAGCTGCCGAGCGGCTCAGCCCGGGCGGATCGCTCTTGTTCGAAATCAGCCCCATGCTACAACAGCCGGTCGAACGACTGCTGGCACAAGCCCCAGCCTGGACCGACGTCAGGATCGTCAAGGACCTGGCGGGACTGGCGCGCGTCGTTCACGCCAAGCGCCCCTAACCCGAACCGCTCGTCGAGAACGCGGCATGGATTGCCTTCGCATTGTCGGGCCGGCCACGCTAGCGGGCTCCGTCGAGATCAGCGGGTCGAAGAACGCGGCGCTGCCTATCATGGCAGCTTCGATTCTGGCGGATGGACCAATTACGCTCGCGCGCGTCCCTCGTTTGCTTGATGTCGAGACGCTGGCGATCGTGCTGGACCGATTAGGTCTCGGCATCGATCGCGTGCACGACCGTTTGCGCATCGAAACGATTGATTCCACTTGCACGAAGGCGCCTGTCGCACTGGTGCGCCGCATGCGGGCCAGTTTTTGCGTGCTGGGGCCGTTGCTGGCGAAACGTGGGCGAGCGGTCGTCTCGCTGCCGGGCGGCTGCAATATTGGCGCGCGGCCGGTCGATCTGCATCTGGCAGGCCTCGCGCGGCTCGGTGTAGACATTCGCATTCACAACGGATATGTGATCGCGACGGCCTCCCGATTGCGCGGGGCAGAATTGAACTTGCTGGGGCCATTCGGGCCGACGGTCACTGGCACGGCCAACCTGTTGTGCGCGGCTGCGCTCGCGCGAGGGCGGTCCGTTCTGCACGGAGCGGCGCGCGAACCCGAGATCGTGGACCTGGGCCAGTTCCTGATTGCGATGGGGGCCCGGATTTCGGGCCTGGGTAGCGACACGATCGAAGTCACGGGCGTCGAATCGCTCTCGGGCACGGCTTACCGGATTATTCCAGATCGGATCGAGGCGGGCACCTTCGCGATTGCCGCCGCGGCCACCGGCGGAAACATCACGATCCGCGGAGCCGTCGCCGCGCACCTGGCGTCCGTTTTCGATTTGCTCGCCGCGGCGGGTGCGGAAATAGACACGCGCGGCTCTGACATCATCGTGCGCGGCTCAGGCCAACCTCGCTCCATCAACGTCCGCACCGCTCCTTATCCGGGCATCCCGACTGACTTGCAGGCCCAATTGATGGCGCTTGCGTCGCGCGCGAGGGGGCAAAGCAGTTTTGTCGAGCGCGTGTTCCCCGACCGCTTCCTGCACGTTCGCGAGCTGAATCGCTTCGGCGCTCATATCGAGCGGCGTGGAGCGAGCGCCAACGTCCGCGGAGTGGAAAGTTTAACCGCGGCCAGGGTGACCGCCACGGACCTGCGCGCGAGCGCCGCGCTCGTCGTGGCCGGCCTGATGGCCGAAGGTAATTCCACCATCCTGCGCGCCCGACACCTCGATCGCGGATACGAAGAGCTGGAATCGAAGCTGGCCAGATTGGGTGCACAAATCTGGCGCGAGCCAGCGCAGGTCATCTCGACCAGGCGGCGTCGCGCGTGGCACGCTCCAGCAGGCAGCTTGGCCCTCAGCTAAAACTCCTCGCTCTCTATTACTCTTCGCCGCGATAGACCTTTTGATAGAGCACGTTCTTCTTCGACGTGACGGGGCCCGGATTCGTGTCCTCACGCAGGATGCAAACCATCATCTGGTACTTGGCGTCCAGGTCGTCGGCATAGTGAACGATCAGCGCCTCGGGCGTCATCGGCGGTTTGGGCGATCCCCACTCGGGCAGCCGCTGATGCGAGACGATGATGTGCTCCAGCCGCAAGAGCAGATCGCCCGGCAGCCCATCGGCGGTGGCGGCCTCGCGGACGATGTCGCGCCCCTGCAGAATGTGTCCGATCAGGTTGCCCGAGGCCGTGTATTGGGCGCCCTGCGGCTGTGGTTTGATCTCGCGCAGTTTGCCGATGTCGTGCAAGATGGCGCCGGCTATCACCAGGCTCTTGTTGAGCCGCGGCCGCATCTCCGGATAGTCCTGGTCGTATTTATTAGCCAGGAACACGCTGGTGCGCGTCACGCTCAGCACGTGCTCGAGCCAGCCGCCGACAAAAGCATGATGGTTGCGCGTCGCGGCAGGCAGGGTCAAGAGCTCGTTTTTGTTGTGTTCCAGCAGGTCGACCACCAACTGCCGTAGCGCCTGCTCCTCAATCTTTTCGCGCGCAATCGCGACGAGCTCGTCAAACATTTCTCGCGCATCAAACCGTGATTGGGCCAGACACATGGCGGGCGAAAAGCCGTCGGCCTCGTCGGCGCCGCAAACTTCTCGAATTTTGCGCAGCTCGAGCTGCGGGCCATAGTTGGTGTCGCGGAACACGCCGCGCACCTTGTAGAACGTCCCTGGCTGCCAGCTATCGCGGCAATCGGCGCCCCACGGCGAGTCGTGCCAGATCGGAAAGTTGACCTCGCGCGCGTGATCGCGAAAAGCCACTTTGAAGTACGGCTTTCCGTCGCGCGTCGTCAATTCTTCCTTGACCGTCATCAACACGAACAGGTCGCCCTCCTGGCCGTTGGTCATTTCCGAAAGCGAGACGATCGGCATGTCGCTGACCTGCCTGGGCACGGGGCAAACTACAAGAATTCCGCGGCGCACCCATCCTAACCACCGGCCCAGCGCGTGCAAGCGAGCGGCCCGCCGGCCGCGGGCACTAGCCTGTCGCGGGTAACCGGGAGTAAACTCAACCAACGCGTGTCCTTTCACCGCACCCCATGACTTTTCCCATGCTCGGCGCCCAGCTCCCTGTGGATCAGTACGTTACCCGCCTGCAAACCGAGCTTGCGCGCGTCGACCAGCGCGAGATTCGGACGTGGGCCGATCTCGTATTCGAGGCTTGGGAGAACGAAAAATTCGTCTTCGTTTTCGGCAATGGCGGGTCGGGAACCACGGCCACGCACATCTGCGAGGATCTAGGCAAAAGCTCGTTGCATCAGCATCATCTGAAGGACGAAACCAAAAAGCGGCTCAAAATCCTCAGCCTCACCGACAACCTGGGCTGGATCCTGGCGCTCGGAAACGACGTCGGTTACGATCAAATCTTTGTCCAGCAGTTGATGAACTATGGCGGCCCGGGCGACCTGGCCATCGGCATCAGCGGTTCCGGCAACAGCCCGAATGTCTTGCTGGCAATCGATTGGGCCAACCGACATGGGCTGAAGACGTTCGGCTTAACGGGCTTCGATGGCGGCAAGCTCCGCCAACAAGCGCAAAAAGGCATGCACGTCCCGCTGGACGACATGGGCATGGTCGAGAGCATTCACTTATGTTTGTTCCACTGGGTGCTGAACGACGTCTTTGCCCGAATCAATCACGAAGGCCGATATGCGCCCGCTGGGGCCGCGGCGCGCTAGGCCCTGGGCCTCGACCGATGCAAATGGAGTGGCAACGATAGCGGCCTATGCGACCGAATTACCTTGGCATCGAGATCGGCGGCACCAAGCTGCAGTTGGGCATCGGGCCGGGCGATGGAGCGCTGTTGGCTTTGGAGCGCGTCACGGTTGACCCGGCCCAAGGCGCGCGAGGCATTCTCGAACAGATCGACCAGCTCGGTCGTCCGCTCGTCGATCGCTATAACGTGCGCGGCATCGGAGTTGGATTCGGAGGACCCATCGACCGAGCGCGCGGCCTGATCGTCAAGAGCCATCACGTCAGCGGTTGGGAGTCGTATGATCTCGTTGGCTGGTGCGAGCGCGCCTTTGGCCTGCCCATCACCCTGGAAAACGATTGCGACGCCGCCGGACTGGCCGAGGCACGATTCGGGGCAGGGCAGGGGAGCAAAGTCGTTCTGTTCGTCACGGTCGGCACCGGCATCGGCGGCGGGCTGGTCATCGATGGCGAAATCTACCGCGCCAGTGGACGCGGCGCCGCCGAGATCGGACATCTGCGCCCCGGCCTGCTCGCCGATCGGCCCGATCAGACCGTGGAATCCCTGGCCAGCGGCTGGGGTATCGCGGCCAACGCGCAAGCTCGGCTCAGCGATCCAAGCACGCGGCATGTTGTGCCATTGGCCAGCGGACTGGCGCACGGTTCGCCCGCGCAGATTCGCCAGGTGCTCGAGAAAAACGAGGAAGCCGAAAGCGAGTACATCGCTGACCTGTGGGAGCGGTGCGATGGCAAGCCGGAGCAGCTAACGGCGCTGCTGGTGGCCTTGGCCGCCGGCGAAGGAAACGAAGTCGCGCGGCAAGTCGTGTCGCATGCCTGCCAAGCGCTGGGCTGGGCCATTGCCCAGGCCATTACCTTGCTGTCGCCTGACGTGGTCGTGATTGGCGGGGGAGTGTCGCTGATGGACGACAGCTTGTTTCTGGTGCCCTTGCGCGGCGAGGTCGATCGCTACGTGTTCCCCGCCTTCCTAGGGAGCTGCGAGCTGCGGCACGCGCACCTGGGCGAGCAAGTAGTGGTGCACGGCGCGATCACCGCGGCCGCTGATGCGTCTAATCGAGCCTAGAGGGCGCGCGCACGCGCCCGATTACACAATCGCGCCTGGGCCGAGGAACTGCCCGCCGCTTATAAACCAGCCTTCGCCGCACGGGTGGCACCACAGGATGCGCGTGCGGACACGGATGGAATAGCCGCGTTTGCTGGGAATGGCGAGCTCCACGTCGCCGGGTGGCAACTCCACGCTGTGCAGCAGGCCAATTCCCTGGGTGGAAATCTCGCGGCTGAAAACGACCGGCGAGCCGCCTTCCATGCGAATCGACACTCGGCGAAAGAACGGAAACCGCGTCACGGAACGCCGTTCGCGGTTCACATCCTGATGCGCCTCCAAAATCAATTCGTGAATCGCCATCCCGGCACTTGACGGATCCAACACATTTGGCATGGGCATGACTCCGAAAAACCGACTATTTGAGCGCCACTACTCCCGTGGCGCGTTTCACGCGAACTTCGTCGCTCGATGGCCAACTACCGAAGGAACGCCTCGCCAAAAGGCATGAATCCCCGGGCTGCGTCTACGGCTGCCCCTATTCAAACCATAGCTCAAAAACTGGCCGTAGCTGGTTTGAATCAGCAAAGGGGCAATCTGGCCGATAAAGCCGATTTACGGCTTGGACCGGTATTCGGTCTCGGTGAAATGCTCTTGGGCCACGCGGTGAAATCGGTCCCAGGCGGCCTTGTATCCATAGTTGGTCTTTTTCGGATACCAGACCACTGCCCCCTTCGAGACTTTGAGGGTGCCCACCACGCCAGACTCATCCTTGACGATAAAGCTGATGTCCGACTTGCCAAGGCGCCGCCAGGGAACCTTGAACGTCACTTCATGCGCCATGGAGCTCTCCCAAGAGATGACAGGACTAGAGATGCACGATCATTCAAGATCGGCATCAAAGACGCGCACTCCCGCCCAGTGTGGCTTGTTTTCTTCAATAAACTGCACGTGGCGCGGATGCACCTGGTAGCGGTCGTGGGCTGCGCGGCTCTCGAACACCATGTGCAGGCCGACGTGAAACTCGCGGTCGTTGACTTCACGCGCCAGGTCCGGCACCCGCGTGCCAAGCGCGAACAACTCGACCCCCTCGTGATCGGTCAAGAACTTTCGGCAGGCGGCCAGTTGCCGCGCCACGCCCGCAGGCGAGCCGTCCTTGAGCGAGAAGTACACCATGTGTGCCAGGCGTTTGGCCATGAGCCTTGTCTCCGGAGACTATCGCGTCATTGCATGAAAAAAGAATTGGGCGCCCAGGCGTTAAGCATCGGCCGACTCGACCGGCTTGATGTCGCTGTCGGTTGCCGGGCCGATATCGATGGCCTGGCCATTGGACGCCGCGCGCTTGTTGATCGATGGGCCGAGCAATCTTTCGATCTCTTGTCCGTCCAGCACTTCTTGCTCTTCAAGTGCCGCTGCCAACCTTTCCAACTGCTCGCGTTGCCCGGTGAGCAGACGGCTGGCCTGATCGGCTGCCGCATGCAGAATGCGGGCCACTTCCTCGTCGATGAGCTGGGCGCTATGCTCGCTGAACTCGCGCTGTTCGTAAATTTCTTTGCCCAGGAAAGGATGTTCTTCGCTCGTTCGATAAGCAACGGGCCCGAGCCGCTCGCTCATGCCCCAGGCGGTTACCATGCGGCGGGCCAGCCGCGTGGCTTGCATCAAGTCGTTCTCCGCGCCGGCGCTGTATTCATCGAAGACCAGCTTTTCGGCCGCCCGGCCGCCCAGCATGAAGCACAACCGGCCGTGCAGCTCCGACTCGCTGATATTCAAGCGGTCCTCTTCCGGCAGGAGTTGGGTCACGCCCAGCGACCGCCCGCGCGGAATGATCGTCACCTTGTGAACGCGGTCCGCACCAGGCACGATCCAAGCCAGCAGAGCGTGGCCCGACTCGTGAATCGCGGTCAGCCGCTTTTCCTTTCCGCTGAGCACCTCTTCACGCTTGGGACCCATCAGCACGCGATCGCGGGCGTGCTCGAAATCGTCCATGTCGACCTTGTCTTTGCCCTTGCGCGTGGCCCACAGTGCCGCTTCGTTCACCAGGTTGCGAATGTCGGCGCCGGTCAAACCG
>DATJEN010000104.1:0-3488 GCA_035496575.1 Pirellulales bacterium
GCCGAAGCAGACAAAGACGACGAGCCAGCGACCTGGTCAGTGCAGCCAAAACATGGGCCCGATAAACACGGGTGATGCGCGAAGGAGTTGATCTTCGCTTCTTAGTCTCGCGTCAGTGGCGCTGTCTCCTCTGGGTCGAAACTGACTCAAAACCGGCTGTGCCGGCCGACTCGAATTGGAGCTCCCGTGGACAGGTGGGCAGCCAACTGGGGTCGAGGCGAATGGCCTAATCAAGCTGCAGGCGTCAATTTGATCCCTGATCCGTAAACGCCTTCGCCTATTTGAAATGCCGGAATGGCTGCGCACCCCAATCTGGCAGAACTCATCATGGCCGGTCAGAAAAATCCGATGGGCGAGGGTTCTCATCTAAGTCAACTTGACCCAAATCAAAGTAGATCCAGGGCTCGGCATGCAGGCTTGCTCGTGGCGCTGTATCCAAGCCCCTATCGGCGACTACAGATAAAGACATGCCGACGTGCGTACTTCCTGACGGACGCCGTGGCCGACCCATTCGATTCTGGTTGGGGTTGCTGGTCGTCGCGTGCACCGTTCCGGCGATGCTGGTTGCCAGCTATCTAATTGTCGATTCCTATGCGACGGCACGCGCCAATGCTGAACGGGATATCCTGGCCACGACACGCGCGCTGATGCAGGCGGTGGACGCCGACCTGTTGGGCGCCCAGTCAGGCTTACGCGTGCTTGCCACATCGCCCTACCTCCGCTCTGACAATTTCGCAGACTTCCGTGAGGCGGCGCGTGAGGTGCTGCCGGGGCTACCGGGCAATGGAATCGTCCTAGTGGACGCGGCCGGACAACTCGTGATGAGCACGCTCGTACCCTACGGTCAGCCGTTGCCCAAAACCGGGATTCCGGACTTGGTCCGCACCGTATTCGAGTCCGCCCGACCTGCGATTTCCGATTTTTATATCGGAGCCACCTCGAAACAACCTCAAGTTGCCGTCGGTGTGCCCGTAGTCCGGAATGGGAAGGTCGCATATGCGCTCGTGATGGGTCTTCTTCCGGCACATGTTGCCGGAATCTTGGAGCGGCAGAAGATCCCGGAGGGCTGGATCGTGGCGATCCTGGACAGCGGCGGAACAATCGTTGCACGGACCAAGACACCCGAGCTGTTCATCGGCAAGAAGGGAACGGCTGAATTCCGGCGCCAGACGTTGACGGCGCAGGAGGGCATATACGAGACCCCAACGCTCGAAGGCGTCGCAGTCATCGGCGGATTCCACCGGTCGTCGGTCACGGGCTGGATGATCGCATTCGGCGTTCCAAAGAACGTCTTTACGACCGGGCTGCAGCGGCAACTGACGATCGACATTGCAGCCACGGTCCTCGTGCTGTTACTCGGCGCGGTGCTGGCGGGAAGTATCAGCTGGCGAATCGGTCGTTCGATCCAGGCGATGGAAACCCCGGCGCTGGCGCTTGGGTCGTCCGAGAAGATTGATGTACCGACGGTCGAAATTCGGGAAGTGAACGAACTAGGCCAAGCTCTGGCAAGGGCTTCCCAATTGATCGGACAGCGCGAGCGTGAGCGCGACCAGGCGGCGCTCCAAAGAGCGCAAATGGAGGACTCGCTCAGGCAATCACAGAAGCTGGAAGCACTTGGGCAGATGGCCGCCACCATCGCCCACGATTTCGGAAATCTACTCACTCCGATCCTTGGAAACCTGGAGATGCTCGAAAAAGGGATCGATGATCCCCGATCACGATCGCGTATCAAAAGTGCCTTGGCTGGCGCCAAACGAGGCGAGAAGCTCGTCCGATCCCTTATGGCCTTCGCACGCCGAGAGCCGTTGGCAATGACGACGATCGACGTCAATCAGTCGATCTGGACCATGGAAGAATTGCTGAAAGAGGCGCTGGAGACAACGGGCAAGCTGGTCTTCAACCCTGCGCCGGAGGCTTGGCCGGCGCGCGGCGACCCGAGCCAATTGGGGATGGCGATGCTCAACCTGGTCGTCAATGCGCGAGACGCCATGACCGCGCGAGGCACAGTGCGAATATCGACGAAGAATACCACACTGCACGGCGAAATCGACAATCTCTCCGGCGACTACGTGGCCATCGCCGTCTCCGACACGGGGTCGGGCATGCCGGCCGAAACACTCGCCCTCGCCTTCGAGCCCTTGTTCACGACCAAAGGGCCAGGCAAGGGCACGGGGCTCGGTCTTGCCAGCGTTTATGGGTTCGCCAGACAATGCGGCGGTAGCGCGGTGATTGAGAGTGAGCTCCGCAAGGGAACAACCGTCACGATTTACCTGCCGCGAGCGCAACGCGCAGGCACCGAAATCGGTGGCCCGCCGGATGGCCATTTGGTCGAGACAAAGGTCGGGTAAATCCTAGCCCTTTCCAATGCAGCTGTTTGATCCCCGCTCCGAAGCGCGAACCGAGCAGGACTCCGGGATTAAAGGTCCTATCTCTCTCTGGGCCTATACTGAACAATTCTCTGCCCTGACAATGAGATTGCTATGAACAAGACCCAGTTGGTGAAGCGAGCCATCGTGATCGGTATCGCCGGCGCGATGGTCATATCCGACGCCGTGCCCTCCTTCGCGGCACCGGTGCCTTCCAGCACGGCTATCGTCAAGACGAGCGCGCCAGACATGCTCGACCATGTCCGCTCGCGTCGTAGCCAGCGTGTCGGTGCCGGCATCGCGCTCGGCCGCAGCATGAGGAGACCGGCGAGAGCAGGGTGATGCGACCGTCCGCTTGTGGCCAATAAGGGCGTTCGTCTTCGCGTCCCTTCTCGGCTTGAGGCCCTATCCGGACTGAAGCTGGCTAGGTCGATTTGTTCCGGTTTTCGAGCCCGAGCGGACGTGGGGCAGCCCAGTGGACGCCTGACGCGGAGCGCGCACCATGTAAGCTGGGGGCGCAGGTCCGATCCCAGATCGCGAAATTGCGTTGCCTGTTAGCTGCCGAAAACGTCCCTGTTCTGTCGATTAGGGAATGCGGCCGTAAATTACGGTAGCTGCTACTAATTTAGCGAGCCCAAATGGCCTTCGGCCGCCATTTTGCGGGACGATCCCTGTTCTTTTCCCTGTTCGCAGGGAAACGGCCTTCGGAGACAGGTTCGACCACGACTGCGTCCGCCACCACGCATTCCCTCAGGCGCAGAGATTTCCCGGGCCGGGGCGGAACGGCTGCGTATAGCGGTGCACCTTCGCCTGGAAGTTTTTGGGGCGCCCTCACCAGCTCGCCCCGGCCGGCGATTGGTCGAACTGGGTCATTCGCGCCGGCTGCGGTTCGGCAAGACACGGACCGGCGTGGAATGGATTAGGGCCAATATCTGCGGGTCGACACCGCTGACCCCGGGCCGCACCTGCAGTTTGGCCTGCGCACCGGCAAGAAGCCCCAGGTTTGCATCACGACGACCCCCGGCCCCATCCAGCTCTTGAAGCAGATCGGTCACGCCTACGTCCTCGACGACGTCTCCGGGGTCATGGCGCCGAACAACTGGGCAAAGATGCAATCAGGTT
>DATJEN010000105.1:0-18981 GCA_035496575.1 Pirellulales bacterium
ATCCCTTTTTGCCCGGCGAGACGGTGCTCGAGTTCTTGATGCGCGACAGCGGCCAGCCTGACTGGCGTTGTGGCGAGGTCGCGGGACGATTCGAGCTCAAGGGGCCTTACCTCGATGGACCGATCCAAAAGCTGTCCGGCGGGTGGCAGACCCGCGTCAAGCTGGCGGGCTTGCTGTTGGGCGATCCTAACCTGCTCTTGCTGGATGAGCCGACGAACTTTCTCGATTTGCGAACCCAGATCCTCCTCGAGCACTTTTTGCGCGACTTTCGCGAGGCCTGTCTGATCGTCTCGCACGATCGTGCCTTCTTAAACGCCACGTGCACGCAAACGCTGGAGCTCTCGCGCGGGCAATTGACGCTGTTCCCCGGCCGCGTGGACGCATTTTTGGAGCATCAGCGAGAACGCCGCGAGCACGACGAGCGCGCGAGCGCTGCCATCCTTGCCAAGCGAAGACAGCTCGAAACGTTTATCGACAAGAACCGCGCTCGCGCGAGCACGGCGTCTCGGGCCCGCTCGAAAGGGAAGCAGCTCGAGAAGCTGGAGATGATCGAGCTCGCCTCGCCGGAGCCGTTGGTGCGCATTCGCGCGCCCATGGTCGAGCCGCGCAAAGGCCCGGCCCTCCGCTGTCGCGAATTGGCGATCGGCTATCCTGAGCACGAAGTCGCCAGCGACATCCACGTCGAAATCGAGCATGGAATGCGCGTGGCCATTGTGGGTGACAATGGACAGGGTAAGACGACTTTCCTGCGAACGGTCGTCAATTCGCTGCAGCCGCTGGCGGGAGAAGTCCGCTGGGGGTATGGGTGCGATCTGGGTGTATATGCCCAACACGTCTACACGAGTCTACCCGAAAAGAAAACGGTGCTCGAGTATCTGGAGTACCAGGCTGCGCCGGGCACCAAATCGCAAGCCGTTTTGGACCTGGCGGGCAGTTTTCTATTTCGCGGAGAGCACGTGCAGAAACCGATCTCGGTGCTCAGCGGTGGCGAGCGAGCGCGCTTGTGCCTGGCTGGATTGCTGCTCAGCCAACACAATGTGCTGATCCTCGATGAACCTGGAAACCACCTGGATGTCGAGACCGTTGATGCCCTGGCCGAAGCCTTGATCGATTATCGCGGCACGGTGTTGTTCACGAGTCACGACCGGCACTTCATGAAACGAGTGGCTACGGCCATCGTGGAGGTGCGCGGCGGGCGCGTGGTGAACTATCGTGGCGATTATGACTCCTATTTGTACGCCGTTAACAAAGAAATCGAAGAAGGCGAGCGCGAGCAGCAGGCCGCCCAAGTCAAATCGCGTCCGGCGATTGTCGCGACCGATCGCAAGGAGCGCGTCCGCGAACAGCGCGAGCTGCGCAAGGAATTAACAGCGATCGAGCGGAACATTGCCCGGTTGGACGAGCGCAAGCGGCGCTTGAATGCCGAATTGCTCGAAGCCACCGATCCGGCGGAAGCCATGCGGGTGCACGAGCAATTGACTGCCGTCGTGAAGGAGCTGGTTCCGATCGAGGAACGCTGGTGTGAGCTGCAGGAGCTGGTCGGCGGCGAAAGCTGAGCGGCCGCTTCCGGCATGGCTACCCCTGGGCCTCGTGCTTAGTTTTCGGCCACCCAGGCGGCCCACATCCGATCGTATTCGGCTTCCAAATTGCGCGTGAAGCCCTTGAAATCCAAGAGCGGTGAAGCGGACATTCGTTGGCGGAGCTCACGGCGGAGCTGGCGCAGGCGGTCTGGGTCTTGGGCCAATTGCTGGGCACACGCGATGTAGTCCGCCGGCGAATCGGTCACAAGCGCATGCAGTCCAAGGGTTATTAGCCCACTTCCGCCGAAACGCGAAACGTATCGATCGCCCGAGAGCGTGACGACGGGCACTCCTTGCCACAAGCAATCGCAAGTGGTCGTGTGACCGTTAAAGGGAAACGGATCGAGCGCGATGTCGACGCGATTGATAAGTTGCAAATAACGCTCGCGCGGCACGCGGTCAACCAGCTCGAGCCGTTCGGCCGATATCCCTGCGCCGGCGAAGCTGTCGCCCAACCGCTTCCTGAGAGACGGCGCCATGTCGGCCAGAATCACGAGCCGCGATTTGGGCGTTTGCTTCAAGATTTTTGCCCAGGCGGCCAGCACTTCGTCCGTCACTTTGCTGAAGTTATTGAACGAACCGAAAGTCACCTGGCCATTCGTATCGAGGGGAGATTCGACGATCGCGGGTGCATCCGCCGACGGTTGATAGCAAAAGAAAGTCTGGGGTAGGCGCACCAGGCGCTCGGTGTAGAACGGGTCGGTTTGGCCCGGCGGATCCGAATACGCATCTGTCAGCCGATAGTTCATGGCCGTCATGCCGGTCGTGTTCTGATAGCCGATATAAGTGACCTGCACGGGCGCGGGCCGCTCGGCGAACAGCAACATCCGCTTTCCGCCCGAAATATGACCGGTGAGGTCGACCAGAATGTCGATCTTATCTTGGCGAACCAACTCGGCGAGCCGGGCATTTGCGAGCTGGGCGGTGTCTCTCCAATTGGGCACCACGCCGCGGAGCTGTTGGGTGATGGCATCACCGCGGCCTACGTCGGAGTAGCAATACAGCTCGATCCGCTCGCGATCGTGATGCTCAAGGATCGGCTGCACGAAAAAATCGACCGCGTGTGACATGAAGTGCGGCGAAACGTAGCCGACCCGCAATCGCCGCGCGGTGGAACGCTCGTTGTCGTGCGGGCTGGCCGCGGCCGTCAACGGTTCGGCGTGCCGCTTGGCCCAGGCCAGGTGTTCGTTGAAAATTGCCGGGCCGTCGTATTGGAGAGAGTAATGCAGGGCATACAACAGATTGCTGTGCAGGCCTGAGCTCGTGGGGTCAAGCTCCACGGCACGGCGATGCTCCGCGATGGCTTCGTCGAGGCGTCCCAGGCTTTGCAGCGAGACAGCCCGATTGCCATGTGCGAGCGCTAGCTGAGGATCAAGCGCGAGCGCGCGATCGAAGCAGGCAATCGCCTCGTCTCGCTTGCCCCGATCGCTGAGAGCCGCGCCCAGGTTATTGAGCGCTTGCGCGTTTTGCGGCTCGAGCTCGACGGCGCGATGGCAAGATTCGATCGCCTTGGCAAACTCCTCCTGGGCCTGGTAAAGCTGGCTCAGGGCCATGTGCGCGGCGGCGTGTTTGGGGTCCAAGCGGAGCACCTCGTCTAATGCGCGCAAAGCTCGATCCGGCTCACCGATTCGCGCCAGCAACACGCCCAGGTTATAGCGAGGCGCAACCGCCGCAGGATCGGTGTCGCAGGCAAGCAGGTACGTTTGCTCGGCCTCTTTGGGATGGTCCGTGAGGTCATAATTGAGGCCCAGGTTCGTGAGCGCGGCCGTATGGCGGGGCTCGATCGAAATGGCCCGACGGAAGGCTTCGATCGCGCGCTCACCCTCCCCCTGCGCGCTTAGCGCCAGGCCCAGGTTGTTGTGCGCATTGGCAAGCTTTGCATCGAGCGCGATCGCACGCTCGTAGTGTTCGATCGATTCAACCAGCTTGTGTTGTGATTGCAGGACGTCGGCCAGTCGCATCGCGACGTCGGCGGATTCGGGCTGCTCGCGGGTGACACGGCGAAAGCAGATCTCGGCCTCTGCAAGTTGTCCGGCATCGCACAGCAAGTCACCCAATTGCCGCCGCGTGTACGAATCGTCCGGCCGCAGCCGCAAACTCTCGCGGAATTCGGCGAGAGCGGCATCCACGGCTCCTTGCGCGGCGAGCACTCGACCGAGCTGCGCATGGGTACTACCCAGGCTCGCGTCGATCGCTAGCGCCGCGCGAAAGCTGGCCGCCGCCTCATCGAGCGCGCCGAGCTGCCGGTAGGCTTCACCCAAGTTCGCGTGGAACGCGGCCTGCGTGCGGTCGACCTGGATGGCTTTTTGGATGAGCTCGACTGCCGCCGGAAACTGCCTCGCTCCGAGGGCGAGCATACCCAACAAGTGCAATGCATGCGGATGATTTGGCGAGACGGACAGAACTTGGCGATATAGTCGCTCGGCCTCGGCAAATTGGCCAGCTTGGTGATGGCTGACCGCCATCGCGAGCGCTTCGTCGATCGTTACCATTGGCTGCCAGACGGGAACACCAACATCACTAGTCCGACCCAGCTCGAATCATAGCAGCCGGCTGGCGGCCGACACATTGCCTTACCCAAGCCCACTGCCGTGAGCCCGGCGGCGTCACTCGACATGGCCAATGCGCATATAGATGGGCCAATGGATCGCCCGCCGCTCTTGGGATCCCCACGCGCGACGCAGTTCAGGCGCGATTAGCGCGACGGGGTCGACGCGATTCTGTTGTTTGTACTGCTCCACCGACGACCACGTATTCAGATAACCGAGTAAGTCGTCGCAGGTCCAATCCTGGACGATCGCAAACTCAGGCGCCGCAAACTCGACGAATGGAAACTCAACCGTGGCGTACTTGAGCTCGATGACGTGTCGCTCGGGCGGCCAGTAGGCCCCCACAATATCCTCGTAGAGGTGGTACACCACGCGATCGATCGCCGTTTCGATGGTTGCCAACCCATAGCACCAGGCGGCCAGCACGCCCCCTGGCCGCGAAACACGGCGCACCTCGGAATAGAACGCCGGCAGGTCAAACCAGTGCAGCGCTTGCGCGACGGTGACCAGATCGACGCTGCGCGGCTCGAGCGGACAGTGCTCGGCTCGGGCGAGGACATAAGTGACCCGCGGATGGGCTTCGGCGTGGGAAAGCTGAGATTGGCTGGCGTCGGTGGCTGTAACGCGCTCGAACCACTCGGCCAAAGCGGCGGCGGCCTGGCCATTTCCGGTGCCGCAGTCCCACGCGTGCACGCGGCGCTCGGCCGTGCCGGCAACGAATGCAAATAGTTCACGCGGATATCGCGGGCGAAACCGCGTGTAGCCGCTGGCCTGCGAAGAGAAGTAATCCTTGAAGGCCATTTCTAAGTTCACTTGGGGCGTTCGCGAGAGGGCTGGCCCGTCCCGCAGGCCAGATAGTGCACGCGGATCGAGAGAGCATGCGCTGCCTCGTGAGCGTTCCTGACCAATTCGAACAATTCGTCGTCGGGCGGAAACCCCTCGGCAAACATGCGACCTTTTAACTTAGCGAGGTAGTGCGTGCCAGGCGCCAGCCGCTCGAAGAGCATCTCCAGTTGTGCCTTGGCAAGGTGGCGGCTATTCATGCCGGTAGTGTACAGATAAACACTCTTTGCGGCACGATGGGGAGCCCAAGGGGCGGGCAAATTTCGGCAGGCGTTGACGCCCCGACAAGCTCCAATTAGTATGCATATACACCTTGAGTCACATCTCTGAATAGGAACAACTAATGGGGTCATTTACACCCCGCGCGCTGGTCAAACCAGCACGCGTTGCCTCGCTTTTTAGCCTCGCCCTGCTCATTTGCTCTTCGGCGCTGGCTACCCCGATTACGGTGAATCCCATTGACTCTGATTTCCTCCCCACGGGCGTAGGTCCGGTGGGTGGGTCAATTCTTGCGGGGACTGGAATTCCGGTTCCGTTCTCATCCGCAACCTTCCATGGCACCTTGACCAGTGCGGTGATTGCCGGCGACACGAACAATCCGTACGGCGGCCTGACTTTTACGTATTTACTCAGCAACAGCGCAGTTGGAACTCCTGCCGGCGACATCGATCGCCTTACGATCAATGACTATGCCGGTTTTCTAGTCGACGCGAGCTATCAAACGCCTGCGGCCGGCCTGGCGGCTACGCTGGTCGATCGGGATGCACCTGGTAATGTGATGGGTTTCAGCTTTCTCACGCTGCCTGGCCACCTCGGCAACGGTCCGCTGCACGCGGGCATGACGAGTGCGCTTTTGGTCCTGCAGACGGACGCGTTGGCTTATCAGCCGACGTTTGCCTCGGTGATCGATGGCAGCGTCGCCTCCGTGGGGAGCTTCGCTCCCTCTACGAATATCCCCGAGCCGAGCACGCTCGTATTGACCGCGCTTGGCGCGGTGGGATTGTTGGCGGCTCGTAGACGTACGCGCTAAGGCGGGCGCTCGCTTCAAGTACGGTAGTCCGCATTCAAGCGGATGTACTCGGCCGTGAGATCCGTCGTCCAGAAGCGCGTGCTGGCGCTGCCTTCGCCAAACGAGAGCACGACGTGCGTATCGCGGTTGCCCTGAATCGACGCGGAAACCTTGGCTTCGTCGAAGCTGACGGGCGATCCGTGCTCATACAGTTGAAAGCCGTTGATCGATAGCGCGACCTTGCCGGGATCGAATTCGACGCCGGCATAACCGGCCGCCGACACGATGCGGCCCCAGTTCGGATCGCCGCCCGCGATCGCGGTCTTCACCAGCGGGCTATCGGCAACCGTCCGCGCAATCTGGCGAGCTGCTTCTCGACTCGCGCAGCCCGTTATTTCCAGGGTAATGAGATGCGTGGCGCCTTCGCCATCGGCTGGAATCGCACGGGCGAGCGTTTCACAGGTCTCGAGCAGGGCCGCCTTGAATTTGGCCAGCTCAGCGCCCTTGAGCGGCGGGCCGCCTGCGGCGCCATTCGCCACCAGCAGCACGGTGTCATTCGTGCTCATGTGCCCATCGACACTGATACAGTTGAACGTCTGATCGGCGGCTTCGCGCAACATCGCCTGCGCGTCGGCAGCCTCGAGCGCGGCATCGGTCAAAACCAGGCCCAGCATCGTGGCCATATTGGGGCCAATCATCGCGGCGCCCTTGGCAATCCCGGTGATTTGAATGGAACGGCCGGCAAGCTCCAGTCGCTGTCCCGCCAATTTGTGGATCGTGTCGGTGGTCAGGATGCCGCGTGCCGCGCTTAGCAACGCGTCTTCGGAACTGGCGAGCTCGGCGGCGGCGGCTTTGATGCCGGCGGCGATCTTGTCCATGGGCAGGAATACGCCGATCACTCCCGTCGATAAGACCAGCGCCTGGTCTTCCCGCGCGCCACACGCTTCCGCGGCCAACCGCGCCATCTCTCGCGCGTCCGCCAGTCCGCGCTCTCCCGTACAGGCGTTGGCATTGCCGGAATTGATGACAACCGCGCGGATTTTTTCCGAGGGGGTTCGCGCGCGATTGAGCGCGACCGGGGCGGCAAAAACTTTGTTTTGCGTATAGACGCCCGCCGCGACCGCCGCATGGTCGGAAACGACCAGCGACAAGTCCAGCTTCGCGGCGTTTCGTTTCACGCCCGAATAGACGCCGGCAACCTGGAAGCCTTTGGGTACGAGAATGCTCATCGTTATTGCGATTCCGTGACGTGAAAACGTGGGCAATTGGTTGTGTGGCGCGACCGGAGTTCGGACGTGTTGAATCACAGAGCGGTCGTTTCGGCGAACCCGTGCATCAGGTTGA
This sequence comes from Pirellulales bacterium, assembly GCA_035496575.1. Lineage (GTDB taxonomy): Bacteria > Planctomycetota > Planctomycetia > Pirellulales > PALSA-1355 > PALSA-1355. The sequence continues at coordinate 7,326 of DATJEN010000105.1, forward strand.
AGTTCTGCACGGCCGCGCCAGACGCGCCCTTGATCAAGTTATCCAGGCAACTGATCGTGATCAGCCGCCCGCGCACCACGCGGGCCGTGATGTCGCAGAAATTGGTGCCGGTGGTATCTTTCGTGCCGGGTAGATGATTGACGACGCGCACGAATGGTTCGCGCTTGTAAAACTCGCGGATGGTGTCGATGGCCTGCTCTTCACCCAGCTCGGTGAGTGGCTGGCTGTAGCAGGTGGCTAGAATGCCGCGATCCATCGGCACGAGGTGCGGCGTGAAGATCACTTCAACCTTGTTGTCAGACACCTTGCTTAAGATCTGCTCGATCTCGGGCGTGTGCCGATGACGCCCAACGTTGTAGGCGGAAATACTCTCATTGCACTCCGGGAAATGCGTGGTGAGCTTGGGCGAGCGGCCAGCCCCCGACACGCCGCTCTTCGCGTCCACGATGATGTCATGCGGCGCGATGAGGCCGGCTTTCACGAGCGGAGCCAGCGGCAAGATAGCCGACGTCGGATAGCACCCTGGATTGGCCACGAGCTGCGCGTCGCGGATTCGCTCTCGAAATAGCTCCGGCAGCCCATACACCACCTGGCCCAACCGCGCGGGGTCGGCGTGCTTCTGGCCGTACCATTGCGCATAGACGTCCGGATGATCGAGCCGGTAATCCGCGCTGAGATCGATGACGCGCATGCCCGTCTCTAGCAGCTTGGGCACAAGCGTCGCCGTGACACCATGCGGCAAGCAGCTAAACGCCACGTCGGCCCGCGACGCGATCTCGACCGGCCCGATATCGGCCATCGACAGGTCCACTCGGCCGGCGAGCTGGGGATGTACCGAACCAACGTGCGGGCTGCCTTCGCTGCGGCTGGTCAACGTCGTAATCTCGACGCCCGGATGGCGCAGCAGGATTTTGATCAGCTCCAAGGCCGTGTAGCCGGTTGCGCCGATGATGGCAGCTCGAATCATGGGCGAAAACCGCTCGTGTTAACTCTCAGGATAAACGTGGTGGACGACCAGGCCGAGCATGATCGCGATAGCGGCGATGGGCCGGACAGTATATCGCAAACCGCTTTGCTGAACCATGCTGCGGCGTTTCGGTCGCGCGACTTGTGGCTGGCGAGCCGGAGGCGCCGCGGCACGGATCAAGCCGGTTACGAAAGGACCAATGGAAGGATCGCGAGGTTCGCCTTAGCGCGTTTCCAGCGCTAGCGCGGCTGCCATTCGCTCAAACACGTCCGACCAATCGCCCAGCCGGCTCTGTCGAAATGACCGCAAAGACGAATACCACGGGCTGTCCTCCCGCGCAAGCAGCCAGCGCCAGTCCGGCGCGAACGACGTGGCCAGCCAGGTGCGGGCACCCAGCGCTCCGGCGAGATGAGCGATGGACGTATCCGAAGTGATTACCAGGTCGAGCGAGGCGAGAATCGCCGCGGTGTCAAGGAAGGGCGCGTCGCGATCGAGCTCTTCGCCCAAATCCAGCACGGGGAATCGGCCGCCCAACTGCCTGATTTGTTCGACTCCGACGTCCTTCTGCAAACTGAAAAGATTCGCGCCAGGCACGCGCGCGAGCGGCTCAAAGGCAACCAGCGGGATCGAGCGAAATCGGTCGGAGTAGAAGGCCGGGTTGCCTTGCCAGGCTATGCCAATTCGCAAGCCCTTGGTCGCTTGGAGTCGGTCACGCCATTTCTCCACTCGCGCTGGCTCAGGCTTGAGATAGGGCGATTGCGGCGCATAGGGCTCGCCGGACTCGCTCGTGAGCGCCGGCAAACTCGCCAGTGAGCCCTGTAGATCCGCGGCCGCTAGCGGTTCGTTCATCCCGACAACCTCGTAGCCGGAGGCTGTCAGCAATGGCACAAGCCCCGGCTGAACCGCGACGGTGACATTCCGCACGCGCGCCTGCACCAGCGGCACGTAGCGAACGAATTGAATCGTGTCGCCCAGACCCTGTTCGGCGTACAACAACACCCGGCGATGCTCCTCGGCCGAGCCTGTCCAGGCTGGCAACCCAAACCGCTGGCTGGGATGGCCGCGCATCCTTTCGCGCCAGGCGAACTCCGCCCAGCCGCGCTGATAGTCGCCTTCGAGCAATAGCACGCGCGCCAGGTTGTAGTGCGGCTCAATGTAGTTCGGGTCGAGCGCGATCGCTGTTTCGAAGTGTTCGCGGGCTTCGCCCAGTTGGCCAGAGACGGTCAAGGCAAGTGCCAAATTGTTATGGGCAGCCGGGAAGTTTGGTTCGAGCTCGAGCGAGCGGCGAAAGCAGGCGATGGCGTCTTCGATTTGGCCGAGTGCGCGACAAGCTTCGCCCAAGTTCGAGTGAAAAACGCTCTCCCGGGGATTGCGCGCGATGGCCTGGCGAATGAGCCCGGCGGCATCGGACGCGCGACCCGACTGCATGGCGAGCACACCCAACAGGTGCAGGGCCCCGGCATGGTTGGAGTCCACCGCGAGAATTGCCCGATAGAGCTGTTCGGCCTCGGCTAGCCGGCCGGCCTGATGGTGGGCGAGCGCTCTCGACAGAGTCTCGTCATCAGGCGGCATGGGTTCGTTTAATTCCCGAAACAGTACAGGGCACGTTCGGTGCGGATGTACAAGCGGCCATCGGCAACCGCGGGCGTGGCGGCAATGCGCTCGCCGAAGTCGTGCGATTCGATGACCTCGCCACTGTCCGCGTCCAGGATCGTGAGCACGCCCGGGCCGCTGGCGACCAGGACTTTGCCGGCGGCGGCGACCGGTGATGCATAGTAATTGCCGGCGCCGCCCGCGCGGACTTGCTTCAGGAGCTTTCCTGTTTTCGCGTCCAGGATCGTGACGATCCCACCATCCTTGGCCAGGAAAGCTTTGCCGCGATAGATGAGTGGGCTGGCCACATACGGCAGCCCTCGCTTGTATTGCCAAACGATGCGTGGCGGACCGCCCTGTTCATCCGGCGCTAGCGCCACGAAGGTATTTTGCGCCAGCTCAAACAACCGCGCGTACTTGCCCCATTCGACTTCGTTGAGAGCCTGGTCGCTGTCGAGATCAATCCGGAAGAAGCGCGAGCGCACTTCGCCGGCCGGCAACTCGTCGCTCTCCAGCTTGCCGTTGTGGTTGGCGTCCCATTGCGTGAGCGCGACGGGCCACGACTCCATCGCGATGCGCGCATCGCTGTCTCCTCCAGGAGACCACGTGCACACGTACAACAGCCCGTCCGAGGCAACGGGCGTGGTATTGACGATGCGGGCAAAGCCCTCGAGACGCCACAACGGGCGGCCAGTCGAAGGATCATACGCAACAAGCTCGAGCGCGCCGGCCATGATTAGCTGTGACTTGCCAGCGAACGACCAGATGACGGGCGTGGCATAACTGCGCGTGAATCCCTCGCGCGGGGATTGCCAGACCGTCTCGCCATCGGTCTCTCGGACGGCCAATAGGTGGCTGTCGAGATCATGGTCCTCGTTCAGAAACACTTTGCCACCGAACAGAATGGGCGAGCTGGCCGATCCAAACTCGTCGCGATAGGGACCCAGCTTCTTGGACCACAACGGTTTGCCGTCGACGTCGTAGCACAACAACCCAAAGCTTCCAAAGAACGAAACCACTCGCTGGCCATCCGTGGCGATGCTGGCCGCGGCAGCGCTTCCTTCAGTGTGCACCTTTTCGAGCTCGTCGACTTCGATCGATTGCCGCCACAGAATGCGGCCGCTTGAGTTATCCAGGCACAGCGTTGAAAGTTGATTGCCATCGTGGCCGGTAAGCAAGATGCGCTGCCCGGCGAGGATGGGCGACGAGTGGCCCGACGGCAACGGCTGCTTCCAAACCAGGTGCGCATCGTCGAGCGTTGTCGGAATCGAATGCGTGGCCTCTTCTGCAAGTCCACGATCCGAGCGGAAATAAGAAACCTGCTGCGCGGACGAGAGGTTTGGCAGGCACGCCAGCAACACAACCAGCACAGGCGCGAGGAATCGAACGCGGATACTCATCAGGGTTGAATCTGTGGAGGGCGGATGGAGGGCTGGGGCGGGTTTCAGCGCACGTGCAGGTCTTGGGCGGCGTTGATCGACGACTCGGGAATCGCGCCCAGGCCCAATAGCGAAAGCGCGAGGTTGCCGCCGTCGCCGTTGCGAATTGGCTGTTTGTGCGGATCGGAATAATCCGGACGCTCGTTTCCGGGATTCACGCGCGAGGAGGTATTGAGCGCGTACAGATCGTCGGCGTGCGCGACGCCGGCCCCCCAAACGTAAAACGGAATCGTGTAGTTGAGTGGATCGGCGCTGACGCCGTGATTAAGCCCGGTGCCGCCATGGTCGGCGGAGATGATCAGGGTCGTCTTGCCTCTCAGACGTTCATCGGAGGTAACCAGGTCGACGATACGGCCCAACAGGCCATCCACTTTTTTGACGGCGGCCTGGTATTCCGGAGTGCCCCAGCCCTTTGAGTGACCGGCCGTGTCGGCGTCGTGGAAGTGCAAAAAGCTGTACTGAAAGGGCTGGCTCTTCATTTCGGTCAAAAAGCGATCGGTGAGTTCGTCCGACTTCGTCTTCACATAGATGTCCATCTTGTCACGGCCGTTGTCCGGGCCGACCGTGTCGGGCGCGCCATTTCGCGCATCGTACGACTGGTCGTAGAGCGAGAACTTGCTTTTGGACGCCATCATGCAGGTGCGCAGTCCGTTGTCGTGGGCAACGTCAAAGGCACTTGGCACGTACGCGTGCCGGTTGCTGTGCAGGGTCTTCTCGCCGGGATCGGTGTTGATCACCCAACCGTGGCCCGCCACTGCCGCGGGACTGGCGGCACGGTCTTTGACGGGGCGGCCGGTCACCATCGAGGTGTGATTTGGCAACGTGATCGTGTAATCAAAATCCGTCCGCGCGTTGTTTGTCCAGGCTCCCTCAGCTTGAAATCGCGCGAAAGTAGGGAGCTGATGGTGATCGATCAGCTCCTGCAAATACACGGAGCCCAGACCATCGACGCTGACATGAATCACGTATTCGGCGGGGCCGGCGGCACAGGCCGGGCGAACGGCCAGAAGCCATGCAAGACCAAACGCCGACAGAACGACCGCAATGCCCTTTACTCGAAACAACCGCATGCATCACCTGAACTAAAATCAGCGAAAAAGACTCCCGTCCCCTTGTTCAAAACGGACCGCATCCCATTGTACTTGCCCCGATCAGGCGTCGCGCGGGACGGCCCAGTGCCCTTCGCGATAAGCCCGTCGCACGAGTGCCGCGGCATCGGGATTGTTCGTGATTCGCTCCGCCTGCGGGTCGAATTCGAGTGCCGTTTGCACGCGCGTGGCGATATTGCCCAGGTGGCACAAGGCGCTTGAGCGGTGATTGATGGCGATGTCGGCATGGGGCTCGCCGCCGTTGCGGATGCAATCCATAAAGTTGCGATGGTGGGCCGCCAGGTCGGGCTCGCCGCTCGTCACTTCCTCAATCAGCTTATTGCGTGGACCAAAAATCTTGAATCCGCCCCGCTTGCCCAAAAGCATCATGCCGTTGGTGCCATAGAAGGCATTCCCGTTTTCAAAACCTTCCTGCACATAGGGCGACCAGATGCGTTGCTCGAAGACGAGCTGACGCTTGTGGCCAACCTTTCCGTCGCCCGGATATTCGAACACGACGTATTGCGTGTCGGGGAACTGCTGGTCGTCGTCGAAGAAGTATTTGCCGCCCATCGCCACGATCGAGCTGGGGTGCGTGTCGACGCCCAGGCCCCATAGCGCGAGATCGATATCGTGCACGCCGTCGTTGCCCATGTCGCCACAGCCAAAGTGATACCACCAGCGCCAAATACCCGGCAGCATATTCGCCTGATAGGGCACCTTGGGCACGGGGCCCGTCCACAGGTCGTAGTCCAGCGTGGAAGGCGGATCGGACGGTTGCGCGTGGCCGATGGAGCGGCGCCGCTGGCTGTTCCAGGCCTTGGAAACAAGCACGTCGCCGATGGCTCCGCCGCGCAGTTTTTCCATGGCCTGGCGGACGTGGGCCGTGCTGCGGCTTTGCGTGCCGACTTGCACCACGCGCTTGTTGCGGCGCGAGGCTTCGACCATCAAGCGGCCTTCGCGGATGTTGTGCGCGCAAGGCTTTTCCACGTACACGTGCTTGCCGGCATCACACGCCAGAATCGTAGCCGGGCCATGCCAGTGGTCGGGGGTGGCGATCCAAACCGCGTCCACCGCTTTATCGTCGAACACGCGACGCATGTCTTTGACGGTCTTTGGCGCCGCGCCGCTGCCGCGCTCGGCCAGCGCGGCGGCGCCTGCCAGACGCGTTTCATCCACGTCGCACAGGTAGGCCAGATTCACCTGGCTGTTCTTCGAAAGCAGTTCGACGTGATGGCTGCCCATTCCGCCGGGGCCGATCACGGCCACGGTCAAGCGGTCATTGGCGCCAGCGGCCCGGGCCACAGCGGCATAGGAAATCGCGGTGGCGGCGGCGCCTTGTCCGGCGCGCTTCAGAAAATCGCGGCGATCCGTGGCAGACATGGTCGATCTCCGAGGGATGGTGGCTAGTTCGTGGCGGGTGGCCTGGTGGCCGTGCTGGCGGATTTGGCTGCTGATGCATCGCCCAACAAAAATCGTTCGATGAACGCGATGGTGGCATAGAACTGGAAGTCGGCGTTTTTCTTTTTCGCGAATCCGTGCCCCTCGTCCTGCGCCATCAGGTACCACACCGGCGTGTTCCCCTTGCGCACGGTGGCGATGATCTGTTCCGATTCACTCAGCGGCACGCGCGGATCGTTTTTGCCTTGCACCACGAACAGCGGCCGCTTGATTTCCGCGGCGTGGTTGATGGGCGCGATTCGTTCCAGGAAAGCCCGCATCTTCGGATCGCGTTCGTCGCCATATTCGACGCGGCGCAGATCGCGACGGTAACCCTCGGTGCGCTCCAGGAAGGTGACCAAGTTCGAAATCCCCACCACGTCGAGCGAGCAGCGAATGCGATCGTTGTACAGGGTGGCGACCGCCAAAGTCATATGCCCACCATAACTGCCGCCGGTGACCATGACGCGGTCGGCGTCCAAATCGTCGCGAGATTTGATCCAATCGAACAGGGCGCCGATGTCCTTATAGGTGCCTTCGCGGAGGAACCCATTGTCGAGTTGCAGAAAACTTTTTCCGTAACCCGAAGAACCGCGCACGTTCGGAAACAGGATGGCGACGCCCAGCTCGTTCAAATAGAAGTTGTTGCGGCCCAGAAAAATGGGCCGCGATTGCCCTTCGGGTCCACCATGAATGTTGACGATCACGGGCCGCTTGCCCTTGAATTTCGAGGGCGGGTTGTACAGAAACCCCGTAATCTCTTTTCCGTCAAAGCTCTTCCAGCTCACAAGCTGCGGATCGACGAACTGGGCGGGATCGAGGCCGCCAGTTTCGCTGGCGGTCCAGCGGTCGAGCTTGTTCGTTTCGACATCGATCGAGTAAACATCGGCCGGACTTTGAGCCGAGGTAACCACGACACCCAAGTCGCGGCTGTTGTCGTGCCACTGGATTTCGGCGATCACGCCACGGGGAAGGGTGAGCAGATCTTGCTTCGCCGTCGCTTCAGGCCTGTCCGGCGAGGAGGAGAAGCCTTTGACTTTCTTGGTGGCGGTATCCAACAGGTGTAAACGGCTGACCCCGTTTTCATTGCTCACGAACGCGAGGCGCTTACCGTCGCGCGAGAGCTTGGCGGTTTCGATGTCCCAAGGAATGTCGGCCGTGAGATAAGTATGTTGCTTGGTCGCCAGATCGATGTGCGCCAGACGCACGAACTCGGAATCGCGATCCGTGCGGACGTAAATGCCTTTTCCATCCTTGGCAAACGCGACCGGCTCGTAGGCAATTTTGTCCGAACCGCCTTTGGGCGTGACGGGCGTTTTTTGGCCGCTGGCCGCATCGACCAGCCAGATGTAGCCTTCGTTGATCGAAAGCGTCTCGGATGCGAGGAGTTGCTTATCATCCGGCGACCAATCCGCCACGGCCCAGCCGCCGCCTGAATTTTCGGCCAGCAGCTTGCCAGTCTGCGGGTTTGCCGGGTCCATCACATAGAAATCGACGTCGCTGCGATTGCGGCGCGTGGAGCCATAAGCGACGCGGTCGCCGCCATTCGACCAGACGGGCGACGTGTTGCGGGATGCGCCATCGGTGACGAGCGTCGCGCTGCCGGCAGCCAGATCGAAGCGAAAGAATTGAAAGAATTCATTTCCGCCGCGGTCTTTTCCAAGCAGCAGGTAGTCGGCCTTTTTAGGATGGTAAGACGCGCCCGCCACGCGGTCCGGAAAAAACGTCAATTGCCGCCGGTCGCCCAACGGTTGAGCCACGTGATGGGCCTGCACGGTGTCGGCGAAACGAGTTCCAATCAAGATTTCCCGCCGCGTGGGATGCCAATCAAACAGGTCGGCCGTGCGGTATTCGGTATAAGCCCGGGCGCGCTCGGCCAGGGCGGCCGGGATCGTAGGAATACCCTCAGCCACGAGCGACTCGACCGGGGCAATGATGTCCGTTTGCTGGGCCAATCCCGCGGCGGCGAAACCGCTTGCCACCAGCAACGATAAGAATAGATGGCACTTCATCTGACGGCTCCCAACGCGCGTGAAGTCGTAAGCCAAAGCGTGGAAGCCCAGCTTACGACTGGGCTTCATACCACGCAAGCACTCGCGGCTGCCCCCGTTCGAGCGTTGCACGAGCGCCCGCGGGACGAGGGGACTCGATGCCGTAGCGGGTCCTATTTCGCCGTCTCCGGCGGGAATTTGCCCAGCATCGTGTACAGGTTCACCAGGGCCTGGTTCATCATGGCTTCGCCGGCCCCGATCTGAACTGGGGACACGGTGGCATCGCCGCCATAGCCGCCCTCGGACGCCGCTTCGATCGTGGGGAAGTACATGTTATGCCCATTGCAATACCCGAAAAACAGCGTGTTGGGCACATAAGCGCGCTGCTTGAGCCGGTTCGAGTGATTGCAGAAGAACTCGCCGGAGCCGCCCACCAGCGCCAAATCGCCATTGAGGAGCACCGTCGTCATTTCGGGCTCAATTCCGCCCTTGAACTCGGCCACGAAGTTTGAGACCAGCTCGGGAAAAAAGGCCCGATTGAAGCTCGTCACCAAAAGCGGATTCTTGAAATCGACGCGACTGGTGAACTGAAATTTGTTGACTTTGGCTTTGATGCCCGGGTTCTGGGGCGCCTTGGTTTCGATGGATTGCGCGAGCGCAACCGCGTGATCGCCCAGCGCCTGGCCGTAGGCGTCGGTGTCCAGGTTGCCTCGGTTGGGGCTCATATCGCCCGCGGCGCCTTGCATGAAGACACAGTGAGTGTTGAGCGCGGACTCAACTCGCTTTTGCAGCGCACCGGGATAGTCCGGTGAAAACTTCAATAGTTCGGTCGGCAAGGTCACAGGATGCGCGGCGTAGTTGACCAGGATCGCGATCGGTTTTCCGTCGGCGCCGTCAAAGCGAATGACGGCCAGGCTGGGATCGGTCGGCTTGACCGTCTGTTTGGTGTGCCGGTTGCGATTGAGCTCCAGGTCGCGCTTGGCGACTCCCAGCTTCGCGGGAGCGAGCTTTTCCTTCGCTTCGACAATGGCTTCGATCAGGAGCTCCGGCAGGCGCTTGCTATAGGCAACGGCGTCGTCGTACTTGCCCTTGCCAAATCCAGGCGCATCGGTGAGCTCGATCACCGGGCCATGGTGTGAATGGCTGCCGCTGATCATGACGGTGCCCACGCCAGCCTTTTCAGAGACCTCCTTGCGGATCTTTTCCATCATCGGTCCGGTCGGACCGCGTCCGATATCGAGGCCCACGATGGCCAGCCGCTGGTCGCCGGCTTCGATGACGATGGCTTTGGCGTTCAGGGGCGCCAGCACGCCCTGCGACAAGGCGTCGTGCCGCGCGCCGTAGCCCCACATCGGCATCGGCGCTTGCGGAGTGATATCGCGCTGGGCGAACCCGACTTTGAAGTTCGGTTCATCGGCCCCAAAGCAGACTTGGGCAGTCAGCACAGCGAGCCAGGCGGCAAAAAACAGCTTCATCGAGTTGAGTCCTTGAAGAGCGAGAGGACGAGCGCGGCGGGAATCAGGGACGTTTCGGCGGCAACGTTCGCGTCTGGCCGCCAGGCGGTTAACATAGTTGCCGCAAGTGGACGTGTAAATGTTTGGAGGGGCTGTGGAAATTGGCCGGGTCAAAAATCTATTTCTGAATGGTATCGCCCCGCGCTCGTTTTTCTTTTGAGCGCCGGCCCGCGGCTAGTTAGAATCACGGGCTCGCTCGCCTTCTGGTTGCCCCCCAGGACAATCGCCGTTCTTGTTCGAGGATCCTGTCGATGCAAATCCGTGTACGAACGCTCCGCTTGTTCTCCCTCGCGCTGGCCTTGTTGGCTGTGGGCGCGAGTGCCCTGGCCGAATCCGAGCTGCGCTGGAAGTTTAAACCGGGCGAAAAACTGCAATACGTGATCGAACGCTCGGCCGAAGGCAAGGTGAACCTGACCGGGGCCGAATTCGCCTTCAAGATGGGCATGACGTTCGACACCACCTGGAACGTCAAAGCCGTCGCCGCGGACGGCACCGCCGACCTCGAGCAAACGGTCGACCGCATTCAGATCGGCATGAGCTCGCCGCTGGCAGGCAGCGTGAACTTCGACTCCAAGAGCACCGAGAAGCCCGATGCCGGCCCGGTGTGGACTCTGCTCGAGCCCGTCGTCAGCGGCATGCTCGGCCAGACGATCAAGATCAAAGTGACGCCGCAGGGCAAAGTGACCGATATCCAGTTGCCCGACAAGCTGACCGAAAGCTTCGCCAAGCAGCGGGTTGGCCAGAATCGCCAGGCCGGCTTGGGCGTTGGCGGCAATGCCTTCACCGAAAAGGGGGTCAAGGAATTGATCACCCGCAGCGTGCAGCTATTGCCTGAGAAGTCAGACAAGTCCTGGTCGCAATCGTTCGAAAACGTAATGCCGGGGGTTGGCACGCAAACCACGGAGCTCAAGTTCTCGCGCTCCGGTGATGAGTCGGTCGACGGCAAGAAGCTCGAAAAAATCGCGCAAGTCACCGAGCTGACATTCGAACCGGCCGCGGATGCGCGGGCCGAGCTCGAAATCACCGGGCAGGAAGGCTCTGGCACGATCTATTTCGACGCCGCGGCCGGCCACACGATCAAATCGAGCGGCAAGCAAACGACCTCGATGGAACTGTCCGGTCCGCAAGAACTGACGCAGGAGATCAGCGAGACCTCGAGCATGCGGCTGGGCACAAGCCCCGACAAGCCCGCCGAGAAGAAGGAAGCCGCGAAGAAGTAAGACGATACGAATCGACCCAGCCGCTCGGGCCGATCGAGCGACAAAGGGGAATAACCATCGCCTGAGGGCGCGAATGATTCGGCAGGCATTTTGAGCCGGGATGTTCAAGCCCGCCAAAGCTGCCTGAAAACGTGAGAGCCCCGCGAGTATTGCGACTCGCGGGGCTCTCCACTTGCCCCCACCCCCCAGGTGGGTTTCCTCTTGGCTCGTTACTTCTGGGCCACCGCGCTGCCTTCGACCATCAGGTGAGCCACTTGCTCAAGCAGCTTCACGGCCTCGGGCGGGAACGCGCCGGCTTCAGCGCTCCAGAAGTTGACCGTGGCACGCGCTCCGTTGATTTCGACCGGCACATGCATGCTCGAGCGAATATCCTTGCGCGCCATGTTCATCATCACGGAGCCTTT
>DATJEN010000106.1:0-45802 GCA_035496575.1 Pirellulales bacterium
CCGGGGGCGGCTTATGCGCTGGACCGGCTATATCTTGTTTGCCGTCGTTGGGCGGAATGACCTTGCGGGCAAACAGCTCCAGCCGCGTATCGTCGAGCGTGCAGCCATCCCAGCTAACCAGGACGAACGTTTCGTTCTCAAAATGCTCCTGGAACCAGCTGAAATCGGCTGTTTCCTCGTACTTGTCGGGCAGCCAGTCGTGGACGTTATTGTCGTTGCTCATCAGCGTCTTGCGCGCACCGCGGGTGAACACGGGCAACAAGAAGAGCACGATCAGAATGATCTTGAAGCTGTGGCGAACAAAAAACTGGTTTAACACGCTCTGTTCACCCGCAGGCTTTTTGGCGGGTTCTCGTCGCCGGCGCGTCTGCTCGGCGAGGAACCCAAAATAACGACCATGGCGCAGGACCAAACCCGGGGGCCGGGCTCTAACGCCAAAAGGTACAAGTTACTTGGGTTCGGGACTTGCGTCTACGCTGAACGGCCAGCGCCGGGTGCTGCCACAGCAGGCAGTTTTTCCCTAATTTGCCCAGCATGTCGGGGCGTGGGGAGTCCCGCGGGGGTGTTACAGCTTTGTAACGCCCGGTGCCGCCTAGCGGACCCATTCCAAGCCAATCGAGACACCCTGGAAGAACAGGGAGTGACTGGTCGAAATTTGAACGGGAGTGCTCGGCGAGAAGGTGATTTGATTCTGGGTTAAGGCCAGCTCGGTCACAAACATCAGGTCATACGAGGTGCGGAAGGCGAAGTTTGGCGTGAACTGGTAAGCGCCGATGAAATTCAGTTCACCCACGAAGCCCAGCGTGTGTTCCTGGGCGAACTCGTCCCGGTTAGGCACCAGCGGCGTGCCGAGACTGTTCAAGATCCGCACGCGGCTCGACTGATCATCCCAGTTCACCAGCCCGCCACCCTTGATTCGCCCGCCGATTCGCCACTCGTAACGCTCAAAAAAGTATTCGCCGCCGGCTTGCAGGCCAACCAGGTTGTTGTGGGTGGCGATGTCGTAGGTGCCCGTGGCTGTCGTCGAATTGGCGTTGTATTGCAGGGTCTCGGCGATCGAGATCACGCGCAAGCCGGCAAAGACCGTGACCAGGTGGTCCCGATCGACTCGCCGCACCCAATTGCTGTCGCGGGTCCAGACCATCTGGTCGCGTCCCAGGCGAGTATTGATGCGATAGTTCAACTCCCAACTGTTCATCTTCGAAGTTTGAAAGTACGACTGGAAATTGCTGCCGTTGAAGGCCGGCACTAAGCGGGTCGGATCGATGTTCGAAATGATGGCGCCGTTCAGCTTGGCCGTCAGGCTCGCGCCGTCTTGCCAGTGCGTCAGCCCCAGAAACGTGAACTCGACGGCATGGTCCCGATTGCGAGGATCTCGGCCCAGAAACACCCCGACCGTCGAACGCAAGCCGGGGGCATATCCCATGCTGGGAGCGATTTCGAGGTGCGAAAGATCCTGGACAACCGAGGAGGAGCTTAAATCCGTCGCCAGTCGCGTGATGTTCTTAACGCTGACCGAACGCGTCCAATAAATGGCATCTTGCCGCGTGTACCAAATTCCATTGCGGAGCCACTCGCCTGAGCTGACGGCGGGGGCCGGCGCGTCGGGGTCCTCAGGATAATAAAACTCCTCCGGCGGAGGGTCGTCCATCAGCGCACCCGAGTTGATGGCGGGATCGACGGGCTGGCTGGGGTTGAAGCGCGCCTCGGAAAAGCCCAGTGGTTCGCCCCCCTGCTCTCCGACAAATTGGCCGCCCTGTCCCGGCGGTGCGATGACCGCTCCGCCGGCCAGCATGTTTCCAAGCGCCGGGCCCACGACTCCCTGGGCCAGCGACAGTCGCGCGCAGCCCAAACAGGCTGCAAATGCCATAAGCGCGCGGATGAACCCGGCGCTGACGATGGGTGGCGATTTGCTTCGCGTTGGCTGTCGCATCGCTGGTTGGCTAGAAAGTCCGCGCAATCGCTTCCGACACGCTATGCGTAAATCGGTATGCCGGGGGGCCGCAAAACAGGAATAATCGTTAAGGGCTCAAAAAAGAGAATATTTTCCCCAAACAGCCCACTCGGTGCTGGCGGTCGTTGCTGGTGACTTCCTTGACGCAAAAAGGCGCGCGGGCCAAGCCGCGTCGCCCGCGGCTCGCTGCTCAGCTTGCCTTTCAAGGTCCAACAGATAAAAAGGTAAATGGGGGGCCGCATTACGCCGCATGATTTCCGGCGATTTGCCGTCAGCTAGCAGTTCAACCCAGGGACTCCACCATGACTTCACCACTTCGCTCGCTGATCGCCGCAGGCACAAAAATCTGGCTCGACTCGATCGACCCGGACCTGGTTGCCAAGAACCGCGCCCTGGGGGCCACGGGCGCCACCTCCAATCCCATCATCATTTCCGACCTGATCAAAACGGGCCGCTTCGACCACGAGCTCGAGGAACTAACGGCCCAGAATCTGTCGGATGATCAGATTGCCTGGCAGATGACCGACAAGCTGGTGAGCGAGGCCCAGGCAGTGTTCCGTCCCGTGTGGGACCAAACGCATGGGAACGATGGCTTTGTGAGCTTTGAGCTCGATCCGCTGTTGGAAGACCCCGCCGCTAAAATCCCGTCGGCGGACCGCACGGCCCGTTATGTCGAGCTGGGCCTGCATTGGTCGGCCAATCACGCCAACCGCATGATGAAGGTGCCCGCCACCGAGGCCGGTCTCAATGCGCTCGAAGCGCTGGCCGCTGCCGGCGTTTCGCTCAACGTGACGCTCATTTTTGCCTCGCGCCAGTATCAAGCCGCGCGCGACGCCATCTGGCGGGGCGCCCAGCGCCTGAAAGACCGCGGCCGGTTCAAGAGCGTGTACAGCATCTTTGTCTCGCGCGTGGATGTGTACACCGAACAGCATGTGCCGAAATTATCGCCCGCCGCGCAAGGCCTGGTGGGCATCGTGGGGGCCAAGCGCATGTGGCAAGAAAATCAAACGTTCTGGCAGGACAAGGATGTCTCGCTCGACCAGGAGATTGTGTTCGCGAGCACCGGCACCAAGAAACCCGAAGATCCTCCATGGAAATATGTGGAGGCGTTTGCGGGCAGCGACATCGAAACCAATCCTCCGGCCACCAACGAGGCGGTCGAAGCCAGCGGCCGCACCTTCCAGCGCGAAGTCGACAAAATGCCTGCCAAGGACGTGCTCGACGAAATCGACGCCAAGGTGGATATGAATCACCTCGAAGCCACGCTCATGTCCGAGGGCGTCAAAAAGTTCGCCGACCCGCAGAAGGCGCTGTTGGCGTTGATCGCCAAGAAGCGCGCCGCCGTGGTCAGTCGCTAGACGCTCGGCCCTAGAGCCACGCCGTGGCGTGCAAAGCGCGCCGGCACGCTCGATCCAGTAACCGGGCTGTGTTACATTTCAGGACGCATTTAGTCCTTATTCGCCTCTCTCGAGCCGGTTCATGCCAATCGATCCCTATTCGCTTTGCCCCGGCGGGACGGGCAAAAAACTCAAGTTCTGCTGCTCCGACCTGCTGGGCGAGCTCGACAAGATTCAGCGCATGCTCGAGGGAGACCAGCGCGCCGCCTGCCTGGAGCACATCGAATCGCTCGAGCCCAAGTACCCCGAGCGCGCTTGCCTGATGTCGATCAAGGCCATGCTCGAGGCGCAGCTCGGCAACGAGGCCAAGGCCGAGAGCACGCTCGAGAAGTTTTCGGCAAAGTTTCCCGACAACCCCGTCGCGCTCGCCGAAAAGGCCACGCTTTTGGCCAGCAAAGAAGGTGGCGTGGCCGGCATCGGTCCGTTGCAGGACGCGCTCGAAAAATGCAGCGAACAAATGCCGCCGGCCGTTTATGACGCCATCGGACTGGTCGCGCAGGCCTTGGTGGCGGACAGCCAACTCATTCCCGGCCGCGCTCACCTGGTCCTGCAGCTTGGCATCGGTGGCGGCAAAGATCAAAAACCACTCGAGCTCTTGGTGCGCATCAATGGCTCCTCGTCCATTCCGCTCTTGGCCAAGCAGGATTTGCCGCTGCTGCCCGCGCCGGAGGACGCGCTGTGGAAAAGCAGCTTCAACCAGGCCATGGAACCCGCCATGCGGGGCGCGTGGCGGCTGGCGGCCAACCAACTCTCCGAGTTGGCAGTGCGGGTCGGAGACTGGCCGGCCATTTCGCATAACATTGCCGTGCTGTGGACCTGGCTGGCAGACCGGCGCGCCCTGGAAGCGTGGCGAAAATACGCCTCGCAAAAAATTCCTCTCGACGATGCGGTCGACGCCGAGGCTCTTGCGCAGTCGCTCGACCCCCAATCGGCCGATCTCGTCGATCTGCTTTCGATCGAATACCCCGTCAAAGATTTTGAGACGTTGCAAGCCAAGCTAAATGCTTCGCCCAAATCGCTCACCATGCCCATCGACTTGGCGCGGATGGGCACAGCTGAAGAGCCGCCGCCCAAAGGCGCGTGGTGGCTGCTGGATAAGCCGGTGGCAAAAAGCGCAAGCGACCTCACCCGCGACAACGTGTCGCGCGTCGTGGGGCAGGTGTTTCTATTTGGAAAGCAGACTGATCGGGAGGCACGGCTGGAATTGATCGTCTACGGCACCGAGCGCGATGCCGCACACGCCGCGCTCGTCGAGATTGCCGGCGACGCTCTCGGGCCGCCTGGAACCGCGGAGGTTACCACACAGCTCTCGATGCTCGAGCATGAGCTGAACTGGAACTGGCGCCTGCCCGATGATACTTCGCCAGAAAAGCGGATGGAGCTGGTGCGCGACGAGCGCCGCGAGGTACTCTTTAACCGCTGGCCAAACATGCCGCAAAAGCTGTTGCGCGGGCGCACCCTGCGCGAGGCAGCCGCCGATCCGGCCGAACGCATCAAAGTGCTCGCCGCCATCTTGCTGGTGCAACTTTCGATCGAGCAAGTCACGCAGGATATCGATTTCAATGAACTGCGCCGCTCGCTCGGTTTGCCGGAGGCCGGCCCGATCGACGGCCCGACCGGCCACGATACGCCGCTGACGCGCTTGGCGCGCGTGAATCCAAAAGCATTGTCGGACGACGTGCTACTCGATCTGTATCGGCGCGCGGACCACTATCGGCACGTGGCAGCCATTCGTCTGCTAGGGCCCGAGCTGGTCAATCGAAAGACGCTCACTCCGGCCGAGCGCGCTCAAACGTACGGGGTGCTGGCACAGGTCGAGCAGGACGCGCAACAAGCGATCGCCTACTTGGATTTGGCGCGCAAAGCATCGGAGGAGGCGAAGCAATCGACCGCGCCTTGGGATTTGGCCGAGTTGGCGCTGCGCATTGCGCGCTTCGAAATTGCCGAGGCCGACCGTCTGCTGCTGCACATTCGCTCGGATCACATCCGCGAGCCGGGCGTGGCGCAGGCCCTCTATCAGATTCTGTATGAGGCCGGCATCATCGGACCCGATGGCAAGCCGGCCGCGGGCGCCCCCGGGCGAGAGGCGCCTGCCCTGGTGGTGCCTGGCGGTGCCGCCGCCGAACCAGGCAAAATCTGGACGCCGGGTTCGGATCAGCCAGCGCCTGCCAAGAAATCGGCGCTGTGGACTCCAGACATGGATTAAATCCCATTGCGCAGTTTGACGTGAGTAACGATTTCGAGCTCGACGCTTCGCACATGGCCCGCGCACTCGAGCTGGCCGCGCGGGGACAAGGTTCCGTCGAGCCGAATCCCATGGTGGGCTGCGTCATCGAGCGCGATGGAGAAATCGTCGGCGAAGGATATCACCAGCGATTCGGCGGCGACCACGCCGAGGTCCAGGCTCTCAAACTGGCCGGTGCCGCTGCCGCTGGCGCGACCGTCTACCTCACGCTCGAGCCCTGCTGCCATCACGGTAAAACGCCCCCCTGCACACAGGCGCTGATCGCCGCGGGCGTCCGCCGCGTCGTGGTCGCGATGCAAGATCCGTTCGAAGCCGTTTCCGGCAAGGGCATCGCCGAGCTCGCGCAAGCAGGTGTCCAGGTTGAAGTCGGATTGCTCGAGGGGCAGGCCCGCGCAGTCACGGCTCCCTTTCGCAAACTGCTCGCCACGGGCCGCCCGTGGTTGATCGCCAAGTGGGCCATGACGCTCGACGGCAAAACGGCCACGGCAACAGGCGACAGCCGCTGGATATCGAGCTCGGCCTCGCGCGAAATTGTGCATGCGATTCGCGGCCGCGTCGACGCGATCATGGTGGGACGCGGCACCGCCTGGTCCGATGATCCGTTGTTGACGGCCCGCCCGCCCGGTCCGCGCAAGGCGACGCGCATCGTCGTGGACACGCAGGCCTCGCTCGACGTCGATAGCCAGCTCGTGCTCACAGCACGCGACACACCGGTGCTCGTGGCGGCAAGCGAGCAATCGCCGTCCGAAAATCGCCAGCGCTTGACCGCCGCCGGCTGCGAAGTACTGCTCTGTCCGGGCAGTTCGCCGCGCGAGCGTTTGGCATGGCTGTTGGACGAGCTGGGACGCCGCCGCATGACCAATCTGCTGGTCGAAGGAGGCGGTCAATTACTCGGAACCCTCTTCGACATGCGGCAAGTCGACGAAGTGCACGCCTTTATCGCCACCAGGCTGGTTGGCGGGCAATCCGCTCCCGCGCCCATCGGCGGCCAAGGTCTGGGGCAGATCGCTTCGGCACTCGAGCTCGTCGATCCCACGATCGAGGTCACTGGCGGCGATATTTACGTGCGCGGGCGATTAGCGCCTTAGCCGCGGCGCGTCGTCTCGCGAGCTGGTGACCGCGGGGCGACGCGGCGCGACGGCGGCAGCCCGCAGGTTGCGAGGCGCCTCGATGCGATACAGATGCGTGTCGCTGCGCAAGTAAATTGCGTGTTCCACGATCGCCGGCGAGGCGAGCGTGCGCCCTTCGATCGCGCTGGTCGATAAGAGGCGAAACTTGTCCGTATCGGCTACCACATCCATCGTGCCGCTCTCGTCGAGCAGGTACAGCTTGCCGTCGGCATAGATCGGTGAAGCGGTGAAAGCTCCGCCTAGCCGCTCGCGCCACAACTCGTGCCCATCTTTTGCATCGCAGCAACTGAGCACGCCTTGATCGCTCATGAGGTACAGCCGGCTTTCGACGACCAGCGGCGACGGGTTGAGCGGCACTCCGCGACGCACCGAGAACTGGACGTGACTGTCGGTAATGTCTCCCTTGCCGCCCAGCCGGACGGCGAACAGGGCCGGCGTCCAATACCCGGTGCAGAAATAAACGAGACCGTTTGCCACAACCGGGCGTGGCACGACAGAATGGCCCGCGTGCCGGCAGCGCCACAGCTCTGCGCCGTCACTGGGGCGATAGGCAATGAGTGCTTCGCCCTGGCTCGTGATGAGTTGCGACTTTTCGCCACTGCCGACGAGCAGCGGCGTGGAATAAGCCTGTTGTCCGTGATGCTCGGCTTTCCAGCGCAATGCGCCCGTATGCTTATCAAGCGCGACGGTGAACTGCTGGTCCGGCCCATCGCACACGACCAGCAGCAGATCATTCCACACCACCGGAGAGCCGCCGGGACCGTGTCGATGGTCGTATGCGAGCTCTCGGCGCCACACGATCTTGCCGTCGGTGGTTAAGCAAGCGGTGCCATGCGCGCCGAAGTGTACGTAGACGCGGTCGCCCTCCAAGACCGGCGTCGGCGACGCATGGCTGTTCTTGGCGGCGATGCGGCCCAGGTCCTCTTTGCGAAAGACTTCGACGTCGCGCACGATTTCGCCCGCCTGCCGATCCACGCAGATAGCGCGCAGCGAGCCTTCGGCATCGAGCGCCGTGGTAAGCCAAATCTGATCGCCGGACACCACGGGCGATGACCAGCCGAGCCCCGGGATGGCTGTCCTCCAGCGAATGTTCTCGTGCTCGCTCCAGCTCTCCGGCAGCCCGGTCGCCGTGGAATGCCCCTGCCCGGTCGGGCCACGAAACTGCGGCCAGTCTTCTGCATTTGCCGAGGCGACGCATGCGAACAACAGCAACAGGTTTTTCAGCACGCTCACGTGCATCACTCCCACTAGGACTAACGGATGACTTCCAGCTCTGGATACATCTCCTCCAGCCGCCCGATCACGTCGTCACTGACCTTGGTGCCGCGCACGTTCAGCTTGCGCAAATTCGGCCAGCGCGCCACGTGCTCCATGGCGCGATTGGTCACCCGCGTTTGCGCCAGGTTGAGGCTGGTCAGCCGCGACAGCCGGGCCAGAGGTGCGACGCCTTTGTCGTCGATGTCCGTGCCGGCCAGGTTTAATTCATGAAGGCCCACCAGTCGCGCGAGCGAGGACATGCCTGCCGAAGAGGCGCTCGTGCCTTCCAGTGAAAGCATGCTCAGCGTGCTCAGCCGCTCTAGCTTTCGCAGCCCGGCGTCCGTGACCGGCAGGTTCGCAAAATCCAGGATTTCGAGTCCTCGCATTTGGCCCAGGTACTGCAAGCCCGCGTCACTCACCTGCGATTGGGCCAGGTACAGCCCGCGCAAGCTCGGCATGCGCTGCAAGCTTTTGAGTCCCTGGTCACCCACCTGCGTGAAGTCAAGCCACAGGGCCTCGATGGCCGGCAGCGACAACTGCGCGATGCCCTGATCGGTGATCTGGTTGAACGACAATTTCAAAGCGCGCAAATTCTTAAGCGCGTTGAGATGGGCGACACCATCGTCGGTGATCTTGGCGTCGAAGAGATAAAGCTCCTCGAGCGCCGCGCAAGATGCGATTGCCTGCAGACCATCATCGCCGGCTTGCGTCCAGCAGACATTCAACACTTTCAACTTCGAGAGCCCGCGCAAGTGTGCGAGTCCCTCGGCCGAGATCTTCGTATCGTGAAGCGCGAGGCCCTCGAGCTCCGCGAGCCCCGCCAGGCTGGCCAGCCCGGCGTCCGTGACGCGCGTTTGCTGCAGCTTGAGGACCTGCAATTGGCGCAGGCGGCCCACGCGCGTGAGCGCCTGGTCCGTGATGTTGGTGCGCGACAGATCAAGCCAGCGCAGACGTTCGAGTTCCGCCAGGCGCTCGATTCCATCGTCGCCGCCGTTCCAGGTGACCACCTGAAAGGGCTTGCCGCGCTGGTCGAGCTCGACTTCATGCTCGGCGCCCAACTCGTCCAAGGCGCTCAGAGCTTCTTGCTCGCGCTCGCGCGATCCACCCAGCGGCCAGTTGAGGCTGGTTCGCTTCACCGCGCCGTGCACATCGGGCGGCGACTTGGGCCTGCTGGGCGGCGCTGCCCAACAAACCGCCCCTGCGCTGATCGCGGCAATGAGCCAAAGCTGGAGTGCGCGGATCATGGTCGTTCTTGCGCCATGTACTCGGAGACCGTCCGCGGCTTCTTTTTTAGTTGGCTGCCGCTCACGCTTGTGGGAATGGTTTTGGGCTGCCGCGTAACCACCCCTTTGGCCCTCTCGATAAGCCGCCCCAAGCTCGAGGGGCCATTCTCCGCGCTCGCGACGGCCGCATAAGACAACAGGCAAGCAAAGATCGATGCGATCGATAGTCGATGGATCAGCTTCATTTGCATCCTGCACGTGAAGCGCAACCGCGTGCTCGCTATGGAAAAATCGCGGGCCGCTAGAGAAGAACCTGCGGCGCCGGGAGTCTGTCAAAAACGCGTAAGGCGGTCCAGGCCGGTTCGCAAGCGATAGCACGTGCTTCGCCGCAATCACGCCGCCGCCGCGCGGCACCTGTCCCCCTGCTCTTGGCCGGGATAGGGGCGCAAATAATTTCTCCTAGCCGGATCGCCCAAGCAGTTTCTATAATTCGGGATTCGGCCTCGCAACTTCCTCCTCGACCCCTTTGAGCAACGAATGGCCGCCAGCGATATCGTCATCAAGGGCGCCCGTGAACATAATCTGCGTGATGTCGATCTAAACCTGCCCCGCAATCGCCTGATTTGTCTGACCGGCGTCAGCGGCTCCGGCAAGAGCTCGCTGGCGTTCGATACGTTGTATGCCGAGGGGCAGCGGCGCTATGTCGAAAGCCTGTCCAGCTTCGCCCGCCAGTTTCTAGGGCAGATGCCCAAACCGGACGTCGACTATATCGGCGGGTTGAGCCCTTCGATATCGATCTCGCAGAAATCGTCCGGCCAGAATCCGCGCTCCACGGTGGGTACGATCACCGAGATCTACGATTATCTGCGCGTGCTCTACGCGCGGACCGGTCAGGGACATTGCCCCAAGTGCCAACGCCCGATCACGGCGCAAACCCGCGAACAAATCATCGATCGCATCAACCAGTTGCCCGAAGGCACGCAGTATGTCGTGCTCGCGCCACTGATTCGCGCTCAGAAAGGCGAATACCGCGACTTGTTCGTGGACCTGCTCAAGCAGGGTTTCGCCCGCGCCCGCGTCGACGGGCAAATCGTGGCTTTGAGCGATGATCTGCATCTCGACCGCCAGATGCGGCACAACATCGAAGTCGTGATCGATCGCCTGACAGTGGGGCAATCGCGGGCTCGCCTGGCCGAAGCGGTCGAGCTGGCGCTGAAGATGGGCGCGGGCAGCCTGCTCGTAGCGCCGGCCAGTGTCGCGCCGCCCACTGCGGCGCCCCCTGAAGAAACCGAGCAACAACCGCGCGGAAAGCGACGCAAAAAGGCCCGCTCCGAAAATACCGCTGACGGCGAGCTGCAACTCTCCGCGCACTATGCCTGCACGCATTGTGGCATCAGCTTCGAGCCTCCCAGCCCGCAGCTTTTCAGCTTCAACAGCCCGCAAGGAATGTGCGTTGCCTGCGATGGGCTGGGCGAGCTGTACAGCTTTGATCCGGACCTGCTCGTTCCCGACGGCGCGCTGTCTTTCAAGCAAGGCTGCTTCGAACTGCTGGGCGCCTGGCGAGAGATGGGTCGCTGGAAACGCCATATCTATCAGGGCGTCGGCGATACCGTTGAGCGCCTCCGCTCGCTGCCCAAAGGCACCATGCTCGACACGCCGTGGGCCGAGTTGCCCTCCGAGCTGCGCGAGCTGTGGCTGTGGGGCACGGGCGACGAGCACATCACGTTCACCTGGCGCGGCGGCTCGTCCGGCCACAAATATGGCGGCAAGTTTTCCGGCATCATCCCCAAGCTGCTCGACAAGTACCGCGAGTCGAACAGCAAGATGCAACTGCGGCAGCTCGAAAAATACATGCACGTGATGCAATGCAGCGATTGCGGCGGCGAGCGTCTAAACACGCAAGCCCGCGCGGTCACTTTGTCGAGCCGTCATCCGGCCTTCGCGAAGCAGCCAGCGCGATCGCTGCCCCAGGTGTGTGCGCTTCCGGTTAGCGAGGCCGCGCAGTTCTTCACCGAGCTGGATCTCGACGCTACGCATACCATCGTGGCGGCGGAAGTGCTCAAAGAGATCTGTGGCCGGTTGGGTTTTCTTACCAACGTGGGCCTCGATTATCTCACGCTCGACCGCACCGCTCCCACCCTCTCCGGCGGCGAGTCCCAGCGCATTCGCCTGGCCGGCCAAATCGGCTGCGGCCTAGTGGGCGTGCTCTACATCCTGGACGAACCCTCGATCGGGCTGCACCCGCGCGACAACGACCAGCTCTTGGCCACGCTCACGCAGTTGCGCGATTTGGGCAACACGGTCGTAGTCGTCGAGCACGATGAAGACACGATGCGCGCCGCGGACCACATTATCGATTTTGGACCCGGGCCCGGAGTTCGTGGCGGCGAAATCGTCGCGGCCGGCGACGCCACCGCCGTCGCCAAAGCGCCACGCAGTCTGACCGGCCGCTATTTGTCGGGCAAGGAACAAATCGAGGTGCCCGCCAAGCCTCGCCCGACAGGTGAGCAGTGGCTGCGCATCTTTGCCGCCGAGCATAACAACCTCAAGCAGGTCGATGTCCACATCCCGCTCGGCACGTTCGTGTGCATCAGCGGGGTGTCGGGCTCGGGCAAGAGTTCGCTCGTCAACGATATTCTCGTCGAAGCCTTGCGCCGCGATCTCAACGGCGGTGAAGGAGAACCCGGCAAGCACGGCCGCATCGAAGGACTCGAACATCTCGACAAGCTGATTGCCATCGACCAGTCGCCGATTGGCCGCACGCCGCGCTCCAACCCGGCCACCTACATCAAGCTGTTCGACGAGATTCGCGATCTTTATACAAGGCTGGCCGAATCCAAAACGCGCGGCTACAAGGCCGGCCGGTTCAGCTTTAATGTTTCCGGTGGCCGTTGCGAGGCATGCGAGGGCAATGGCTCGAACAAGCTGGAAATGGACTTCCTGGCCGACGTGTGGGTCACGTGCCCGGTGTGCGAGGGACACCGCTTCAACCGCGAAACGTTGCAGGTCCGCTTCAAGGGCAAGAACATCGCCGACGTGCTCGAGATGGACGTCCAGCAGGCGCTCGCGCATTTCGAAAACATCCCCAAGATTCGCCACAAGCTGCAAACGCTGCACGACGTGGGGCTCGATTATCTGAAGCTCGGCCAGGCCTCGCCCACGCTCTCGGGCGGCGAAGCACAGCGCATCAAGCTCGCGCGCGAACTGGTGAAGAAGAGCACTGGCAAAACCCTGTACCTGCTCGACGAGCCGACGACCGGACTGCACTTCGCCGATATCAAGCTGTTGCTGAAGGTGCTGCACGATTTCGTGGATGCCGGCAACACGGTGCTCGTGGTCGAGCACAATCTGGACGTTCTCAAGACGGCCGACTGGGTCATCGACTTGGGGCCCGAGGGTGGCAGCGGGGGCGGAAACATCGTGGCCGTCGGCGCGCCCCTGCTGATCGCCGCCCACAAACATTCGCACACCGGGCGCTCGCTGGCCCGACACCTGGCAGGCAACCATGCCCCGGCTGCCAGGTCATCGCGATCGCAGCGCGCCGTTCCTCAAGCCAAAGCCATTCGGGTGCGCGGAGCCAAACAGCACAACCTCAAGAGCATCGATCTCGAGATTCCGCGCGACCGCATGACCGTCTGCTGCGGCATGAGCGGTTCCGGCAAAAGTTCGCTGGCCATGGACACCGTGTATGCCGAAGGTCAAAGACGGTATGTCGAAAGCTTGAGCTCCTACGCCCGTCAGTTCGTGGGGCAGATGCAAAAGCCGGCGCTCGACCACATCGAGGGGCTTTCGCCGGCCATTGCCATCGAGCAGAAGCACATGGGGCACACGCCTCGTTCGACCGTCGGTACCGTGACCGAGATCTATGACTATTTGCGAATTCTGTTCGCGCGGTTGGGCACGCCACATTGTCCAACCTGCGACATTCCGATTGGCACGCAAACGGCCGACGAGATCGTCGACAAGATTTTGTCCGAACCGCTCGACACGAAGCTGTACGTCATGGCCCCGCTGCAAGTCGAGGTCGGCGAGAAGTACGAAAACTTGTGGGACGAAATCCGCGCGCTCGGCTATGTGCGGATGCGCATCGATGGCGAGACGCATTCGGTCGATCAGCCCCCGCAGATCGATCGCCGCCGCAAGCACCTGGTCGAGGTCGTGATCGACCGCGTAACCGTCAGGCCGGAGGGACGCAGCCGGCTGGCCGATTCCATCGAGAACGCACTGGCGCTGGGCAAGGGCGTGATGCACGTGGCCTACGTCGATTCCGAAGCGCCCGAGGGCCGCTGGCGCACCGACATTCACAGCCAGCACTTTGCCTGCGACCGATGCGGGCGGAGCTTTGAG
The DNA here is from genome assembly GCA_035496575.1 of Pirellulales bacterium. Taxonomy (GTDB): domain Bacteria; phylum Planctomycetota; class Planctomycetia; order Pirellulales; family PALSA-1355; genus PALSA-1355. The sequence goes on from DATJEN010000106.1 coordinate 13,554, forward strand.
CGATTGACGCCGCATAGCTTCTCGTTCAACAGTTCGCTGGGTTGGTGCACGGCCTGCGAAGGGTTGGGCACTCAAACCGGCGCGAACCCCGCGGCCATGTTACGCGATCCCAAGCTCACGCTGGCCCAGGGAGCCGTGGGCCTGTGGCCGGCCGCGGGTAGCCAACTGTTCGGCTTGATGCTCTCGGCACTTTCGGCACACGCTCAGCTTCCGCTGGATATTCCCTTCGAGCAGCTTTCGGCCAAGCAACGACGCGTCGTCTTTCATGGCGTGGGCGATGAATGGATCGACGTGTTCGCCGACCGCAAGCGCCGCAAAGGCGACCGTCCGCTGTTTCGCTTCCAGTTCAAGGGTCTTTATCCCGCGCTCGAAGAGGCCGCACGCTTGTCGCCTGCCCTGCGTAGCAAGTGGGAGCACCTGGTGGGCGAGGTCGAATGCTCGACCTGCGGCGGCAGCCGCCTGCGCGACGATGCCGCCAGCATGCGATTGCGTGGTCGCACGATCGACGAGTTGTGCCGCCTGCCGCTGGGCACGCTCGTGACGCGCTTCAACGAGTGGAAGCTCGACGAGCGTGAACGCAAGATCGCCGGCGAGTTGGTGCGCGAAGTGCGCAATCGTCTCCAGTTCCTGGTCGACGTGGGACTCGAGTACCTGACGCTCTCGCGCGGCGCCCCCACTCTCTCGGGCGGAGAAGCTCAGCGGATCCGCCTGGCCAGCCAGGTGGGCAGCGGACTGTGCGGCGTACTCTATGTGCTCGATGAACCCACGATCGGGTTGCACCCGCGCGACAATCTTCGCTTGCTGGGCGCGCTCGAAAAACTGCGCGACTTGGGCAACACGCTGCTGGTCGTGGAGCACGATCGCGAGGTGGTGGCGGCGGCCGACCAGTTGCTGGATTTCGGGCCCGCGGCGGGCGATGCCGGCGGACAGATCGTCGCGCGAGGCACGCCGGCACAGGTCGGCCGGCAGCGCGGTTCGGTCACGGGCCCGTACCTCAGTGGCAAGAAGGCGATCGCCGTTCCCACCAACCGCCGCATGCAAAGTTTGCTTCCGACCGGCACAGCGGAAAAAAATGGACGCGCCGCGAGCAAAAAAAGCGCGAAGCAAAAACGAACTTCAGCGGCTTCGTTCGCGCCGGCCAGCGGCGCCTTGGACCCGCCCGGCGGCTGGCTGGAAATCGTTGCGGCCCGCCATAACAACCTGCGCAGCGTGGACGTCCGCATTCCGCTGGGTACGTTCACGGTCGTGACGGGCGTGAGCGGCAGCGGGAAAAGCTCGTTGGTCGAGGACGTGCTCTACAACTCGCTCGCGCGCACGCTGCATCGGGCCAGCACCACGCCCGGCCAACACGATGCGATTCGCGGCGTGGAGCTCGTCAACAAAGTCATACGGGTCGATCAGCAGCCGCTCGGCCAGACGCCGACTTCGAACCCGGCTACTTATACCGGCGTGTTCGATCTGATTCGCACGCTGTATGCGCAATTGCCCGAGGCGCGCGTGCGCGGCTACACGCCGCGGCGGTTCAGCTTCAATGTGCCCGGCGGCCGCTGCGAGGCTTGCGAGGGGAACGGCCAACTGTGCATCGAGATGCATTTTCTGCCCGACGTGTGGGTCGAGTGCGACACGTGCCGCGGTCGCCGCTACAACCCGGAGACCCTGGCGGTTACCTACCATGGCCAATCGATCGCCGACGTGCTCGACATGTCGTGCGGCAAGGCGGTCAAGCTGTTCGAAAACATTCCGCGTGTTCGCCGCGTGTTGCAAACCTTGTGCGACGTGGGGCTCGATTACCTGACCTTGGGTCAGGCTGCCCCGACGCTCTCCGGCGGCGAGGCACAACGCGTCAAGTTGGCCGCCGAACTCTCGCGCCCGGATACTGGCCGCACGCTGTACTTGCTCGACGAACCCACCACCGGCCTGCACTTCGACGATATTTCAAAGTTGCTCGACGTGCTCAATCGACTGGTCGATCTGGGCAACAGCGTGGTGGTGATCGAACACAACTTGGACGTGATCAAGACAGCCGATTGGGTCATCGACATGGGGCCCGAGGCCGGCGAAGGCGGCGGCTACCTGGTCGCGCAAGGCACGCCCGAAGATATCGTGGCCCACGCGCAGGCTGCCGGCGGGGCGAAGAGCAAGTTGCATCGCTCGCATACCGGTGAAGTTCTGGCGCCGGTGTTGGCGGCGGGACCGCACCGTGTGCGCGCGTTGCACGATTTTGCCGCGCAGGAAGTCGAAAAGCCTGGCGATCTCGACATCGCCGAAGTCGGGCGCGACGCACGCATGCCGTGGGAAGTCGATGGCCGCCGCTGGCATGCCGTCGATCGGGTCGGCCGCAAGGGACAGCCCTGCCGCTGGGAGGGGCCGATTCTGGAAAAGGTGGTCGACCACATTCAGAAAAGCGGCAAGTTCGCCGAAACCAACTGGAACGCGCGGACCATCGTCGAAATCTGCGCCGACTCAAAAACCGATGGTTGGTTCTTCCACGCGATCACGGGCGAAGAGTGGTTGCTCAAGCTCAAGTTCCGCGTGGCGAAAAATACTTTCAAGCGCGAAACACTGATCGGGCAGTTGGCGCTCAAGCCTCTCGACGAGCTACCCGACCTGCCGGTGTATGGCCACGAGCCGCGCGTCAAATGCAAGAACCTGCGTGGCCCCTTCCAGGAAGTGCAACTGCAAGCGCATTCGCTCAAGGAAATCGACAAGCCGGCTTTTTGGAAGTTCCTCGACGCGGCTATCGCCGGGTTCAACAAGTTCGCCACGCGCGCCCGCCAGAACCCAGAGGACATCATGCCCTGGAAGGTGCTGGGACAAAAATGGCACTTTGCCCGCAAGGGTTTTCCGCCCGGCAAGCCGCCGCGCTGGGAAACCGACGTGCTGGAGGAACTGTGCGAAGTCATCAAAGAGGTCGCGCCGCGCGGACAATTCTTGTGGAACAACCAACAACTCGTGCACGTGTTCGTGCCCGAGCAAAGCGAGCCCTGGGCCACGATTCACACCAAGCGCACCCATGCCATTGAACTGGCCTTGACCGGACCGCGCGGACACTTTGCCTTGGGGCGAATCGTCGAAATGGGAATCGAGCGCGAATTCCAGCCCGGGCCCAAGCGCGACATCGTGCGGCTGCGCTTCGTGACGAGCGATCACCTGGTCAAAGGCGGGTTTCGTGAGTTCGTCGCCGAGCACCTGGGCACGCTCTCGCAAGGCGCCGCGCCGGTGGCCCAGGCGGCTGCCGGAGCATGACGCCACTCGCCAGGCTCGTCTACCTGGAAACAGAAAACGGATAATCATGCCTGAACAACTGCTGCCCAGCCGATTCTTGTTTCGCTTCTCGGCGCCCTGCCAGTACATGAGCACGATCGCAAGCGGTGCGCCCGCCGAGTTGCCGCTGGATTGCCGGCTGCCACTGCTGGGTGAGCTTGAGGGTCAGCCGGCGATTGGCGACGTGCGCGCCGCCTGGAGCGAAGCAGGCCTGGCTTTCAGCGTGCGCGTGGAAGGCAAAAAGCATCCAAGCTGGTGCCGCGAAACCAAGCTCGAAGACAGCGACGGATTTCAGATCTGGATCGACACGCGCGACACGCACAACATCCACCGCGCCAGCCGCTTTTGTCACCGTTTTATTTTCCTGCCCGCCGGAGGTGGCCGAAACTTCGACCAGCCGGTCGTCGATCAACTGCTGGTCGATCGGGCCCGCGAAAATGCCAATCCCGTGCGTCCCGGGCAATTGAAGATCACGAGCGAGAAGCGCGTGAGCGGTTATGTGATGTCGGCCTTCGTGCCGGCGGCGGCACTGACGGGATACAACCCGGCCGATCATCCTCGGCTGGGTTTCACTTACTACTTGTTCGATCGGGAGCTGGGCCACCAATACTTCAGCGTCGGTAGCGAGTTCCCCTTCCCGTCCGACCCAAGCTTGTGGGGCACGTTAGAGCTGGTGCGCTAGGCCGATCGTGACATCGGCTTCAGCCATTTCGCGCGCGTGATAGCTCGAACGCACAAAGGGTCCGCTGGCCACTTTGACGAACCCCATCTTGCGCGCCGCGCGCCCCAGCCGATCGAACTCCTCTGGCGGCAGATAGCGCGCTACGCTCAGGTGATCGCTCGAGGGGCGCAGATACTGCCCCAGGGTCAGAAAGTCGCAGCCCACCTCGCGCAAGTCGGCCAGCGTATCCAACAGCTCGTCTTCGGTTTCGCCGAGGCCCAGCATCAAGCCACTCTTGGTCTTGATGGCCGGATTGAGCGATTTGACGCGCGCCAAAAGCTCGAGCGTCCAGCGGTAGTGGCTCTTGCGGCCGCGCACCTGCCGATAGAGTCGCGGCACTGTCTCGGTGTTGTGATTAAAGACCTCGGGCCGGGCCTCGACCACGCGCTCAATCGCCCCTGGCTTACCGATGAAGTCGGGCGTGAGCACTTCCACACTGGCGCCGGTCGCCTCGCGTACCTCGAGCACCGACCGGTAAAAGTGGTCCGCGCCGCCATCGTCCAAGTCGTCCCGCGTCACCGAGGTGATGACAACGTGCTTCAGCCCCAGCCGCCGCGCGGCCTCGGCCACGCGCTGCGGCTCGTCGGCTTCGAGCGCCTCAGTTTTGCCCTTGGGCACGGAACAGAAGCCACACGGCCGCGTGCAGACATTGCCCAGGATCATGAACGTGGCCGTCTTTTGCGACCAGCATTCCATGCGGTTCGGGCACTGCGCGCTCTGGCACACAGTCTCCAGCCGCAGCTCTTCCACCAGGCGAGCGGTGAAATGATTGCCGTTGCCGCTGGGGATCTGCTTTTTGAGCCACCGCGGCAAGCGCTCGCTAACCACAGGCGCGGAAATGATAGGCAGACTTGAACTCATTTCCAGTCGCTAGTGTCCAATTACCGTGAGATTGAACGCACCGTCCTCGGGCCGCTGACCAGCAGCATTTTACCAGCTTCCTGTGTGGCTGTGACAGGTCACGTGAGCGAAGCTGGCGCGACACTGGGGCTGGATTGCATCGCTTCTCGGCGACAGAATGGGACGGCCAGACTGCAAGAACAACCAGGATAGGACCATCGTGGCTGCTAAGCCCAAGAAAAAAGCACAGGTCGACCGCGAGCACGACAATGAGCGTCTGATCGCTCAGAATCGCAAGGCCCGACACGAATACGAAGTGATCGACACGCTGGAATGTGGCATCGTGCTGGTGGGCAGCGAGGTAAAAAGCCTGCGCAAAGGCACCTTGTCGTTGGACGATGCTTATGGGCGGGTCAAGGACGGCGAAGTCTGGCTGATGGGGTGCGACATCGCCGAATATGTCCAGGCCAACCAGTTCAACCACGACCCGCGCCGCCCGCGCAAGTTGCTGATGCACCGCCGCGAGGTCAAAAAGTTCGCCAGCAAGGCTTTCGAGCAAGGACTGACGCTGGTGCCCCTCAAGATGTACTTCAAGGAAGGCCGCGCCAAAGTCCTGATGGGCATCGCCAAGGGGCGCAAGCTGTACGACAAGCGCGAGGTCATGAAGAAAAAATCCATGCAGCGCGACATCAGCCGCGCCATGCGCCGCGCGTAGGGCTCTCTCGAAAGGAATCGCAAGCATCATGATCGGACGCCGGCTCATCTCCTCGGACGGAAAGTGGGAGCCCATCGTCGGATATTCGCGCGCCGTGCAGGTGGGCAACCGTATCTATGTCTCCGGCACGACCGCCACCGATGCCGATGGCCAGATCGTAGGGCGCGGCGACGCCTACGCGCAGACCGTGCAAACCCTCAAGAACATCGAGCGGGCTCTTGCCCAGGCCGGCGCCAGGATGCAGCATGTCGTGCGCACGCGTATGTTCGTGACCGATATCGCGCGGTGGGAGGAATATGGCCGGGCTCACGGCGAGTTCTTCGCCAACATCCGTCCAGCGGCGACCATGGTCGAAGTGCGGGCGCTGATCGACCCCGACATGATGGTGGAGATCGAAGCCGACGCGGAGATCACGCCGGATAGCTGATTTTCGGCTGTGTGCTAAAGCTTTATCTGCGTGTACACCACGTCCAGCCAGCGGCCCCACTTCAGGCCGACTTCTTTTAAATACGCCACCCGCTCAAATCCCAGGGCGTCTTGCAAGGCCAGGCTGGCCTCCTGGTCGGCGCTCGTGCCGCCGATCACCGAGTGATAGCCCAGCGCGCGGGCCCGCTCGATCAAGTCTTCCAGGAGGGCTCGCCCAAGTCCCTGCCGGTGAAAGTCGACCGCGACATACACCGAGGCCTCGACCGTGGGATCGTAGCCGGGGCGATCGCGGAATTTCGAGATCGATCCCCAGCCCACGATTTCGCCCTCGCGATCGGCCACGATCACCGGGTACTTTTCGGGCGAGTGATGCGCGAACCAGGCCTCGCGATCGGCGAGCGACTCGGGCTCAAGATCGTACGTGCAGGTTGAGTTGAGCACGTAGTAGTTATAGATGGCCGAGATGGCCGGCACGTCGGCCGCGGTGGCCAGTCGAAGCGAGGCCGTGCTGGAGGGTGTCTTTTCCACGATGTAAGAAACTACCACATCGCGAACACATTCCAATCAATTCGGCGCGTCAAATTTTCCCGGGCCAAACGAAAACACAGAAAACCTGCGTGAACCCAGTTGGCGTGACTGTCGTAACAAGACCACAGCTAGTGGTGCGCGCGTACTCCGGTCTCTCGAACTGCACGTGCACAGCGGGTAGCGGACTGGTCTTGTCGAGGGGTGATAAACGAATACGATAAGGCCAAATCAGACGACCTAAACCGGCGTTCTCCGACTGATGCTTGTCATTCAAAACCTTCGCAAAAGCTACCGCGAGCCGGACGGCACGGAGCTGCCAATCCTCGACATCAAAGAATTTCAGCTCGCCGCCGGTGAGCAGTCGGTGCTCATGGGACGCAGCGGATCGGGCAAGACCACCCTGCTGCACGTAATCGCCGGCATCAGTCGCCCCGATGCTGGACGCGTGGAAATCGACGGCTGCGACATCACCCGGCTTAGCGAAGCGGGCCGCGACCGCTTCCGCGCCGATCGAATCGGGTACGTGTTCCAGACCTTCAATCTATTGCCCGGTTTTTCGGCGCTCGAGAACGTCATGCTGGGCATGTCGTTCGCCGGCGGCCGCGCCGATGCAAGACGGGCGCGCCGGCTGCTTGATCGCGTTGGACTAACCCACCGGCTGTCGCACCGGCCCAGCATGCTGTCGGTCGGCGAGCAGCAACGCGTCGCGGTTGCCCGGGCTTTGGCGAACCGCCCCAAGTTGCTGTTGGCCGATGAGCCCACCGCGAATGTCGACGCGGGTCATCAGCAACAGATTTTGGACCTGGTGCGCAGTTCGTGCCAGGAAGAGAACGTTGCGCTGTTGTTGGTGACGCACACGCCTGAAGTAGCCGAGCAGTTTGCGCGAGTCGATCGTCTGGAGCACTTCAACCAGGCGGCGGCCGTCGCATGAATCCTGCGCGGCTCGAATCATCAGAACTTTACCGCTAAGTGGCGATTTAGCATGAGCCTTTGGAAGATCGCGTGGCGAAGTATTCAGCAGCGGGCGCTGGCCTCGAGCCTGACCGGCATCTCGATGGCATTGGGCGTGATGCTGGTGGTGGCCGTGCTGGTGGTGCACGGAGTCATCAATCGTTCGTTCCTGAACAACTCGGCGCTAGGCTACAACGTCGTGGTAGGCGCGAAAGGTGGCCGGCTCGATCTCGTGCTCAACTCCGTCTACTATCTCGCTAGACCGGTCGAGAACATTCCGTATTCGTATTACCTCGAGCTGGCCGAAGGCAACCTGAAGCCTTATGTCGACAAGGCCGTGCCGGTGTGCTTGGGCGACATGTACCGTGATTTCCGCGTAGTGGGCACCACGCCCGCTTTCTTTAACGACCTGGACTATGGCGGCCACAAATACACTTTTGCCGAGGGCCGCAATTTTGAACCGGACGAATACTATGGCGCAGTAATCGGCGCCACCGTCGCCCGCGAAAGCGGTTTGCGCGTCCACGATACGTTCCAGCCGGCCCACGGCGTCGGCCCCGAGGCGCACGAGCACGATCCCTTCACGGTATTAGGCGTGCTTGAGCCGACGGGCACGCCGAACGATCGCGCGCTGTTCATCAACATGGAAGGCTTCTACCTCATTCCGGAGCACGCCAAGCAGGTTGATGAGAGTGAGCCTGCGACCAAGCCAGCGCACGCCGACCATGCCCATGACGAGCACGCTCACGACGACCACGACAAACCAGATGCGAAAGCCGACGATCATCCTGCCGGCGAAGACGGTGCACACGAAGAACACGCCCACGCAGAACATTCACAGCCGGCGGATGCCCCGCACGAGCATGCCGATCACGAGCATGCCGAAGCTGCGCACACGCATGACGAACACGCTCATGACGAACACGGGCACCACCACCACGAGCACGGCGAACACGCGCACGAGCCCTTGCCCATCGAGCAGCGCGAGGTAACGGCGGTGCTTGTGCTGACCGCCAGCATCGGCGGCGCCCCGCCAGAGCTCATGGCGCCTGCGCTCATCAAGAAAATCAACAAAGACTCGGTCGCTCAGGCGGTCCTGCCGATTCGTGAGATGACCAGCCTGTTTGCCACATTTGTCGACCCGCTACGAATCATCCTCTTGAGCCTGACCGTGATGATCGTGGTGGTCTCGGGCATTGGGATCCTGGTGAGCATTTACAACTCGATGTCCGAGCGCCAGCACGAAATCGCCGTGATGCGGGCCCTGGGGGCCGGACGCCGCACGGTGATGGTACTCGTGCTGTTGGAATCGATTCTGCTGAGCCTGGCGGGGGGGCTGGCCGGGTGGGCCGTCGGCCATGCTCTGATCGCCCTGCTCAGCCCATGGATTGCCGCCCAAACGGGCGTTTCGATTGGGTTTTGGCAGTTTGTTGGCTACGAGTCGGTTATAATACCAGGGTTGATCGCGCTGGCCGCCCTGGTGGGTTACTTGCCGGCATTGGCCGCCTACCGAACCGACGTAGCCAAGGCGCTGGGCGCGAACCCCTGACCTGCTTCGCCTTGCTTTGGCGCGCTCGACTGCCCACGAATTGCCCTACCTGCTGGGCAGAATCCCGCATTTTGCCTCTTGGCACAAGGAACAACGACATGAAGGTCGCTTCGCTCAAGAATTTCTCTCGCCTGCTGCTGCCGCTGTTGGTCTTGGCGCTGGCCACCTCGGGTGATCGCACCAGTGCGTGCCCGTTTTGCAGCGCGGTTTCGCTGACGTTCAGCGAGGAAATTGCGAATGCCCAAGTCGCGGTGATCGCCAAGCTGGTCGAAGCCGCCCCCCGCGCGTCCAGCGACCCGGCCGCCAATTCGCTCGAAGTGGCCAAGGCGAAGTTCGAGGTTCTCAAGGTTCTCAAGGGCGAAAAAGACCTGGCCGGCAAACGCAAGATTGAAACCGTTTACTTCGGCGACAGTCCCGTGGGCGCCACGTTCTTGATCATGGGCATCGACCCGCCGAACCTGAATTGGGGGACCCCCATCGCGATCAGCGAGCGCGGTCAGGAGTATGTCGCCAAGGCGCTCGAGCTTCCCAAAGACGGGCCCGATCGTCTGGCTTTCTTCCAGGATTATCTGGAAGACAAGGACGAGATGCTCGCCCGCGATGCTTATGACGAATTCGCGAAGATGCCTTATGCTGGCGTGATAGGCATCAAGGACCGCATGAAGCACGACAAGATCGTGGAGTGGGTCAAGAGCGCGCAGATCCCGGTCAGCCGTCGCCGCTTGTACTTGACGATGCTCGGCATTTGCGGAACCCCGGCCGACCTTCCGATGCTCGAGGAAATGATCAAGTCGAAGGACCGCCAGACCAAGGGCGCGCTCGATGCCCTGGTGGCGGCCTACTTGACGCTCAAAGGCCCCGACGGCATGCCGCTAGTCGAGGACCTGTTCCTCAAGAACAAGGACGCCGAGTACACCGATACCTATGCCACCATCATGGCACTCCGTTTCCACGGCACCGAGGAGAAGATCATTCCGCGCGACCGGCTGCTGGTCGGCATTCGCATGATGCTCGACCGCCCGCAATTGGCCGATCTGGTCATCCCCGATCTGGCCCGCTGGGAAGATTGGTCGGTGATGGACCGTCTGGTGGAGCTGTTTAAAAACGCGGACGACGATTCCAACTGGGTCCGCGTGCCGGTCATCAATTATCTCAGGGCATGCCCATTGCCGGCGGCAAAACAGCGGCTTGATGAGCTTGCCAAGCTCGACCCCGAAACCATGAAGCGTGCCAACACGTTGTTCTTCCCACTGGGGGCGGGCGCGGGCAGCACCGCTGCAGCCGCGGATAAGGCCGGCGATAAAGATGGCAATGCCGCCACGAAATCGGGCGATGCGGCAGGCGCGAGCGTCGCGCCGGCTGACGAAAAGCCGGCCGATTCGAAACCCGCCGCCGCCAAGCCAGCGGACAAGTCGAAAGACGCAAGCGCCCCGGCGTCGGCCGCAGCAAAGCCCGCCGCGCCCGAGGGCAGCGACGCGGCGTCGGCCGAGAGTGAACCCGCCACGCTGGGCGGACCGCTTTCGAAAGACGCCCTGGCCCCTGCTCCGCCTCCGGCCTCCCTGCCCGTCTTCGGTGGATTGGGCGCGGCTGCGGTGCTGATGGGCTGCGCGTTTTGGTTTATCCTCAAGGGTGGTCAACACGTCACGCGCTGAGTTCTTCTCGATTCGAATATGAGCATCGAACTAGAAGCTCCCCGCTCGTCCACGGAACCGTACGAGCACTATCGAGCTTTGAGCACCGCCGCCGTTGCCAGCCTGATCGTCGGGCTGCTTTCATGGCTGGCCATTTTGGATTGGATGCTGATCGTCGTGCCGGTCGTCGGCACCGCGCTCGGAGCTTATGCGCTAACTAGCGTGCGCCGTCATCGCGATGAGGTCACGGGCGAAAAGCTGGCCCGCATCGGGCTCATCCTTTCGGTCTTATTTCTGGTGGCCGGCCCTGCCTGGCTCGCCTACCAATTCTTGACCGAAGTGCCCGACGGCTACGGTCGGATTTCGTACGCGGACCTGCAGCCCGATCCCGAGCAAGCCGGGCAACAAGTGCCACCTTCGGCTCTCGAGCTCGAAGGCAAGCGCGTGTTTATCAAGGGCTACGTGTACCCTGGCCGTGAAAAGGACGGCATCAAGCAGTTCTTGCTGGTCCGCGATCAAGGCGATTGTTGCTTTGGCGGCAATCCAAAAATCACCGACCGCATTCAGGTCACGCTTGCTGGCCCGTTGCGGGTCAGCTATCAATCTCGGTTGTTCAAGGTTGGCGGAAAGTTCCACGTCGCGCCCCTGGAACAGGCGGCGGGCGGGGCGAAAGGCGGCGTGTTCTACCACTTGGATGCCGATTACGTGCAATGATGCCCATCCGCCACCTGATCGCCGCGATGTTACTGGCGAGTTTTGTCGCCGGCCCAACGGCATGGGCCGCAGGCAGCAAAACGTCCGCGCCCAAGGACGTGACGTTCGACGACGTGAAGCTCGAGCTCAAGAAGGGCGATCCATTCGATCTCGCGCTGCTGACGCCCAAAATCAAGGATCTGGACGGCAAGGCCATTCGCATTCGCGGCTACATCCTGCCCAGTTTCCAGCAAACCGGCATCAAGCAGTTCGTGCTGGTGCGTGACAACATGGAGTGCTGCTTCGGCCCGGGGGCGTTGCTGCACGATTGCATCCTGGTCGAGATGCTTCCGCCGGCGACCGCCGAGTTCACCGTCAGGCCGGTCAGCGTTCAAGGCACCTTCTCGGTTCGCGAGGTGAAGGGGCCTGATGGAAAACACCTGGCCATCTATCATCTGGATGGCGTCGAGGTTAAATAGCGTGCCTGCTCGAGTGGCGAGTGCCGCGATCGTTGCAACGTGTCTGGCGCTGCTGGCGCCGAGTTGGGCGGCGGCCTGCCCTTTTTGCGTGGCGCTCGAACCCACTTTGGCTCAAAAGAGCGAAGCAGCGCGCGTCAGCTTGATTGGCGAAGTGCTCTCGACGGCGAAAACCGGCTCGGCGACCCTCAAGGTTCATCGCGTGCTGACAGGCGCCAAGGTTCTCGCCGGCAAGTCGGACATTGAAATCAAACTTGCTGCCGCCCCGCAGCCGGGAACGCTTGTCGTCCTGTTCGGCGATGGCAAGGATGGTGACCCGCTCGGCAAACTCACTTGGACGTGGCTCAAGCTCGACGAAGCCAGCTATGCGTATCTGGCTCGCCTCCCGTCGTCGAAAGTGCCGCAGCCCGAGCGGCTGGCGTACTTTGCGCGATTCCTGGAGCACGCCGATCCACTCCTGGCCCGCGATGGCTATCTGGAATTTGCCCACGCATCGTTCGTCGACGTGGAGGCTGTGGCGGATAAGCTGCCAGTCGCGCGGCTCCGCGCGTGGATCGGCGACGAGCGCGTGCGGCCGGAGCGCAAGGGCTTTTTTGCGCTGGCGCTCGGCCTGCCGCGCGATCCGGCGGATCGAGCCACGAATGCCGAGTTGCTCAAAAAGCTGATCCTCGAGCCCGAGGACGATTTTCGAGCCGGATTCGATGGCATCATCGGCGGGTATCTGCTGCTGGCGGGCGAGCCTGGGCTCGAGCTGATCGAGTCGCGATACCTGGCGAACCCCGCCGCGCGCGACGGAGACGTGCGGCACGCGGTTTTGGCCGTGCGATTCTATTACGAGTTCGGCCGCGACATCCCGCGCGAGCGCTTGTGCCAGGCGGTTCGAAATCTGTTGGCTCGGCCGGAGTTCACGGCGGCCGCGATCACCGACCTCGCCCGTTGGCAGGATTGGCAACCGCTGTCGCGGATTGCGGCCTTGTACGAGAACAAGGCTTACGCGGAGCCAGCTATCCGGCGCGCAATTGTGGGCTATCTGCTCACCTGCCCGCAAGGCGCGGCCGGCACCGCTTTGGCGCGCCTTCGCGCAGCCGATCCCGAGGGCGTGGCTGCCGCCGAACAAGCGATCTTGCGCGCGGGCAGTGTTGGCGCGAGCGAGCGCTGAGGCGCCATCCGCGATCAGCCGCCTTGCTTCTCGTCGACTTCCTTGAGTCCCAGCCGGCTCAGCCAACGTCCGCGGCCGGCCTTGCCCGGGTCGTTTGGATCGGGCGCGCCAGGACGCATGTTTGCTGATTGTCCCACCTGTTGCAGCCTCTCGGCGATTTCCGCGCGGTCGCGTCCAAGTTTGGCTCGTTCGACGGAGAGCTCCATCTCGCCTTTGCCGATGCGATCGCGCCATTCCGCTTCCAAGAGAGCCAGCCGCTCTCGCTCCTGCCGAATAACCTCGTCTGCGTCGAGCAGGGCAGCCGCGGCGGCAGAAGTGCCCTGCGAAGCAGAGGAGAACTGTTCGAGCTCGCGTCGCAGCTCGGCGATCTCCTCGTCCTTTTTGGCGATCGCCAGGTCGGTAACGCGAATGGTCTCCTTGATGGTCGCCTTTTCGGCCACCCGTTCCTCGTCGGCCTCATCGTCATTGTCGGCTTCCAACGAGGCGAGCAAGCGTTGCTTTTGCGCCTCCCAATCCAGGCCACCGCCCGGAGCCGCCGGAGCTGCCGCGCCTGGTGCGTTTCGCGCCTTGGTCAGCTTGGACTCCAGATCGGAGTTCGCGCGCTTGAGCTCGCGAACTTCATCCAACGCCAGCTCGAGCCGGCCCTGCAAGTCTTCGCTGTCGGACGCTCCCCCCTGGGGCGCCGATTTCAGGCGCGCGTCGGCTTCGGCTAATTGGGCGGAGACAGCTTCATAGTCGGCGCGCAAACGGGAGACTTCCTCTCGAGCCGAATTCTGTCGGGCGGCGGCGCGAGCCAAGTCATCGGCCGAACTCGCGGCGGCCTGTTGCGCCGCTTCGATCGCGCTCTGCAATTTGGCCATTTCCGCAACGTTCGCCGAAAGTTGTGCTCGAGCTTCAGCCAGCTCGGCCGAGACCTGCGTGGCATCAGCACCCGCGCCAACCATCGGATTGGCCGCTGCCGCCTGCTGGGCCTGTTCCAGGGCTTCGCGCAAGCGGCCATTCTCCGCGGCCAGTTCATCGGATTTCTTAGCGAACGCGGCCAGTTCGTCGCGTTGCCGGTCGGACACGACCCGCAGTTGTTGCGCTTCATCGCGCTGCCGGTCGGACAAAACCCGCAGCTCTTGCGCTTCGTCGCGCTGTCGGTCGGACAACATCCGCAATTGCTGCGCTTCGTCGCGCAGGCGAGCGGCCTCGCCATCGGCTGTCGAGGCATTCTGATTCCGGTCGGCTACTTCGCGACGCAATTGCTCCAGCCGTTCGGTGGCGACGGAGCCTTGCGCCTTGGCATCGAACAACTGCTCGCGAAGCATGGCCAGCTCAGACAGGCGATTCTCCTGCTGAGCTTGCGCCTCGCGCAGCAAGATCTCGCGCACGCGCAGCTCCTGCTCAAATCGGCCCGCGTCGATGCGCGCTTGTTCCCAACTTGCCCGGTTGCTTTCCAGCTCGGCTTTCGCCGAGGCGAGCTGGCGCTGAAGCTCGTCGAGCTGGGGCCGCAGATCGTCACGAATTTCGGCTTGCCGGGCAGCTCGATCCTCGACGAACGAGCGGGCCAGCTCGTCGCCCAGGCTACGCAGCCCCTCCAGCAGCTCGTTCTCCAGCCGGTCCAGGCTTTGCCGCTGCAAGGACAACACATCGTGTGCATTGCGCCGCCGGTCCATGCGCGCAGCATTAGGATCGAGCGCCTGGGTGGCGTCATAAATCGCCAGCGGCCGCTTTTCGTCCATGCTCGCCATGCAGTTGCTTTCACCCAATACGCCAGTTGATCCAAGCGCAGGCGTGGCGGCCCGCGCAGAGATTGGCGTGAAGGGAGCCCCGGTGGTACCGCCCGCTAGGGGCGCAAGTTTCCTAATTCAGCTATACGTCGCGGGGTTCCAGGCGTCAAAACTAGCGGCCGCGCGGAAGCTGCCGAATGTGAGAAGCCGAACGCGCCTAGCGGTCGCGCCCGACTAGGAGGTGCGCGCTTGGTGCGCGGCGACTTGCGGATTTACCACGTTTTCGGGTTGTAGGCCCGTCAGGCAATCGGCAACTTGCCGCGACGTGCGGCGGCGCAAATTCTCTAGCGACTCGGCCGACACGAAGGCCGCGTGGGGCGTCACGATCACGCGTGGATCGTTCCAAGGGGCTCTATCGAGCGGCGGAGGCTCGGGATCTTGCACGTCGAGCCCAGCCCCCGCCAGGCGGTTCTCAGCCAACGCCCGGGCCAGCGCCTGCGTGTCGACCAGGCCACCGCGGGCCGTGTTGATCAGATAGGCGCTCGGCTTCATGCGCTCGAACTGCGCTTGCCCAATCGTGTGCCGCGTATCGGGCGTGAGGGGCAGATGCAACGAGATGTAGTCGCTGTGGGCCAGCAGCTCGTCGAACTCCACAAAGCGCACCCCAGGCGGCGGCTCGCGGCGGGTTCGGGTCGTGGCAATCACATTCAAGCCGAGGGCGGCGGCTTTTTCGGCCAGCCGCAGGCCGATGTTGCCCAGGCCGATGATGCCCAAAGTCTGGCCTTCGATTCGCCGCAGCGTGGGGCCTGCCTGCAGCTCATAACGGCCGGCCTTGGTTGCCTGGTGGTAAAACGCAACTTTCCGGCTGAGCGCCAACAATAGCGCCAGCGCGTGCTCGGCCACTTCGATCAAACAATAGTCGGGCACATTGGTGACCAGGATGCGTTTTTCGGTGGCGAAGGCCACGTCGATGTTATCGAGCCCAATCCCCAGCCGGGACACGATGCGAATCCGCGGACCAGCCCCAATGACGCCGGCCGGAACTCGAGCCCAGTTGGTCATGATCGCGTCGACGTTTTCGGCCAACTGCCGCAAGGTCGCTTCGTCTTGCGCCGCCGCCACGACGAGCTCGGCATCGATGTCGGCAAGCGTCGCCCGCTCGATGTCCAATTCGGGCCACGCATAATCGGTGAGCAGCACGCGAAACTTGGCCATTGGCGCATCAGCCCTGGGACGTTGAAAACGCAAGGACACGGGGCCGGCGCACCTGCCGGCAGCCGTGCATCGTATCAAGACGGCCGCGCGACGCTAAGGGGCGGGTGCGGCCGGGATGTGAGACCCCGCCAGATGTCACCCCGGTTGGCTATAACGGCGCGATGAACGTCAGGAAATGCCTCTCCAGCAAGCGGAGATCATCGCCAAAAACCGAGGTGAAGTCCGACATTCGCCGCGCCAGGCCATAAGCCTGAAAGTTCGGCTTGCTCGCCACACGCTCCAAGTACTCGCCGAACTTCTGCGGGTACATTTCGGTGAGAAAGAAAACCCAGGCCCAGCTTTCGGCATAAGCCGCCGACGGGTTGGAGTCGAACTGCCGGTCGGAACCCAGCAAGTTGACGAACGCTCCACCTGTTCGTCCTTTCGTGAGCCAATGACGAAACTGCGCCAGCCGTGACCGGTTCACGCGATCGGACTGCTGCGGGTAACTGCGCCAATCCCACACCCCGGGGGCTTCGAACATCGTGCCCAGGCCTTCGGCAATCCAACGCGGCGTGGGGCCGAAACGGTTGTGGACGCCGGTGTTGAAGGCCATCTGGTGCGTCGCTTCGTGAATGATCGTGGCGTCGTTTTGCTGCCACATCCGCTTGTTATTCGATCCTGAACCTTGGTCGTAGAGCGTCACGCGGTTCGTGATGGGCGAGTAGAAGCCCAGCACCCCGGCTGGAATCCGATTGCCGTCGGCGGCCGAGTGACGCACGAAGTCCTCGCGGCTGCCCCACACCACGGCCACCAGCGGAAACTGCGGCTCGTGAACGTGGAATCCATGCACGCCGAAGTAGTGGACGATCGAGCGGTAGAGATCTTCAAATCGCTCGGCCCAGGCTTCTTTTCCCCCTGGATGCGCAACCAGATAGTGGCCGACGCTGGTGACTTGCAGGCGGCCGGAAAATTCGCGCTCCAGTTGCGAACGGACTTCGATGGCCGAGTAGCTCGTGAAGGACGAGCTCGTCTTGCGGAATTTTTGAGCCGCGCCCGGCGCAAAATCCCACAGCCGCCCGTCGCGCGCAAGCACATAGACCTGTTTGCTCGACCAGGCCAGCGGCATGCCTTCGATCTCGCGCCCGCCGACGTCCACGAGCATGGTCCAGCGTGGCCGATCGTCGGCCCAGGCCGATTGAGCGACCGCCCACAGAAAGCAACCGAGCAGGCATGCCAACGAGCGCATGTAATGAGCCGCCTGTATCGAGTCCACGGGGAACTGAAACGGACCGAAACGGTCGAGTGCGACGGGGACAAACCGGCCACTTGTGCGGGCTTGCCAGTTAAAGCTTAGGTCACGGACCCGGGGTCAGCCGCGCACGGCGATTTCGAGGATCCGACTTTGAAAAAACGGCGCCCCCTTGCGTTCAATCAGGCTCGACTATTGTGCGGCTCGCCTGAACCGCCAGGCTGGCTTAGAATCGATAGAACCGCGATTTCTCGCCTTCCAGCAAGCCCAGCTCTTTCGAGAATCAACATGTCCGCCGGAGTCCGCAATCTGCCTTGCAAACAAGCGCTGTTTCTGACTGCCCTGCTCGGCCTGATGTTGCAGACGGCGTGCCTGGTGGCGGTCGATGAGAAGGGCGCCAAGGCCGCCGAGAAGAGCGCCAAGGCTGACGAAAAAAGCGCCAAGGCCGACGAGAAATCCAACGAGAAGGCCGAACCGTATCCTGTCGCCGCCTATGTCGATGGCGACCCGGTGTTCGTGGCCGAGATCGATAGCGTGCTCTTCGAACTGCAAAAGACTCGGCAGGTGAACAATCAAAACGAAATACAAGCCAAGGCCGACGTGCTGAAGTTGATCATCAGACGGCGCGCTGCCGAGCGCGTGCTGCGTCGCGAAGGATTCGTCAAAGACAGCGAAGTCGATAAAGAAATTGACAAGCTCAAGACGCAAGCCGGCCAGCAGCGATTGGCTTTCAACGAATACCTGAAAAAGCGCCGCATCACCCTCGGCACCGCGCGTCATGAGATGGCCTGGAAGGTTGGCTGGGACCATTACAGCGAGGCGAAGCTAGGCGAAGCGCTGCAAAAGTATTTTGAAGATCACCGCCGCGAGCTGGATGGCACCACGCTCCGCGCCAGCCACATTCTGCTGCGGCCGCGCAAAGCGGGTGAAAACGCCGGCCAGCTCACGGCTCACGCCGAACAAATTCGCCAAGAGATCGAGTCGGGCAAAATTTCGTTCGAAGAGGCCGCCAAAAAATACTCCGCCGGTCCCAGCCGCGACCAAGGCGGCGATCTGGGCTTCTTTCCGCGCTATGGAGTCATGAACGATGAGTTTGGGAGAGCCGCTTTTGCCCTGAAAGAAGGCGAAATCAGCAAGCCGGTGCCCAGCGGATTCGGCGTGCATTTGATTCGAGTCACGGAAGTGAAGCCGGGCTCCAAGCAATGGACCGAAGCGGCGGCACAGATCAAAACGCCGGCCACGTTGGACCTGTTCGAAAAATTGTGCAAGGACGAGCTCGAAAAAATTAAGGTCGAGTACACGGGCCGCGTGCCGTACTACAAGAACGAGAAGCAGATCGTCGTCCCGCAGGCCGACCGCTAGCCGTTGTCGGCTTTGACTGGCGCGTCGAGCAATTGGCTCATGCCCAGCGGGTCGCCGGGGTCACAGCGCAACGTGAGCTCGACGACTTCGCGGGCCATCTGCTCTTTGCCGAGCTGTTTCAGGCAGAAGGCGAGCCCTTTGGCCGATTCCAAAAACGACCGGTTGGCCTCGCGGCAATAGGGTACGGGCGACGGATGGCCGGCCCTCGCGATTGCTTGTTCGCCCAGGCGGTATGCATATCCGAAATGGCCGCGCGCCAGGGGCAGGTCGTTTTCCGCAAGCGCGATTTCGCCCAGGATGCGGTGCGCCTCGACGCAATCGCTGCATCCCGATAACAACCAGCGACATTCGTCCATCGCGACCTCGAGTTCGCCGGCATCCACCATCTTGTGGACTTCTTCCAGGTCCTCGGCCCGATCGCGAGCGCAGCGAGGATGCACAAGCTCCCAGGCCCCATCTTCCAGTTGTCGCACGCGCACGGTGCTCGCCGGAGGGGCGGGCGATTTATTGGCGTGCGCGCGCGGGCGCTTGCCGCCAGATTTTCCGCCGGCTTTGCCGCCCTGCGAGTGGGCACGCTTTTTGTGGGGGCGTTTGGAGCTCAAGCACGCGCTCGCTAAGATTGAATTCACTCGTTGGCCTGGCAGCTCTAAGAGCCTAATGCAGGTGACAGGACGCGCCTACTGGCCGGCAAATTCCCTCATGAAGTGCTGAGGCACGATGCCCCGCATGCCGCGACTGCGTTCTCCGTCTGATCTCGCGATTCCCGCGCGGCGAAAGCGCGCGCTAAGCCGCCGGCTGCTGGCGTGGTACGCTCGCTGCCGCCGCGATTTGCCCTGGCGGCGCTCACGCGATCCCTACCGCGTGTGGGTCAGCGAGATCATGTTGCAGCAGACGCAAGTCGCAACCGTCGTACCCTACTTCGAGCGGTTTGTGGCTCGCTTTCCCAGCGTGCATGCGCTCGCTGCCGCCGACGAGCACGAGGTGCTGCGGTGGTGGGAAGGATTGGGTTATTACCGCCGCGCCCGCCAAATGCACCTTGCCGCGCGGCGGATCATGACTGAGCACGGCGGCGAGTTTCCACGCGACCTCGAGACCATCGAGCGGCTGCCAGGCATTGGGCGCTATACGGCAGGCGCGATCGCTTCGATTGCCTTCGATCTCCCTGCCCCCATCTTGGAAGCCAACACGGCCCGACTGTTCAGCCGGCTCGTTGGTTTTCCAGGTGACGTGGGCAGCACGACCGGCAAGCAATCGCTGTGGAGCGTTGCCGAGCGGATTCTGCCCCTGCGCGATTGCGGCACCTTCAACCAGGCGCTCATGGAACTAGGCAGCCTGGTTTGCACGCCGCGCGAGCCGAATTGTGACGCCTGCCCCCTGGCCGGCTGGTGCGTCGCCTTTGCGCGCGGATGGCAACAAAAAATCCCGCACGCCCGACCCAAGCCAGCCAGCCAGCCGGTGCGCGAAGCCGCGGTAGTCTTGTGCCGTGGCGGACGCGTCCTGTTGCGGCGCCGCAGCCCGCACGAGCGCTGGGCCGGCATGTGGGATTTCGTGCGTTTTCCCATCACGGGTGACCTGGGAGCCACGGCAGGCACGGATCTGCTCGGCCAGATTCATGCCCGTGTTGGCCTGAGCGTGAACCGTCCACGCCAATTCGCGACACTCAAACATGGCGTCACGCGGTTCCGCATCACGCTCGATTGCTACCTCGCGACCGCGCGCAGCTCGCGCGCCACGGGTCCGGCCGATGCCTGGCAGTGGGTTGCGCCCGATGACTTGCCGGATTTCGCTCTTAGCACGACGGGACGGAAGATTGCCGACCTGCTGCCGGCAGCATTGACAGCGCGGCGAGCGGTTACAAAGCGTCTTTAGCAGGCACGTCCTCGGCCACTATCGACAAGCCCGCCGAAGCGCGCAGCTCGACTCGATAGCGCTTGCCCATTTCCAGACGAATGGAAGGCGCCTCGCCGTGGGCGGCGCGCAGTCCCGCTTGTTTCGACTTGGCGGGGTTATTGGCGTATTGCCAGAAATTGCTCCAGATATCGTGCTCGATGGGGCTCATGTTCTCACCTTGGCTATACACAGCCGGCCGCGAGCCCGACTGGTCGAGCGGAAAGCCATCGCTGGGTTCTTGATGCTCGCCGAAGATGCGGCGGAACAAGCATACCGACGTGGAGCGGAGCGGATCGGCCCCTTCGACCAGCGAATCGCTGAACTTGATCACCCACGCGTCCACGTACACGATCTGGCCCTCGACGGTGAACACTTTTTTCTCGCCGATGGGACTGCCGTCCTTGGTCAGCTCGACGAACTGGAATTTGGTGGTTAAAGGATCCGCGTTGTGGTCCTGTGCCAACACGTCGATCTCCGCCACGCGGTGGTCCACTTTCAGAAGTCTTAGCGCCAGGTCGAGCTTTTCGTTTTGCCGGGCCAGCGCTTCGGCTTCCGCCGTTTTAGCGACCAAGGCAGCCGTCTTCTCGGCCAGGTCTCGCTCGACCTGTTTTCGTTCGTCGTAGATCTTGAAACCGAACCAGCCGCCAGCCGCCACTATCCCCAGTAGCACGAGTGACACGATCGAGCGAATGATGGCCGCGAGGGAGGAGACGGTGTTCGACATGAATCGCGAGAGGGTTGCGAATGCTGGAAAGGCTGCAACGCGTATTATAGGGCTTTTGAGCGCGCGGCCACCAGGGTTGCTTTCGCGAGATCGCGAGACAGGTGGTCCCGCTCAGCGGCCCAACAGCTCGTCAACGGCGACGCCGATATCAGGGCTGCCCATCAGCGTCTCGCCCACCAGGATCGCGTCCACGCCGGCCGACGCGAGGCGCTCGACATCCGCGCGCGTTCGAATGCCGCTTTCGCTGACCAGCACGCAAGTATCCGGCACTTGCGATCGCAAGCGCAGGGTGTGATTCAAATCCGTTTCGAAGTTATGCAGGTCGCGGTTGTTGATTCCAATTAGCGTGGCGCCCGCTTGCAGCACGCGTGGCAGATTCGTGGGATCGTACAGCTCGACGAGCGGGGCCATTCCGAGCGCGACAATCTCGTTGTGCAATTTGCGCAAGTTGCAATCGTCCAGGCACTCGGCGATTAGCAGCACGGCGTCGGCCCCGGCCGCGCGCGCCTCGAGCACCTGGTAACTGTCGAGGATAAAGTCTTTGCGAAGGACCGGCAGCCGGACCGCTGCCTTGATTTGCCGCAGATAATCGAGACGACCTTGAAAATACACCTCGTCGGTCAGCACGCTCAAGCAGCTTGCGCCGTGACGTTCATAGATCGAGGCGATTTCTAGCGGATCGAAGTCCTCGCGAATCACGCCCCGCGAGGGGCTCGCCTTCTTCACCTCCGCGATCAAGCGGACAGGGCCGGGCTTCGCCAGGGCGGCAAAAAAATCTCGCGGCGGCGGCGCGGCCTCGGCCAGCTTGCGCACCTCCGCTTCGCTACGGGCTTGCTTCGCGGCAGCGATCTCACCGCGCTTGGTCGCCATGATCTTCTCGAGCACGCTGGCCATGGCGAAACTGCTAATGCTTGAAGTGACGGCGGCCCGTGAACACCATCGCCAGGCCATGCCTGTCGCACTCCGCAATGACCTCGTCGTCGCGCTTCGAGCCGCCCGGCTGAATGATCGCGGTGACTCCAGCCGCGGTCGCTTGCTCGATCGAATCTGGGAACGGAAAGAACGCGTCGGAAGCCAGCGCCGCCCCCTTGGCCCGCGGGCCCGCTTTCTTGAGCGCAATCTCCACGGAGTCCACGCGGCTCATTTGCCCCGCCCCCGCGCCGAGCAAGGCGCCTTGCGCCGCCAGCGTGATGGCGTTCGACTTGACGTGTCGCACCAATGCCCACGCGAAGCGCAAATCGTCCCATTCGTGGCCGAGCGGCTCGCGACGAGTCACGACTTTCCATTCCGATTCAGGATCGGGCTCGACATCCGACAGCTGGGCGAGCCAGCCGCCTTCGATCTGCCGCAGGCTCAGGCCCGGCTTGAGCGGCTCAATCGGTCCCACCTTCATGAGACGCACATTCGATTTCCATTTCGGCCGCGTGGTCAGGATTTCGAGCGCCGCGGGCTCATAGTCGGCCGCCACGATGGCCTCGACGAATAAGCCAGGCTCGGCCAGCACTTCGGCCGTGGCGCGATCGAGCACGCGGTTCAATCCCAACACCGAACCAAACGCGCTGAGCGGGTCCCCCTCCATTGCCCGCCGCGTCGCGGTCGCCAGGCTTTCGTGCTGGGCGGCGCCGCACGGGTTGTTGTGTTTGATCACCACGCACGCCGGTTGGCTCAACGAACGGACGATCGTCAGCGCGCTATCGAGATCGAGCAAATTGTTGTACGAAAGCTCCTTGCCCGAGAGTTGCTGAGCGGCGATCAGATTTGCATCGGCACACGCGTCTGGCGCCGCGTAGACGGCTGCCGGCTGGTGCGGGTTTTCTCCATACCGCAGCACCTGGCCGCGTCGCAAGTCGACGTGCAATCGCGTGCGGAGCAAGCGATTTTCTTCGGCCGGCGCGGCGAAATAATCGGCGATCGCCCGATCGTAGGCCGCGGTTCGTTCGAAAGCTGCCTGGGCCAGCTCTCGCCGCAGCTCCCCGGTCGTGTGGCCCTGCGACTGGACCTGTTCCAAAATGCGCGAGTATTGGGCAGGGTCGGTAGCGACGGTGATGAAAGCATGATTCTTGCAGGCGGCGCGAATCAGACTGGGGCCGCCGATGTCGATCTGTTCGACCGCTTCCTCGAAAGTTGTTTCGGGGCGCGCGACCGTGGCCTCGAAAGGATAGAGGTTCACCACCACCAACTCGAAGGTCACGATTCCATGCGCGGCAATCGCCGCCAGGTCGTCGGGTCGGTCGTGTCGCGCGAGAATGCCGCCGTGAATCTTGGGGTGCAGCGTTTTCACCCGGCCGTCCAACATCTCGGGAAAGCCGGTGTAGGCCGCGACGTCTTTGACGACCATGCCCTCGGCTTGCAGGAAAGCGCGCGTGCCGCCTGTGCTATAGAGCTCGACGCCCGCGGCCGTCAAACCCTGCGCGAACGCGGCCAAGCCCAGCTTGTCGCTCACGCTGATCAGGGCACGTCGGATGGGAGGCGGTGTCATACGGCGCGTCAGGGTGAGGGTGATTGGAAGCCAGGCCGGTCACGAAGGTTAACGAGAGCCGGCTTGCGCGCGCAGCAGTCGAATCGAGCGCGCTACGTTGTTTTAGAGTTTAGATGCCGAACGTCAACACCCCGCCGACACGCTCCCCGAAAGGGAGCGCGCTACTTGAACGGGTTGTCCGCATCGTCGTCCGTCGCATTCTCGGTGGGCATCTCTTCAGATGGAGCGTCGTCGCTCATGGCAGGTTCGGTCGAATCGTCGGCATCGGTCGCGGCAGGCTCGTCCATAGGCGATTTGCTGGGACGCTCGCCTGGCGACTTCTTGTCCTTGATCTGCTGTGACTTGTCGACCGCCGCGGGCGGAATATGCATCACGGGCGATTTAAGGGCAATCTCGCGCAGACATTGCACCACGCTCGAATTGCTGGCCAGGTACAGGCGGTCGCTTTGGCCATTCGGCAACTTCAAGGCCGTGCCGGCCAGTGACATCGAGCCCATCCGCGTGCCCGACCTGGCATCGAGCGCGACGAGCCTTCCCCCGCGATCCGTCGCATACACGCGCGCCGGACTCATCGAAACGAAATGGGTGATTCCAGGCGCCAGCCACAGCGGATCGCCGGACTTGCTTTCCAGGCAATACAACCCGGCGAACTCACTGACCACGAACACCTTGTCCTCGATCGCTACCGGTGAGCCGTGAACCGCGTCGCCGACCGGAAACTTCCATTCGAGCTTGCCGCTGAGCTCATTCAACGAATACACGAATCCGTCGGTCGAGCCCGCGAACACGTGGGGACTCCAACACGCAGGGCGCGATTCAATGGCGGCCCCGGTCTCCAAGCGATATCGGACGCCGTCGGCGTTTGGATCGGCAACGTAGAAGTATCCCTGTCGAGTCGTCCAACAAACGCTTTGCGCACTCGCGACGGGGGGCACGGTCATGCGGCCGGCGGATTTGTAAATCCACGGTGTCTGCTTGGCGCCGAGCTTCAGGTCGTAGCCTTCCATGCGCCCGTTGACCATCGGCACGAAGGCGTGCGTGTTGGTGACGGCCGGACCGGCGCCCGGGACTCCGCCCACCGTTCGCTGCCATAGCAGATGGCCCGTCGAGCGATCGAGTACGTACAGAACCGAGCCGTTGACAACCGCCACGAACTCTTCGTTGGCGTCCGGCTCCGTGCTGACACGATCGGACGGCCCTACTTGCGTGGCCCACAGGGTGCGCCCGGTTTCACCGTCCAGCAAGGCCACGGTGTTGCGCGTGGTTTGCACGAGCAGCGATCCGCGATCGAAATTCAGATGGGCAATGCTGCCGGAAGATCGCGGCGCCCCGACCTGGGCGTACCAGGCTCGCATGAGGCCGAGCCGAGCACCAGAATCTCGTTCGATAAGTGCCTGGCCAAAACTTGCACGCGCAGGCGCCATCACGAGCGCGATCAGCAGGCAACTGCAATGGACCAACCCTGACATGCCTAATTCCTCTCCGCTCCGCATTCCTGCTGCGCTCGGGGCACCTTCGGTCCCCACAGGGCAACACTCCATCATAATCAGGCCCGCCACAACTTGCGCTTGTGCATCGCGGAGCTGGGAAACGATGGGCCAGGCCTACTGCAGAGGGCTGCGGGTGGCCAATGGACCCGCTAGACCAACTGGCGCGGGGTTTCTTACGATGATGCATTCCACCTGCCACTGCCCCCGCCTATGCTCACCACCCAATCCGGCCAATCCGCGCCCATCGACTTCGAGGAGTTGTTGGGGTATTTGAATTTTTCCTGCGGAACGGCCGATCCGCGTTTTCTGTGCAATCTGAACCGGCTGTTCGCCCAGATCGAGGCCGACCCTGCCAATCGGGGCCGCCCGTTGGAAGCCGCGGCCCAGGCGCTGCAAGCGGAGCTCCACAAGCTGGCGGGCCGCTCTGCGGCCTTCCGCGATTGCGAACAGGCAAGCGCGGTGCTTCGCCTGGCCACCCAAGAGATGCCGCTTCGCTACCGCGCATTCCACCGCGATCAGATCTTGCACCAGAGTGATGCGGCCATCTGGCGGCCCTTCTTCCTGGGGAGGGTCTGCGAGGCCTTGTTGGCCGAGGGCGGGCCCTGGAACGAAGACGAGCGCATCATTGCAGGGGCCATTGCCCGCTTGAACGACTATATCGGACACCGGCCGATCGCCGTCCTGAGCAGCCAGCAGCGCATGGAGCCCTATGCTCACGAGTGGATCCGGCCTGTGCCGCTGTTCGTACAGAACGCCGGCGTGAGCGTCGGCCGCTATCAGGCCCTCATCCAGCGGGCGCTCGATATCCTGGCCCACACCGATCCGAAGTTGCTGGAGGAGGCCTACTTTGATCTGAGCCTGCTCGAGGAACTGGCTCTCGACCCGCGGGCGTACGATTTCGATCACCCCGTCAACAAGCGGCCGAACTACCACTTTGGCCAGTGGGATCCGCACCATATCGATAACCAGGGGCACTACCGTCGTTTCGTGTTGCAACAGGTCACGCTCGACGTTCTTGTCGAGCGCATCGACGAGCCGGGCGAGCGCGACCCCGACGAGTTGCTGCTGGAAGGAGCGGCCGTGTTAGCCGGCACGATGCTGATGGCGTCCGGCACTAGCGGAAATGGGCCGGATACACACGATTCCGGTACTTCGCTCGCGACGCTACTACCGCGGATTGCGAACTACCGCGATCGTTTTTACGAGCAATTCATTGCCGGGGTCGCCGCTGGGCATGGTGAGCGATTGCGCGCCGAGGCGACCGCCAATAAGCAGCCACTGGCCGGCGCGCGGCAACATCTCAACCAGCAGCTCGCGCGCACGCGCGCATCGCAGCTCGAACACGTCCATCTGGCTCAGCTATTTGCCCGCATGGGCTATGCCCAGGCAGCTCTGCGAGAAGCGCAGGTGGTGCCGGTGGCGGCAGCGCGGATGACGTGTGAGATCCAATGCCGGCTCACGACCGGACACCTGGCGAGACAATCCGGGCAGCTCGATCGCGCGTCGCAAATGCTCGTCGAAATCGAAGACTTTCTGACGCGCGCCATTCAATGCGGCGCATTGGTCGATCCTTGGAACGCGCTGGGCTTCCAAGGCCAGTTCAGCTTGTTCCCCGCTCCTGAGAACAGTGTTCCCGACCATCGGCTGGACCAATTGATTGAGCTGGTCGACCAAATCCTCGGGCTCTACGCGCGGTTGTGGAGCGACGCCGCCGCGCGGGACGAGCTGGCGCTGGCCGACGATCTTGCCACGCGCATGGAGCGACTGGCTGCCTGGTGGGACGAGTTCGCCATGAGCTCAGTCGACTCGATCGAGGCTTTTTCCGGAGCGGAAGCCTATGACTCTGCGCGCGACGTCGCCCAGGCTTTGCGGGCTTTTTACAAAGCGGGGGCGGGAGCGGGCGACATCGCCTTTTGGCGAAAACATGTAGCCCACTTCAATGCCCCCAAGGCGCACGCGCTGGTGGTCGATGCTTTGTGGCAGAAACCGGATTTGATTGCCGCGCTCGCGCTTTTGATGCAATGGCTCAGCCAGGCCGGTTCGATTCCCCTCAGGCAAGGCGAGTACTCGTTTCACGCGCTTGTGCAGCGCTGGCTGGCGGAAGTCTGCCAGCGCACTCGGGCGGACCTCCTGCCGGCCGTGCGTCCGCATGAGCGGCAGGCGCTCGTACGCCGGCTTTTCGAGCTGCTGGAGGCCAATTCCGAGGATTACTGGCAGGTCCCCACGCTCGATTTGCTCGGCACGGGCGCCGCGACTCACGTTGAGCAGTTGGAGGACGACGACGAGGCCGAACTTGCGGAGGACTCCGACGACGCCGACGAGGAACACGGGATTTACAGCGCCGCCTACGACGACGTCGTGTATATCGACAGCACGGGCGACGGCGTCGAGGCCGACATGCTCGAATCCGGTCCATCGGCGGCCACGGATTTCGAGCTTGAGCACGAGGCGCGGCGGCTGGGCGAGCGACTTGCGTTTTTGCGCACCGTCGCTTCGTTATGGAAAAAGGCCGTTTTGGGGTGCGGCCCGCAATCGGCCTCGCCCTTGCCGGACGAAGCGCTGTTGCACTGGCTCGAGCAGGCGACGGCGAACGAGGCCCAATTGGCCACTTTGCTGAAGGCTGCGGACGAACGCCGCATACCCGCGCCCTCGGCGGATCGCGACTCGCTGCTCGAGTTTGACCGCCGCCGCAGCGTGAAGGAATCGCTGCTCGATAAAATCATTGGCACCACCATCGATACTTCGGACGCCGCACGCGCGATGCGCGCGGCGCTGCCCGAGCCATTGGCGGGGCCCAGGGAGCAGGCAATCGTCGATGACGTGCTGCGGGCGGTAGTGCGCGGCGATAAGCAGCAAGTGCAAACGCTGTGGCCGGAGCTCATCGATTGTCTGGCATCCGAGCAGCTCTTGTATGTTCCATTGGCGAAGGGAGGCGACCCCGCGCGCATGACGCGCGCTCGCGTGTTGCAGCAGGCGGTGCGCGACTTGTTGGAATGGCTGCCGCGCTTGGGGTTGTTCCGCGAGACTTGTCAGCTCGTCGAAACCGCGCGGCTCATGGAAGCCAACAATCCAGTTGGGCCGGGCGCGATCAGCGAATACGACCGGCTGTTTGCCACCGGGTATGAAGCCCTGGTCGAGGCCCTGGTGGCGCTGTCGCGCGATTGGGCCCAGGAGGCCGGCGACGAACAAGAGATCGACAACTGGCTGATCGAAAGCCTGGAGCAACTCACCGAGTCGCTGCTTAAACAATGGCTTGCTCACAGCCGCACGTTGCGGCTCTCGGTGCTCGAGCGCATTGGCGACGACAAAAGTTGGCAGGCCCTGGTGGCCTTTGTGGAACGCTATGGGCAGGATCTGTTCACGCAGCGATTCATGAATTTCGGCAACTTGCGCGCCATTCTGCATCAAGGGGTGGACGTGTGGCTGGCGCGCCTGGAAGAACAGGCTGACTCGCGAGAGGAGGTGGGCGGTAAGCTGCTCGATGAGCTGGGCGACAAGATTTCTCGCGCCGAGGCCGTCAAACAAATGTCGCTGGTCATTGAAGCGGTGGCCGAGAATTACGCCGAATACCGCGACTACAACAGCACCACCACCCAGTCCGATCGCGGCGATTTGCTATACACCCTGCTCGATTTTCTGCGGCTCCGAGTGCAATACGACCGGGTGGCGTGGCACTTGAAGCCCGTCATGATCGCACACGCGGTTCTCGTGCGGCGCGGCTGCGCCGGCGCGGCCGAGATGTGGCGGCGAGCGCTCGCCGAGCGCACCGGCGAGCTCGCGCAGACGCTTGTGAACCGTTGCCAGGAGCTCCGCAGAAAATATTCCATGCGCTTGCCCACGGTCAGCGACCGCATCGGCGAGCGGTTTACGCGCCCGTTGGCCATCGACCGGCTGAGGGCGCTAGTCCGCCCCGCGATGGAAGCGGTACGCGGCTGCGGCGATGCGGCCAGTGATTCCGCGGCCTTCGAGCAACTCGAGCAAGAGGCCGCCGAGCTGACGCAAGAGCCGACCGGCATCGGGCTCGAGGCGCCTGCGTGGCTATTGTCCCTGGAGCAAGAGGTCGAGCTGCGCTTGCACGCGGTGCGCGACTGCGCGGCGGCCGAGGAATCGCGATTGCCCCTCGCGCAAAGTCCGCTCTCGCGCGCCGAGATCGATCGCCAGCTCTCCGGCTGGGAGTTGAATCCCTAAATCAACGAACCTCGAACGCGGCGCGCCTACACCAGGCCCGGCACGGTGTCACGTTCGTCGAGCAAATACATGGGACGCCCGTTGTTGTCCGGAATCGTGAGCGCCGGATCAATTCCCAGGTGTGCGTACAAGCTGGACAGCACGTGCGATGAAGTCATCGACAACCCGCGCGGCGATTCGCCGTGCGCGTCGGTTTCTCCGATCACCTGCCCGGTCTTGAATTGACTTCCGGCCAAGAGCGTGAAGCCCGCCCGCGGCCAGTGGTCGCGCCCGGCGGTCGTGTTGACGCGTGGAGTGCGGCCGAACTCGCCCCATACCACGACGGCCACGTCTTCGTTGAGACCGCGATCGTACAGGTCGCTGACCAGCGCGTGAATGCCTTGATCGAGATTGGGCAGCAGTCGTCGCATCGCATTGAAGTTGTTGCTGTGCGTGTCCCAGCCGCCAACCACCAGCGAGACGACCGAGATGCCCGCCTCCACCAGGCGCCGCGCGCGCAGAAAGTCTTGATTGGCACGGCCGTACTTTTCTCGCATCGCGGGAGACTCTTGCTCGATATCAAAGGCGGCCCGGGTCTTGCTCGAGGCGACCATGTCGAGCGCCCGCAACGTATAGGCATCCACGCCGGCCAACGCGCCGCGGTAATCCGCGTCGCGGCGAATACGGTCGAGGCCCGTAAGCAAATGCTTGCGACCGTCGAGCCGGTCGAGCGTCATGCCCGAGCTCAGACCAAGATTCTCAAGCCCGGGGCCAGTCGGCACGAAGGGCCGATGGGCTGGTCCGCAGTAGGCCGGGTCCTCCGAAAGCGGCTGATTCATCAGGCTCACGTAAGGCGGCAGCCCGTCCTGGCGGTTCTGCAGGTAGCTCACCACCGAGCCAAAGGCCGGTCGGTTGACGCGCTCGGGAAATCCCGTCCACAGCGAGTGGGCGCTGTGTTCTTCGACGAAGTGCAGGCCGCGCAAAATTGCCAGGCGGTCCATGATCTGCGCCTGACGGGGCATCAGTTCGCAGATTTCAATGCCCGGCACGTTGGTGCGAATGGGGTTGAATTCGCCGCGAAACTCGACGGGCGCCTGCGGCTTCATGTCATACATGTCGAGGTGCGGCGGCCCGCCATGCAGGAAGACCATGATGACGGCCTTGCCCCGCTGCTTGGCGCCGCCGGCGGCCTGGTTGCGAAGCAGGTCGGCCAGGCTGAGCCCGCCCACTGTCAGAGCGCCCACGCGAAGAAAGTCGCGGCGAGAGACACCGTCCGACGTGCGTCGATTGCATCCCAGAACGGTTAGCATGGGGTGTCATCCTCCTGTGCTCGTGTGGCGCTCGTTGCCCCCGCGGCCAGACTGGAAGGTCGAGCCAAGGGAACTCGTCGCCCCCGGCTCTTCCCCACCTGTGGCTAGCTGGGATTGTACCGGCTCAACGCATCAAAGCAAGCTTATGCGAGCGGCTGGATTTCCAATCCGGCCCCAGATTCAAGCTGCCATAACCAATAAAGTCAGCCAAAAACTCCGAATAATTTGCACAACTTCGCGCGCCAAGACACAATGAACTTTCTCTCTCCACGGCCACGTCTCGCAGGAACTCGGCATTGAGGCTGTCTCGGATACCGCTTAGCGGCCTCGTTCGCGCTGCGCGAAGTGGGTCCGGACCCCATCAGCGACAGGCCGGCCGCGAGGCTTCGCGCCGAGTCCGTCTGGAAATCGACGTTCTCGAAGACCGGCGGATGATGTCGGCCACCTCGCCGAGCGAGGTTACCTATCGCGATCTGGTATTGGTCAATGTCCTGGACCGCCGGTTGTTCTACAACAACTCGGCATACGACGGACAAAGCGCCGCCATCAATTCCGCCGACGACGGGGCCATCGCGACAGACAAGGTAGCTCTACTGCCCGGCCAAACCGCCTCGTTCGCCAACTACTCGAGCTACTCAGGTGGTATCAACGGCCTGATGATCGATGTGGCTGGGCTTCCATCCTTCACTCTGAACGCATCCGACTTCACCTTCCGAACTGGAAACAGCAATGACCCGGCTAGTTGGGTGCTCGCCCCTGATCCGACGGCAATCAGCGTGCGGGTTGGGGCCGGTATTTCGGGCTCCTCACGGGTTGAAATCACGTGGGCCGACGGCGCCATTCAGAAAAAATGGTTGCAGGTCACGATGAATGCCACTCCAAACACCGGGCTCACGACGCCCGATGTGTTCTATTTCGGCAATGCGATTGGCGAGACCGGCAATTCCAGTGGCGATGCAATCGTCGACGCCGTGGACACGCAGGCCATCCACGACCATCCTTCGGCGGCGCCCCCCGAGCCGGTTACATCGCTGTATGACATCAACCGCGATGCAGTGGTGAATCCGACCGATGAGTCGATCGCGACCGCGTCGGCAACCAATGCGTCTTCCGCCCTCAACCTGCTCTCGGTTCCGACCGCGTCGTATACTCCTCCGCCCGAACGGCTGCCTCTTTCGCTATTCAATTGGGGAGCGGGCGGATTCCCGGTCTACAACAATCCGGCGCTGGTCACCACGAACAGTGGAGTGGTGCTGGCATTCGCCGAAGGCCGGGCGACGAGTCAGGACGTGTCTTCATACGCCATCGTTATGCGCCGCAGCACCGACGGCGGCGCCACTTGGAGCGACCCGGTAGCGGTCTACAGCGTGACCCCGGGGACGGGCGTGGTGATTTACGAGGCTTCACCCATCGTCGACAAGATCACCGGCCAGGTTTTCTTGTTGTTCAATCGGGGTCATCAGAATCCCGTTACCTTATTAAACGAAGCGCACGACTGCTTTGTCATGAGCACCTCGGATGATGGTCTGACGTGGACGCCAGCCGTCGACATCACCGAATCGGTCACGGTCACGGAGGGAAATAATCCCGGACCGCCGGGCGCTTACCCCGACACACCGTGGGGCTGGTCGGTCATCGGTCCTGGGCACGGAATCCAGTTGACGGAAGGACCCCATGCCGGACGTCTTTTGATGGGCGGCGATCACCGAGAAACCA
>DATJEN010000107.1:0-13688 GCA_035496575.1 Pirellulales bacterium
GAAGCGGGGGACGGCGGGGTCTGGGGCTCAGAGGCTCGCTCGTGTCCTGTCCATCGTCCCCCGGGCATTGAGCGCCGCCTGCGCCGCCGCAAGCCGGGCGATCGGCACTCGGAACGGCGAGCAGCTCACGTAGTTCAAACCGATCTCGTGGCAGAACATCACGCTGGCCGGATCGCCCCCGTGTTCGCCGCAAATGCCGAGCTTGATATCGGGGCGCGTGCTCTTGCCGCGTTCGACCGCGATGCGCATCAGCCCGCCCACCCCGTCGCGATCGATGGTTTGGAAGGGATCGTTCGGAATGATGTCACGCTCGCGATACTCGGTGATGAAGCTGCCGTAGTCGTCGCGGCTCATGCCCAGCGTGGTTTGCGTCAGGTCGTTCGTGCCGAAGCTGAAAAACTCCGCGTACTTGGCGATCTGGTCCGCACAAATGGCTGCCCGCGGCAGCTCGACCATAGTGCCGACCAAAAAGGGCACCTGCCGCCCCTTCTCGGCGAACACCTTGTCGGCCGTCTCGCGAATGATCTTTTCCTGGTCGCGGAATTCGGTCGCGAAACCGGCCAGCGGAACCATGACCTCGGGCAGCACGTCAACGCCGGCCGCCTTCACGTCGCAAGCGGCCTCGAAAATCGCCCGCGCCTGCATGCGCGTGATCTCGGGATAGACGATCCCCAAGCGGCAGCCGCGATGGCCCAGCATGGGGTTGAACTCGTGCAGCTCCTGCACGCGGCGGGCAATCACGTCGGCCGCAACGCCAATCTTCCTGGAAAGTTCCTTCTGCTCCTCTCCGCTGTGCGGCAAAAACTCGTGCAGCGGCGGGTCTAGCAGGCGAATCGTTACCGGACGGCCGCTCATCGCGCGAAAGATGCCGTCGAAGTCCTTGCGCTGATGCGGCAGCAGCTTGGCAAGCGCCTTCTCGCGATCGGGCAGAGTCTCGGCCAGGATCATCTCGCGAAAATCGTCGATGTGCTCGAAAAACATGTGTTCGGTGCGGCACAAGCCGATGCCTTCGGCGCCGAACGCGATCGCCTCGAGCGATTGTTTCGGCTCGTCCGCGTTCGTGCGAACCTTGAGCTTGCGATGCTCGTCGACCCACGTCATGAGCTGGCTATAACGCTTATAGGTCTCGGCCTGCTCGGGCTTGAGTGTTTTCGAGATCAATACTTGCAGGATCTCGCTGGGCCGGGTCTCGAGAGCGCCTTCGAAAACTTCGCCCGTAAACCCGTCAATCGAGATCGGGTCGCCGGCCCGAAAGACCTTGCCTTTGACGGTGAGCGTGCCGGCGTGATAGTCGATGTTCAAGTCGCCGCAGCCGACGATACAGGCCTTGCCCATTTGACGGCTGACCAGCGCCGCGTGGGAGCTGGCCCCGCCGAAGGCGGTTAAAATGCCTTGCGCAATTTTCATCCCGCGCAAATCCTCGGGGCTCGTTTCACGGCGAACCAGAATGAGCTGGACCTTGTTGTCCTTATGCCAGGCGGCTTCGGCATCCGAGGCATGAAAGCAAATCTGGCCGCTGGCGGCGCCCGGGCCGGCATTGATGCCCTTTGCCAACAGTCGGCCGGCGTTCATGGCGGCCTTCTTCGATTCGGGATCGTAGATCGGCTGGAGCAGTTGGTTCAGATCGTCGGCGGGAATTCGCTTCGCGTTGAGCGCTTCGCGCTTTGAGATCAGCCCTTCGTTGACCATGTCGACCGCGATGCGCACCGCGGCAAAGCCCGTCCGCTTTGCGTTGCGCGTTTGCAACATCCACACCTTGTTGCGCTGAATCGTGAACTCCACGTCTTGCACGTCGCGATAGTGCGCTTCGAGCTTCTTGCCAATCTCGACCAGCTCGGCGTAGCCATTGGGCATGACTTTGGCGAGCGTTTCTTCGATTCGCTGCGGGGTGCGGATACCCGCCACCACGTCTTCGCCTTGCGCGTTGACCAGGTAGTCTCCATTAAGGCCGGGCTTGCCGAGCGCGACGTCGCGCGTCATCGCGACTCCGGTCGCGCAGTCATCGCCCAAGTTTCCGAACACCATGGCCTGCACGTTGACGGCCGTGCCCCACTCGTGCGGAATGCCGTAGGTGCGTCGGTAAACGACGGCGCGGTCGTTCATCCAACTTCCGAACACGGCGCCGATCGCGCCCCACACTTGCCCCATGGGGTCGTTTGGAAAGTCCTTGCCGGTGCCGCGCTTGATGGCTTGCTTGAATTCGGCGACGAGCTCTTTGAGCTGCGGCGCGGTGAGCTCGTAGTCATTGTGAACGCCGGCCTTTTTCTTCTTGGCCTCGAGCAGCTCCTCGAACGGATCGTGGTCGTGCTTGGTCTTGGGCTTCATGTCCAGCACCACGTCCCCATACATCTGCACGAAGCGACGATAACTGTCCCAGGCGAACCGCTCGTTGCCGCTCTGACGCGCAAGGGCTTCAACCGTCTGATCGTTCAGACCAATGTTCAGCACGGTGTCCATCATGCCGGGCATGGAGTCTCGCGCGCCGGACCGGCAGGAGACCAGCAGCGGGTTCTCGGTCGAGCCGAACTTGGCCCCCATCTCGCGCTCGATCTTGGCCATCGCCTCGTCGACCAGCCGCTTGAGCTCGGACGGATACGAATGGTCGTGCTCGTAGTAATACGTGCAAACGTTGGTGCCAATCGTGAACCCGGCGGGCACGGGCAAACCCAGATTCGTCATTTCGGCCAGGTTGGCGCCTTTGCCACCCAGCAGGGCACGCATCGAGGCGTCGCCGTCCGTGCCTTTGGGACCAAACGAATACACGTACTTTTCAGCAGCCATGACTCCTCGTCCTCCTAACCGTGCTGGGGGCACGACAAACACACACGCTTGCCTGATTCAGGCAATGACGGGCCGTTTGCTATCGGCCGCGCCGAAAGTGCGACATTTCTCGCGTTCAAGGTACAAGCGGTGCAATTTATCAGGTCGCGCGTTTGACCGTCAAGCGAGGCAACTTCCACGCACCGCGATGGTTGCGTCGAACATCACGCGCGCGCCTACAATGCGCGAGCCAGGACACTCCTAGTCACATGCACGGGAGACACAACCATGCAAAACCCAGCGCGTTACGCCGCGCCGGTCGGGCGGATCTTGCTGGCACTCATCTTTATCGCCAGCGCTTTTGGAAAATTTGCCGACTGGCAGATGCCTCTCAAGATGATGGCCGACAAAGACGTACCCTCGCCCGAGGTGCTGTTGCCCATTGCCGTCGCGCTCGAGCTGGGTGGGGGGCTGCTCGTGGCAGCCGGCTTCTACGCACGTGTGGGCGGGCTGATGCTGCTGTTGTTCCTGGTTCCAGTCAGCTACTTCATGCATGATTTTTGGAACTACGAGGATGCCGGCCAGCGCATGGAGCAGATGATCAATTTCATGAAAAACGTGGCGATCATGGGAGGCGCGCTGTTGGTCGTCGCGTTTGGCTCGGGCGTGTGCAGCATCGATCATTGGCGCGCGAAACCAAGCGCGAGCGAGCACCCCGCCAAATGAGCGAGTACCCTGCCCAATGAACGACGCGCCCCTCGCGCCGCGCGAATCGTTTTTTCGCGCGGCGACTTTGTTCGAAGGCGCGCTTCTGGGCCTGGCACTCGTGCTCGGCTATTTTTCGGGCCAGCAGCCGCTCGAGCTCATCCGCTGGTCAGCACGAGATTTCGCTTATGGCCTGCTGGCCACGGCGCCGATGCTGCTGGGCCTGCTCATCGTCACTCGAATCCATAGCGGGCCACTGGGCCGATTGAATGCTTATGTGCGCGAGTGGGTCGTGCCGCTGTTCGCCGGCTGCTCGCCGTGGCAGCTAGCGGTTCTCTCTTTGCTGGCCGGAGTGAGCGAAGAGGCATTGTTCCGCGGCGTGGTTCAGGGCTGGCTCATGCGCGTCTCAGGCTCGCCTATACCTGGCCTGGTTTTCGCAAGCGCTCTGTTCGGGCTCGCGCATGCAATAACTAGTACCTACGCCATTTTGGCCGGGCTGATCGGCGCGTATCTCGGATGGTTGTGGCTGGCGACCGACAACCTGCTTGTCCCCGCGGTCGCGCACGCCGCGTATGACTTCGTGGCGCTGATGTACTTGTTGCGCGCGGCGCCGCCGATCGAACAGGGTTTCATTACTGACGATTAGCCGCAAATAAAAACTGCCGGCGCGAACCAGCAGTCGAAGCTTCTCGTTCAATTGGAAGCGGCTGACGCCGGGCGGCTCAGCTACCGGCACTCATCACCTGTTTACCCAGCGGCGCCGTCCACGATCGCCCATGCCGTCGCCAAATTGTCCAGCCGACGATCACCATCGGCAATAGGAACTGCAAAACCTGCGACGCGCTCGGATGCGAGCTGAGGCCAAACCCGAACGTCACTGTGCCTTTGATGCTTCCGCGCGGCAAAACGATATTCGTCACGGCCAGCCCGCCGAGAACCGCGATCAAAGTGCCAGCGGTGAGCGGCCATTTCCAGCTGAGCGCAGCCCGATCCGC
Organism: Pirellulales bacterium; assembly: GCA_035496575.1. Lineage (GTDB taxonomy): Bacteria > Planctomycetota > Planctomycetia > Pirellulales > PALSA-1355 > PALSA-1355. Next base: position 4,461 of record DATJEN010000107.1, read on the forward strand.
CAGTCGGCAATACAGCGCCGCGCACAGGGCGCTTGGCATGAGCAACAGCCCAACGATCAAAAATGGCATTGTAGCACTGGCCCAATCGGCCACCGGGCCGGTACTCGTCAACGTGCCGCTCTCCAATCCAAGGATTCTCGCTACAAGCAAAATGGCAATCACATAGGTGGCCCACAGCACCGGCAACGTCAGAATTGGCGTCAGAACAAACATCAGGATGGGATGTCTGGCGGCAAATCTTCCGCGGCGATATTCCATCGCGGCCTCGGTTGCCACACGGCTAGGCGCGCCCAAATGTCGGCTCAAGCCAGGCAGATTTTTAGCATCCGTGCTCATACGATCCTCCATGAAGTCGTGGATGTGATCGGACAATTCCTGCGCGAGCCGCTCCACGTAATGCGGTGGCAGGCGGTGACGTGTCAGTTCGATTCGAAAGCGGCTAAGCCAGCGCTGCGCGTCCATGCTCGCCTCCGTTCAATGCATGGGTCACGGCAGCCACAACGCGCCGCCAGGTGTCAACGCTCGAGGCCAGTTGGGCTTTGCCCTTGGCGGTAGCCCGATAGACCACGCGCTGCCGTCCGGCCACGGTTTGCTTGCCGGCAACCAGCAGCTTCTGCGATTCCAAGCGGTGCAAGATGGGATAGATGCAGCCTTCGCCGAACTCGAGTTGTCCGTGGCTGATAGCGCGAATGGCCTGCACAAGCTCGTAGCCGTGCATCGCTTGCCGCGAAAGCAACTCGAGGAGCAGCATTTCGGGGATGCCGTTCAAGAAAGCAGGGTTCGTTTTGCGGGCCGACATAGCGTGTGGCTCCTGAGATGCCTCAAAGTTCGAGGGCTTGTACCTAGAGCTTCGAGGTATCGCAAGGCCACTTTTTCAAGGGCGGCGATCCGGGCTGAAACGGCGCTGGATTTCGGGAATGCAGAGCCTTTTACAGCAGTTCCGCTATCGGCTCGTAATCTTCGACCACGTATCGAGGCCGGCCATTAAGGTCGGCTAGCGTAGTCGCGGCGGCGGCGATTCCCAGATGTTGATAGATCGTCGCCAGGACTTCGCGAAAATGCACCGGCCGATCCACGGGCCTTTCGCCCAGATGGTTCGTCCGTCCGATCACCTGGCCAGTCCGCAGCCCGCCACCGGCCAGCAGCGCGCACGAAACGGTCGGCCAATGGTCGCGACCGGCTGCCGGATTGACGCGCGGGCTGCGCCCCATTTCGCCCCAGGCGACCACCAACACGTCTTTGTCGAGACCGTGAGCGTGCAGGTCTTCGACCAGAGTGGTTACTCCGTGGTCGAACAACGGCAGCTCCTTCCGCATGCCCAGAAAGTTCGTCGCGTGCCAATCCCAGCCGCCAAAAGCCAGCGTGACACACCGCGCGCCCGCTTGGACCAATCGCCGGGCCACGAGAAGATGCTCGGTCATTTTCGGCGCCGCGTTGAAACCCGGGATCAAACTGGGATCGCCCGGCCCATAGCGGGCCCGCACGTCGGCCGGTTCGCGCGAAATGTCGAGGGCGTCGCGCAGATTCGAAGAGGTGATCACGCGCAGCGCTTGCTGCTGGAAGGCGTCGAGCCCCTCTAGCGCACCACCGTTATCTACTTCTTTGCGCAGCCGGTCGAACCGCGCCAACAGCGTTTGTCGATCGGCGAGCCGGTCAACCGTAATGTGGTTGAGCCCCATGTTCTCGAGCGAATGGCCGTCGGGCGTAAAGGCCGCATGCGCGGCGCCCAAAAAGCCAGGGCCGGGGTCGTTGTACGGCGGATGGATCATCTTGGCCGCCAGGCCGACGTACGGCGGCACCGTCGGATCGACGGGGCCTTGCAGCTTGGAGACGAACGAACCGATCGTTGGCCAATTCCCGGCGGGCTGCGGCCCTTGGCGGTCCCAGCCCGTCAGCAACATATGCGATGCGTGATCGTCGGGACCGCCGACGATCGTGCGGATCGGAGCCAACTTGTCCATGATGCGGGCAAGCTTCGGCAAGTGCTCGCAAATCTGAATGCCAGGAACGGCCGTGCGGATCGGTCGGAATTCGCCGCGCACCTCGAGGGGCGCCTCGGGCTTCGGATCGTACATGTCGATGTGGGATGGCCCACCCGGCATGAAGATCATGATTACCGATTTATGCCGCCGCGAAGTGCCGGACCCGGCCTCGGCGCGCAAAACGTCGGCCAGCGACAACCCTCCCACGGCCAGCGAGCCCACCTTCAAGAAGCTGCGCCGCGAAATGCCATCACATAGGCGATAGGGTCGGCCAAGGATGGATAACATGCTCGCACTCCTTAAGCGGCCAAGGGGGCGCCGGTCCTTCGGCAATTGCCACGATTGTAACAATGCGAGTCGGCGGCCACCTCCATTGCGCAGCAAATTTCGGGGGTGGAGGTGTTGGTGATTGACAAAGTTTTCTCAACGCTGCGGCGCGCTTGGGCTTAACCACCCTTCACTTCTCGCCGCCTTTGACCCTTCCGGGCCGGAGCACCGGCGCGGCATCCCCAGCAGCCGACGGCGCACCGCCCCTGCCCCTCCCGGGCCGGTAGGTCGGCGCGGAATCCGCGGGAAGCGAGGGCGACGGCGGGGCGGCGGGCATGGGCACGACATCTGCAGGCCCAGGCGGAAAGTCCGCCGGCGCGGACGGGGCGTCGGAAGCGGCTGGCGCACCCGCGCTCGACCGACCCCGAGAATAAGTCGGAGGGGGTTGCGTGATGGTATATGGCACTCTTCGCGGCGACATGCGCGAAGGTGGGGGAACCAGCGGTGTCGCCGGTGTCATGTCCGGAACGTTGGGCATTCTGCCAAGCGGTTGAAAGGATCTACCGTCCAGCTCGCTCAAACGCTCGCGCTGGTTCTCTGGCGCGAGGATCTCATAGTTATTCGTGCCCAAACGGCAGCGGCCCCAGTACCTATGAGATTGTCCATTCTGGTAATAAAAATAGTCCGTTCTTGGATCGTAATACACCGAGTGACTGCGGTACTGCGCGCCTGGTTGCGGCTGATAGAAGTAATAGTATGCCTGATACGGATTGTCAGTCGATGTGTACGGGCCGTAGTAATGGTTGTTGAGATAGCCAAATCGATAGCGACCAAGCTGGCTGTTGATGTCCCAATACTGTTGTGCATTGACGGGGACCGCGACAAGCGGGAATGCTGACACGAGAGTGCCCAACACAATCCAATTTAGAAATGGTCGCATTGCAACCTCCACAGGCCGATAGGGTGGCCAAGTAGGGAAAGCTCGCTGAAGAGCATGCAGACAAAACGCAAGACGGTTTCACTCTCCTGCGGCCGCCGGCGTTTTGCCCAAGTATTTTCTCCAAGCAGTCTTCGCCCTTGCAACAATTTCGTGCCGATGAAGCCAAATATCGAGCAACAGAAAAACGGCGACTCCGCTCAGGTCCAAGTACAAACCAAGGTTGAATAGCGCGAGATAGCTAAGAATAAATGGCATGAGGAGCATGAAAACAATCCAGAAAACCCACCAGGCGGGGCTCAGTGACTCGGAGATGATGACCCAAGCGAGGATCAGGCTCAAACATACTTCGATGACCGCGATCATCGATTTCGAAATCGGCAACGCTCGTCCCGCCAGCAGCGACTCGATATAGTTGGCGTGCAGTTGGATGCCGCGGTAATCCCCAACCGGAGTCGTATGCAGGTCTGGTTGGTCGAGCGCGCTTAAGTGGTAGTCACCTCCGATGATCACGACTTTGTGGGCGCACGTGTCGCGCAGCCTTGCCAATGCCGCGTGGTCATCGGTTTTCGCGGCCAGAAGGACTTCTCCGGCCATGACGGTCGGGAATTGCTCGTGCGAGCTGTCAGGGCCAAACAGGCCCGCGAAGTAATCGGAATCTCTGATGAAGCTCCGGTACCGGGTGGGGGCGACGCAGCTGACGACGGCTGCCGAAAAGGAATCGCAGGTCTGGCCGTGCTTAAGATTGCGAACGCTTTGGACCGGAGTCACGCAGCGAAGGTCTTCCTCGTCGAGATTCACGAATCCACTGCGAACCCTCCCGGCGTCGGCCCCCCACGGGAAGCCGTCATAAACAGCTGAGACGCGATCGTACGCATCCTCGTCCGGACACAATGATTCCGCCAGGACGATCCTGGGGCCGGCTGCGGTTTTCGCGACCTTGCTGACTGACTTGCAGAGCGCGACCGTCTTATCCAGGTGCCCGGGTTCCACCGGCAAGCTGATCTTGCCGCCCTCCTCCGCGGGCAAAGCTATCTCCGTGCGGGTTGCGCCGTTTTGGTCCGGTGAATCAAGGATGAAGTCGACACCGATGACCGCGGGATTCAATTTTGCGACCTCTTCGATCAACGTCGCGAGATATTGACGGTCGAAGGGTGTTTGGCGAGTGAGCTTTCCGTCTGCGAACTCCCGATCGCCAATAACTACTAAGACGGTGTAAACCGGATCGCTTTGAAATGGTGAGAAACCGCGCAGAAAACTGTCGATGCGGTAGCGAACTGGTTCCAAGACCCTCGTAAGGCGATGGGAGGTGAACCAACCTCCTCCAACAATGAGCGCCACGAACGACCAATAAACAATGTGCTTCCGCGTGATTTCGGCACGCCTGCTGCCCGTCATAGCCCAGCGGATCAGACCCGTCGATCCGACATAGTTTACGAACGCAGTCGCTTGTTCCCAAAGGCTGCTTTGCTGGGCCTTCCCATTGGCAGGTTGAACGACGTTCATGTGGATGCGGGCCCTCGCTTGAAGGACACGTGTCGCTTGGTTCACTCCACTTGAAAATACAAGAAGACCGAGCGCGAAAGTTCCGCCGGTTGAGTGATCGGCACAGTCGGTGAATAAGGATTTGCAAGAAGACCGACGCGCCGCGTGATCATAGCCGATGGATGAAGCGCCGCAAGAAAAAAATGCGATTAAGCAGCAAGAGAGCAGTTTAAAGTTCCGAAGGTGTGACACCCGTATGTCACAGGGAAACAAAGTGGCGCCTGAGGCGTGTTCTTGGCGGGACCAATCCCGAGCGAGAAATCGTGTCACGAGCTGACGATGCGTGCAGCTAATATGACGCCGGGCCGTGGTGTCGGACGGACAAATGGTGCGCTACGTATTCGACGCTTCGAAAATGCTCTGGGCGGACCGGTCAAGCTCGGCCTTGAACCCGGCGTCCGATTGCTGGGCTATCAGGCCTTCGAGCTTCGGATCGTACATGTCGATGTGGGAAGGTCCAATGAAGATTGTTGATCACCGATCTGGAATTCAGATGCCGCATTGCGGTCAAGTCGGGGGTTTTCGATTTTCTAATATCTGGCAGCCCGCGTTCCGGCGAGCAGTGGCCGCCACGCTCCTGACTGGCGCTGGCCGGCTTTTTTGCCACGCGATTGTTCGTGAAATCAAGGCACCTCGAGGGTTTCGAGCGTTTCACATTCCTGTGTGCCCGGATGAGCCGCGACGCAAACTTGAACCGGCATTTGCCGGTTCCCATAATGGCGGTCAGTCAGGGGGCCCCCACAGAGCAGCGACTCGAGCGGGTCTTTATGCACATCCGCTGTCCGCATTGTTTCAAGCCCGTCGAAGTCGTTGATGACAGCGATTTCGTCGACGTCACGTGCCCTTCGTGTGGGAGCAGCTTCAATCTATTGTCCGATGCCAGCACCGTGAGCCATCGGCATGGACAATTGGAACGGATCGCTCACTTCGAGTTGCTTGAAGTGGTGGGCGTCGGCGGATTTGGCACGGTGTGGAAGGCGCGCGATACGGAATTGGACCGCATCGTGGCGGTCAAGATTCCCCGTGCGCAGCACAGCTCGCTGGAAGAGCAGGAGCAGTTTCTTCGCGAAGCCCGCGCCGCCGCCCAGTTGCAGCACCCGAATATCGTCAGCGTGTACGAAGTCGGGCGTCACCACGGGATGATCTACATCGTCAGCGATTTCATTCAAGGCGTCACGCTGGCCGATCAGATGTTCGTGGATCGGCCCACTCCGCGCGAGTCGGCCGAGTTGTGCGCGACCGTGGCCGACGCGCTGGAACACGCTCATCAACGCAAGGTGGTGCATCGCGATCTCAAGCCCAGCAACATCCTGATCGATGGGCAGCGACGTCCGCACGTCGTCGATTTCGGTCTCGCCAAACGTGAGGCGGCCGAAATCACGATCACGGTTGCCGGCCGGGTGTTGGGCACACCGGCTTATATGTCGCCGGAGCAGGCGCGGGGCGAAGCGCACGACGTGGACGGCCGCAGCGACGTGTATTCGCTCGGAGTGATCCTCTATCAATTGATGACGGGCGAAGTGCCCTTTCGCGGCAACAAGCGGATGCTGTTGCACCAGGTGCTGTACGACGATCCCCGCCCGCCACGAAGCCTGAACGACCGGCTACCCCGAGACCTGGACACGATCGTGCTGAAGGCGATGGCCAAGGAGCCATCGCGCCGCTATGCCTCGGCGGCGGACCTGGCCGCCGACCTACGGCGTTTTCTCGATGGCCGGCCAATCGTGGCGCGTCCGGTAGGCCAATTGGAACGCGGCTGGCGCTGGATGCGCCGCAATCCCCTGGTGGCCACGCTCGGCTCGCTGACGGCGGCCGCTCTCGTGCTCGCTACGATCATTTCGACCATCGCCTACCAGCGGACGAGCCGGGCGCTCGAGGGCGAAACGACGGCCCGCCAAGAAGCCGAAGCGCAACGCCGGGAAGCGCAGCAGGCGTTGGCCAGCGAGGCGCGCCAGCGGCAGGCGACCCTGCGCGAGCAGCAACGTGCGGAAGAGAATTTCCACCGCGCGCGCAAGGCAGTAGAGGACTCGTTTACCACGATCAGCGACAGCCGCCTGCTCGACGAGCCGGGGTTGCAACCGTTGCGCAACGAGTTGCTGGAAAAAGCCCTGCGCTACTACCAGCAGTTTCTCAGTGATCGCGGCGACGATCCGCAGGCGCGGGCCGAAGTGGCTTCGGCCTACCTGCGGTTATCGCAACTGCAATCGACGATCGGCCGCACCGACGATTCGCTCGAGTCGCTCAAGCAGGGTCTCGAACTCGTCGAACAGGCACTGGCAAAGGGCCTGGACGTCAAGAAGAACGCCGGCACCTTGGCGGGGTTCTTCCGCGGTCCACGCTACGAGCGCCGCGAGCAAAAGCCTCCGTCCGATCCTCGGCTGGCGGTGTCGCTGCTCGAAAAAGGGAGCCAGATTTGGGAAAACCTCGTGACCAGAGCGCCCGAGGTGTTGGGATTTCGCCAGGACCTGGCAGGCTTTTATTTCTACCTGGGGATGGCGAGCTACAATCTCGGCAATCGTCCGGCGGCTATCGAACAGATAAGCAAGTCGGAACAGTTGCTCAAGCAGCTCATGTCTGAGCAGCCCGACGCGAAGCTTATTCGAGATGAGTGGGCGCAGGCGGCCAGCATGCTGGGCCTGGCCTACGAATCGACAAAACAAACGGCCGAGGCCATAGCCATCTACACCGCCGCGCTGACGGAGTATCCCGATAGCGTGGAGTTGTGTACTCAGACCGCACGTTTCTACGCCACGTACCCGGACCCTGCAATTCGTCGGCCAGAGGAAGCGTTGCGATTGGCGCGTCATGCCACGGAAGTCAGCGCGCGCGAACCAGGCGCGTGGAGGACGCTGGGAATCGCTTTGTATCGCAATGGCAAATGGCAGGAGGCCGTCGGAGCACTGCAAAAGAGCGTCCAGTTGCGCAATGGTGGCGAGGCGTGGGACTGGTTCTACCTGGCCATGGCCTTGCAACAGCTCGGGCAACAGGAAGAGGCCAAAAAATGGTTCGCCCAGGGAGCCGCCTGGGCACAAAACCCGCGAAACTTTCGACAAATCCGACTCTTATCCGAAGAGGCGGCCGGCGTGCTCGGAGAGCCCGGGCCCGCGGCGAAATAATGCGGCCCTCCTGTCGGCTGGCGCAGCAATCTGGGTCAAAAACTTGACACGGCCCTCCCCCACCCTGGACACTCGTGGGGCACAAAGCCGAGGGGAGATATCGGCTTTTCACAGAGCATGGACCCTGAGACACATCTAGCAAAGAGGGACTCTTCCATGGCCAAGAGAAAACCTGCACCGAATGCAAAAAAAGCCGCTGACAAGAAGTCAAAAAAAGCCGCTGGCAAGAAGTCAAAAGTACCCGCTGAGAGGAAGTCAAAAGAAGGCACTAAGAATTCGATCAACGAAGACAAGCAGGCGGTCATTTACATCCCGAAGCAGGTGTACGACCGTTACTATTACGAAGGGAGCAGCAAAGAGGAGAGGCATCCAATCATTCGAGCCATCCTTGACGTCGCCGAAAAAGAAGACACCAAACAAGGTCTAAGATACGTCAAGATACTTTTGAAAGATTTCTCCATTCCACCATCGGACGACAATGACGACGACGACGGAGGCTGGGACGGCAAGCTCTGTGAAGACGACCCGCCGCAGCCGCCGCAATGAGCGCCTGCGTCGCGCGACGGATCGAAGATATCGAGCTTCGCGTGCAGCGTGAGCTGGCTGCGCTCCCCCGAGATAAGCCGGCAGTGGCCTTGCCGGCGCTGCTCTCGGATTGGACGCACGACGCGAATTGGGTCGCGGCCGTGAGAGAACTGCCCTCGCCACAACGGCGCGACTGGCTGGCCCGTGTCGGCGCCGCGGCGTTTGCGAACGACGTGGGCGGCTACGCGTCGTATCTGCGCAAGCTGGCCGGACCACTCCAACGCCTCTGGCCGGCCGACGCGATGGAGGAGATCTTTTCTCGTCACACGCAATGGCTGCTGGCCAATCTGTCCGATAGCCTCGACTTTTTCTACGGCCAGTTCGACGAACTGCTGAACGATGTGACAATCAAGGGCGAGGAGCACTTGCGGAGTGCCCTGGCCGACGGGCGCGGCGCTATCGTATGCGCGGCCCATCAAAGCCATCCGGGATTTGCCTTCTTTCACCCGGCCTGGAAAGAACTGAAGATTAGCACCGTGGCAAATCTTGCGGATCGGCGCCCGCCGAACAGCACCTCGTTTCTCAACGGGCTGGAGAAGCGCGTCGAGCTGCTCCCCACCACGCCCGCGGCCATTCGACCGATGCTCGCTCGCTTGAAAAGCGGGGGTTGCGTCGCCATTTACAGTGACTATCTCTACCCGGGCACTCCTGGCACGCTGTCGGCGCTCTTGGGCGGACCCGTGCTGGTAGCCAGCGCGGCCGTGTCGGTGGCGCTGCGCACGGGCGCCACGGTGATTCCGCTCGCCGTGGCACGAAACTGGCCGCCAGAAGATGGCGGAGTGGAGGTTCGTTTTTT
>DATJEN010000108.1:0-7752 GCA_035496575.1 Pirellulales bacterium
ATCTGCCGTAGCGGCGTGAAGATCACGGCAGATGCCCTGGAAGGCAATCACCGGCTGAAGGCCATCGTGCGGGCCGGCGTTGGCACCGACAACATCGATTCCAAGGCAGCGACCCGCTTGGGAATTGTGGTGATGAACACGCCGGCCGGAAACACGCTCAGCACCGCCGAGCACACGATCGCCATGATGCTGGCGCTTTCTCGAAATATCGCGCCCGCCTACCAGAGCCTGATCGAAGGAAAGTGGGACCGCAACCGCTACATGGGCACGCAGTTGGCCAGCAAAACGCTTGGCATCGTCGGCCTGGGGCGCATCGGACAGGTTGTGGGGGCGCGCGCGAAGGCCTTTCAAATGCGCGTGCTGGGCTTTGATCCTTTCCTGACGATGGACCGCATCACGGAGCTTGGCTTCGAGGCCGTGCCCAACGTGGCCGCCATGCTGCCCGAGGTCGACTACTTTACCGTGCACACGCCGCTGACGGATGAAACGCGCAACCTGATCAGTTTTCCGCAGCTTGACGAGCTAAAACCCGGCGCGCGGCTCATCAATTGCGCGCGGGGCGGCATCTATGATGAAGCCGCGCTGGTCAAGGGATTGCAGTCGGGCAAGCTCGCCGGCGTGGCTCTCGACGTCTATTCCGCCGAGCCATGCATCGATAGCCCGTTGTTCGGAATGCCGGGCGTGCTGTGTACACCCCACTTGGGCGCGAGCACCGAGGAAGCCCAGGCCCAAGTGGCTGTCGAGGGCGTGGGACTGCTGGTCGATTTTTTAAGCACGGGCGCGATTCGACACGCGGTCAACATGATTCCGCTCGATGCCAAAACCCTGGCTGAGTTGCGCGGCTATTTAGATGTCGGCTATCGGCTGGGATTGCTGCTCGCGCAACTCGAAACCAGCTCGATTCGGCGGTGCACGCTGCAATTCCGGGGCGAAGTGGCCGGCAGAAACACCAAGCTGATCACGGCCAGTTTCGCGGCGGGCTTGCTGGCCAACGCGCTCGAGGAAGAGATCAACATCGTGAATGCCGAGGTCCTGCTTCGCGAACGCGGCATCGAGCTGATTGAGCAGCGCCGCGCCGATATGGGCGCTTTTGCTTCTGTCGTGCTCGCCGAAGTCGAGGGCGAAAAGCAGACCCACAAGGCGGCCGGCACGGTGTTTGGCGTCGACATGCTGCGGCTGGTCCAACTGGAAGACTTTCGTCTCGATGCCTATTTGGACGGCGTGTTGATGGTCTTCACCCATCACGACGTGCCGGGCATCATCGGCACGGTCGGGACCATCCTGGGCGCTAACAAAATAAATATCGCGCAAATGGCCGTCGGCCGGGAAGCCAAGGGTGGTGAGGCCATTGGCGTCTTGAATCTCGATCAAGCTCCCACGCCGCAAACGCTTGACGAAGTGCGCTCACACCCAGCAATCAAAAGCGCGAGCGTGATTAAACTGCCTGCGGCTGGCGAGCGTCCGCCGTGGTTGTCCGGCTAGCGGTGAGTGTTCAGCCTGGCCGCCACTTGCGGTACAGCGCCGCGGCGCCGTCCACCAGCAAAGCCGCCACGCCGCGCAGGCCGAATGGATACACGCACAACGAAAGGGTTTCGTGCTCCGTGTCGGTCCACGGCCGAGTCCAATCCCGACCGCGCCCTAGAAACTCATAGCGCTCCAGGCCGGCCTCGGCCGCGTAGCGAATCGTCTCCCGCATCAAGAGCATGCCGGGCGAGCAGCTCGCAAATCGCGGATCGTGGCCCAATTTCAGCAGCCAAAATGCCCGCTGGTCTTCCAGGGCGATCTGCATGGCAGCTACCCGATCGCCAATTCGCAAGAAACAAATTCTGAGCGTGCCCTCGACGCAGGCCGCCTCGGCATAGCGTCGGTAAAAAGCCGCCCGGTCCGCATCGTGCAAAAGCGCGGCGCCGGTTTCTCCGTTCCCGCTGCGCGCTTCGACTTCGAAGGCCAGGTCCAGCAACTCCGGCAATTCGTCCAGGTCGGGCCCATGAATCTCAATAGCGACCCCTCCCAGCTCGTCGGCCTTTCTGCGCGCGAGATGCAGTTCCCCGCGGCATCCGCTCTCCAAATGCTGATCGGGCTCGCACCAGCTATCCGCGAGCGTGATGTACGAACAAGGGGCCTGTGGCCGCTCGACCACGATCGCGCGGCCACGGCAGGCGCGCACGAGCGCGTGAATCGATTTCGAGCCGGCCCACACGCGCTCCAAATCGAGCGGAGCGCCCGAGCGGATCAGCCGTTTGACAAGGCCCCTCCTCGCCCGGTCGTCAACCGCGATCAGATCGACCGGCTCAAACAGCACCTCTGTTCCACACAAGACCAGCCGGGCAACGCCGCGGCGGCTTTTCTTCACGAGTGGCGCAACCGCGACGAGCTTTTCACCGCGCACTGCCGCGATCAAGTGCGGATCGCCGTGATCGGAGAACTCTGCCAGGCAACACTTGGTCCAGCTAAATCGCCCGATTGGCGTTTCTATCTCCAAGTCGCTTCCGCGCCACGTCTCTTCGAGCGCGTCCAGTGCATCGAGCGATGTGGCGCGAAGCCACCGCAGAGGGTGCGCTGTCGACGGCCCGGGGACAGCCTTGTCAGACAATGCTGAGGTCATACCAGCAAAGTTAGGCCAGAAATGCCGGTACGCCCCAGCCGGGCGCGTCGCCGCCCCTACAGCCTTAACAATCGGCATGGGCCCTTCGATCGATCGCCCTTGCCCGGCTTTTCGCAAACGGTTTATCAGAATTGTTTACGAACTCACCCCAAACTGCCGATCTCTCCATCAGGGGAGTTGGAATCCCCACAGGTAAGACCCAATAGTAACCAACTCGCCAGGCGAACATGTCAGCCGCCGAAACGTCGCTCGATTCGCGCATTTCCGTCGCGATTGAAAAAAATCCGCACCTCAAGCGCCGCAAGGTGCACTTCGAAGCGCACGAGGGCTGTGTCGTGCTGCGGGGGAGCGTGAGCTCGTACTACCAAAAGCAGATGGCCCAAGAGTCGCTCCGTCGCGTCCAAGGAGTGGAGCGGATCGAGAACCAGTTGGAAGTCAACTGGGCCTGATCAATCTGCGAGTGCGATGCGGCACGCGTCGCGCTCGACAGCGGCACGGTCGCGTTGGCGGCCTGCCCAAACACGATTTGGCTGCCAGTCGAACGAGCTGCCCGACCGTTTTAGCGCGGCTGCTTGGGACGCGCTTCGCCCATGACGGCGTCTTCTCGGCAACTGGCCCGCGGGTTTTGCCCGGCTAGTCCATACTGCTCGAGCATTTCGGCATTTGCGGCCGACAGGCCGCAGATCCGCAGCAGACCCTCTCGGGCATGAATCCGCTTTTGCAGTCGCAAGAGCTGCCCGACCAGGCCGCTGGTAACCGTCTCGATGTCATCAAGCTCGAGCACCAGCCGATGTGTCATGTTCTGTTCGAGTAAGGCCCACACTTGATCGGCAAGCGACTGTTCCTGGTCGCAGGTGCCGTCGTAGCGGTGAGGCCGCACGAACAGCCAATCCGGTCCGCGCTCGATGTCGAAATCCCACCCACGCGAAAGGCTAAGCTGAACCATTGCCATTGCTCCATCCATTGAGAAAGGCCGCCTTGGAGCTGCGGAACAATAGAATCACTCCGCAAAGAGCGATCTTACCCTGCGGCGGCGATGTGGCAATAACCCAAATGAGTTTTCCGCGCGATGCGCCCCTTGAAGGGTCGCCGATCGAGCGCGATACTGAGCTGCCTTGTTACCAGTGCTGTCATTCTCAAGGAAACCCAGCTATGTCGCGCGCCGGAGCCGTTACCTTCAAAGGCAATCCCATGACCCTGGCCGGCAATGCCGTGTCGGTCGGTCAGCAAGCACCCAGCTTCAAGTTGCACAGCTTCGACAAGGGCGGGCTATCGGCCGTCACGCCAGCCGACCTCAAAGGTAAACCGACTTTTATCAGTGTAGTGCCCTCGCTCGACACTCCCGTTTGTCAAACCCAAACCAAGAAGTTCAATCAGGAGCTCGCCGACTTGGGCGACCGCGTGAATGCTATCACGGTGAGCCTCGATCTGCCGTTCGCCATGAACCGCTTCTGCGGCGCCGAGCAAATCACGAACATGCGGCCGCTCAGCGACTACCAGGACCGCAGCTTTGGCCAGAATTGGGGCATGTTGATCGAGGAGCTCAAGATCCTGGCGCGGGGCGTTTTCGTGCTCGATAAGGATGGCAAGGTCATCTATGCCGAGCAGGTCAAGGAAGTCGCTCAAGAGCCGAGCTATGAGCCCGCGATCGCCGCGTTGAAGAAGGCCCTCTGACGCGACCCGCAAACGTAGCTGCGGCGACCGAGATTCGATAAGGCGACAAGTCAGGCGCGCGCAGCGTCTGCCGGTTTGGGGCTTTGAGCCCGCCGTCAGGCTTTAAGAATCGTCTCGATATCCTGCCGCGCGGTGCTTAGCGCCGCCGGCAGCTTTTCGGGATGCTTGCCACCTGCCTGGGCCATGTCCGGCTTGCCGCCGCCGCGCCCGCCGACGACTTCGGCCGCGCCGCGAATCCAGTTGCCCGCGTTCACGCCGCGGGTTTCCAGGTCGCGGCTGATGCCGGCCACGAGCGTCACCTTGCCTTCGGCCGCCGAGCCCAGCAGCACGGCAACCGGGCTGGCGGTTTTGCGCAACTGGTCGATCAACTGCCGCATCAGGTTTGCGTCAGCGCCCGGGGCTTCGCTCACGACCACTTTGACCCCGTTTGCCTCGGTCGCGCCGGCCAACAGGTTTTCCGCCGAGACGCTGCCACCGCGCGGCGCCGAGGCCGCGTGCTTCTTCAGCTCGCGCAGCTCCTTGGACATGCCTGATACGCGCTCCGGCACATCACTGACCGGCACGCGCAGCGCGGCCGCGGTTTGAGATAACAGCGCCTCATGGTGCCGAACATGTTCGAGCGCCCGCGCTCCGGTGAGGGCCGTAATGCGCCGGGTGCCAGCCGACACGCTCTCTTCGCCGATGATTTTGAACAATCCCACCTGGCCGCTATTGTCCAGGTGCGTTCCCCCGCACAATTCCTTGCTGAACTCACCGATCGATACCATCCGCACGATGTCGGGGTATTTTTCGCCGAACAACATCATGGCGCCGGACTCACGCGCTTGCGCAATCGGCAGGCTGCGCCAGGATATTTTGGCTGCTTGCCAGACGAGCTCGTTGATGTCGGTTTCGATTTCCGCGAGCAACTCCGCCGGAATCCCGGAGGGATTCGTAAAGTCGAAACGCAGCCAGTCGGCGTCGACCTTCGAGCCCTGCTGCTGGGCATGCTTGCCCAGGCGGCGTTGCAGCACGTGGTGCAAGATGTGCGTGGCCGAATGCGCTCGTCGAATGGCTTGCCGGCGGGCGGCATCGACTTCCGCTTCCACGGTCTGGCCCTGCTCCAGGCGTCCTTGACGCAAGTGGCCAAGGTGTAGCGTGAAGGCGCCGTCTTTCTGCGTGTCGATCACTTCGAAGCGGCATCCTGCACCTCGAATCACGCCCGTGTCTCCCACCTGTCCGCCGGACTCACCGTAGAACGGAGTCTTGTCGAGCACCAGTATGACCGGCGCGGCGTGCCCAATCTCATCGAGTTGCTCAACCAGCTCATTGCGCGCGATGATGCCCAGGATGCGCGATTCGCAAGCCGTGGTTTCGTAACCGACAAACTCCGTGCCTGACAGCGTCTTCTTGAGCGCGTCGAGCGGGCCTGACTGGAAGAGTTCCACGCGGTGGCCCGCGCCGGAATCGATTCCGTGCTGCTCCATTTCGCGGTTAAAGCCTGCCCAATCGAAGCCCAGATTGTGCTCAGCCGCGAGCGTCTCGAAGAGCTCAGGCGGAAAACCGTGCGTCGTGTACATCTCGGCGGCTTCAGCCCCCGAGACGGTCTCTCGCCCTGCTGCGCGCATCGAGGCAAACAGCCGCTCGATGCGGTCGAGCCCGGCGTCGATCGTGGCGAAGAAATTGCTCTCTTCCGTCTCGATGACTTGTGCGACGCGCGATGTGGTCTCGCTCAGTTCGGGATAAGCACGCCGCATCAGCTCTGCAACTTGGGGCACCAGCTTGTGCAGGAATGGCGCGATCACGCCGATTTGTCGACCATCGAGCACCGCGCGCCGCAGCAGCCGCTTGATGACATATTTCTCCTTGTTCGGCCCAGGATACACGTTCTCGTGGATGGCGAACGTGCAGGCCCGCACGTGGTCGGCGATGCGCCGGACACGGCGGCCGTTTTCGCTGCTTTTCTCATACGCAATGCCACACACCTCGGCCGCGCGCACAACGAGTGGCAGCAGAATATCGATATCAAAATTGCTGCTCACCCCCTGCAGAACCGAGGCCGTCCGCTCGAGCCCCATGCCCGTGTCGATGTTCTTGCTGGGCAGCGGGCGCAGGTTGTCCGGCGGCGGCCCCACGCGGTTGAACTGCGTGAACACCAGGTTCCAGATCTCGACCTCCGTGCCAGGGCCACTTTCGTACAAGATTTCGCTGCACGGGCCACACACTCCGTCCGGACCGCTGCTGGGCGCTCCGGCCGGCCAGAAATTGTCGTCCTCCCCCATGCGCTTGATGCGACCGGCGGGCAGCTTGATTTCGTCGGCCCAGATCGCGGCCGCTTCCTGGTCGTCGAGGTAGACCGACACGCTCAGCCGCTGGGGATCGAGCCCCAGCCACTCCTTTTTGGTCAAAAACTCCCAAGCCCAGTGGATCGCCTCGCGCTTGAAGTAGTCGCCGAAGCTGAAATTGCCCAGCATTTCGAAAAACGTGTGGTGGTACGCCGTACGTCCCACGTTTTCGATGTCGCCGGTGCGCAGGCACTTTTGGCACGTGGCGGCTCGGGTAAAGTCCAGCTTCACCTTGCCCAAAAAGTGGTCCTTGAACTGGTTCATGCCCGCGGGCGTGAACAACACCGATGGATCCCAGCGGGGCACCAGCACGTCGCTGGGCCGGCGCACGCAGCCCTTCGTCTCGAAAAAGGCCAGATATTTTTCACGCAGCTCGTCGGTTTTCATGTTTCACAATCAAAAATGCGATTGGCAGCCAAGTTTAGGGACACCCGCCAGCGGGCGCGGGTTCCGCGCCAAATTGACATACGCAGGCGAGCCACGCTTCGCGTCAGCTTGCGCGGAGGGAACGTGCAGAAACTCAAAGCAGCACCGCGGTCATGCGGGCTGGGTGAGTCATAATAGCCGTTTGCCCGCTTGCGCGACAATTGGAACCGCCGGCGGGACTTGCGCTCGCCGCGGGGCCGAAAGACAGCCTGGCAGGCGATAAACCACGTCGAGGATCGCGCGGCACCCGGCCTAGCTGGTTTCGGGCTCGATCGTGCGCACCGGCTTCTGCGCCGCCGGCAGGGCCAGTCGCAGTTTGATCGGGCCCTCTTGGTTGGCGACTGCCTGGCGGAATTCCGCTGGAGTCGTCACCCGCTGAGAACCCACGTGCGTGATCAGCATGTCCGGCCGCAGCCCTTCGCGCCAGGCGGGGCTGTCCGGTTGCACCGCCTTGATCCACACGGAGCCTTGTGGGTCGAGCCGCCTCTGCAGCGTCCATTCGCGAAAATGCTCTGAGGCCGTGACGTAATCGACGGCCAGCCCTCGCCAGGCGGGCGGTTCGCTTGTCACGATCTTGCGGCCCGGAACGAAAAACTTCGATAGCTCGCGGATCGCGATGGGCATCACGCGTCCGTCGCGCTCGACCGTGAGCATCGCGCCCGCTTCCGGGGCGAGCTTGCCCACGTGCAGCAGCAGGGCGTCGTGATCGTGCACGTCGATGCC
>DATJEN010000109.1:0-44557 GCA_035496575.1 Pirellulales bacterium
AGCCCGCGGCGCAAAAAAGCATCGCCCAAAACCAAGGGGAGGACGTAATCTCGCGATTCGAGGGCGAATGTTCTTCGTTTGCCATGGAGCGCTTGACACTTGGCGGACGCTGGAGCGCTCATTCTAGCATGTCCCCGCACCACGCATGCCCGTCGCGGTGACGCAATCCGCGACCTGCCTTTCATGGAGAGCGCGTCACCGCGCGCGGGCGGCCAAGAATTGAGACAAATAGTCAACAAAGGCGGGCCAGCCTTGCTGATGATTATCGCGATTCGTCGCATGACGGTATCCTTCCTGAACGATTACCAACAGCGTTTGATTGCCGCGCTCAAGAAACTCGACCGTCAACAACGTTTCATTCTCATCAACACCCGGAAAAGCAAACTCGCACGTCATGACCAACTTTTCCGGCCGAACCATCTCGAGATATTGGCCCGATTCTCGCCACAGTTGTCCGTCCGGAGCCTTCCAAGTGACCCCATAACTTCCGCCCACGCGTGGGTCCGACGCCACCTCAACGATGTGCCATTCGTCGCTGAAATGGAACCACTGGGCTAACTGATTCGCGTCGATCCAGGCGTGGAACACCGCGTCTCGCGGAGCATCAAGCAAGCGTTCGACTCGCAAAGCATGTCCTGAGGGTTTCATTGTTTGGTTCCTCGAGTGCGCTTCAGGAGGATCTCCAAGCGGTCGAGCCGAGCTTCCCAAAGCGCGTGGTAGAAGTTGAGCCATTCGGCCAGGTCGCGCATAGGCTCAGGAATCAACGCGCACTGGCGCAAGCGGCCGACCTTGCGCGTGCGGATCAGCCCAGCCGCTTCCAATACCGACAAATGCTTTAAGACAGCCGCCACCGTGACGCGACGGCTGGCGGCCAGGTTGGTCACCGACACCTGCCCGCGGGCAAGCTGCTCGACGATTTCGCGGCGGGTGGGATCCGCAAGGGCGGAAAAGCAACGATCGAGGCTTGTTGTTTTCTTTACCATTTGGTAAAGTATTTCCGGAAGCGTCCGGCACGTCAATACCCCGAACCGTGAACCCGCGCAACCAGGAGTCAAGCCATGCCCAACCGACTCGTCCACGGCGTCGAATTACAAACGAGCGATCCCCAAGCCGCCAAAAAGTTCTATGCGAGCTTGTTCGGCTGGGCGTTTGAGGACATTCCAGAGATGAACTACACACGCTTTGCCATGCCAGGCGTCGACGGTGGCATCATGCAGAACCCCGTGGGCGGGTCGCAGGGCCACTGGGCGCCGTACTTTCTGGTCGACGACATGGCGGCGACCGTCAAGCGCGCGCGGACGCTGGGAGCGACGATCATCGTCGATACCACCGAAGTTCCCGGCCACGGTTCATTCAGCCTGGTTACCGATCCAACCGGCGCGACCTTTGGACTATGGAAGGACGCGGGCTGACATTCCATTCGCTCACTTGGACACGCGACTTCAGGAGCGAGAGCGGCGAAAGAACAACGGACCGCCGTATTCGGCCGTGTCGCCCAGCAGCTCTTCGATGCGCAGCAACTGGTTGTATTTCGCCATGCGGTCGGTGCGGGAGGCTGAGCCCGTTTTGATCTGGCCGGTTGAAAGGCCGACGGCCAGGTCGGCGATTGTCGAATCCTCGGTCTCGCCACTGCGGTGGCTGGCGATCGTGGTGTAGCCGTTGCGAACCGCGAGCTGGATGGCTTCAATGGTTTCGGTGAGCGTTCCGATCTGGTTGACCTTGATCAGGATGCTATTGGCGACGTGAGACTCGATGCCGCGCTCAAGCCGCTCGGTGTTGGTTACAAACAGGTCATCGCCCACCAGTTGAACTTTGTTCCCCAGTCGCTTGGTAAGTTGGTTCCAGCCTTCCCAGTCGTCTTCGCTGCAGCCGTCTTCGATCGAGCAAATCGGGTAGCGCTCCACCCAGGCGGCCAGGAAATCGACCATGGCGGCTGCATCGAGCTGCTTTCCGTCGATGGCATAAGTCTTTTTCTTGGCGTCGTAGAACTCGGTGGCGGCCACGTCGAGCGCGATCCAAACCTGCTCGCCGGCCCGATACCCGGCGCGCTCGATGGCCTCGAGGATTAAATCCAGTGCGGCCGCATTGCTGGGCAGGTCGGGCGCAAAACCTCCCTCGTCGCCAACCGCGGTTGCCAGCTTTTTGGCACTGAGCACGGCCTTCAGGTGATGAAAGATTTCGACGCCGCATCGCAAGCCGTCGCCAAAGGAGTCGAAGCCCAGCGGCATCACCATGAATTCTTGCACGTCCACGGAATTATCCGCGTGCTGTCCGCCATTGATGATGTTCATCATTGGCGCCGGCAACAGCCTCGCCCCGCAACCGCCCAGGTAGCGAAAGAGCGGCAGCCCGCAATGGCTGGCGGCCGCATGGGCTACGGCCAGCGAGATGCCCAGGATGGCGTTGGCGCCCAAGTTTTGCTTGTTGGGTGAACCATCGAGCTCGATCATGCGGCGATCGAGACTTGCCTGGTCGAGCGCATCCATGCCGCTAAGCGCGTCGGCCAACTGCTCGTTGACGTTGTCGACCGCCTGCGTGACACCTCTGCCCAGGTAGATTTTCTTGTTTTCCGTATCGCGCAGCTCCCAGGCCTCGTGTATGCCGGTGCTCGCTCCGCTGGGAACGCTGGCCCGCCCATAAGCGCCATCGGAGAGCGTCACTTCCACCTCGACCGTGGGGTTGCCGCGGCTGTCGAGGATCTGACGACCATGAATGTCAACAATCGTGCTCATGATGGTTTTCGCTCGCGAGTACTTGAACAACGGGATGGATTCAGACAGCCTCGAACACCTCGACTTTGACGTTGTGCATCAAGTGGCCGGCCTTCTCGCGAAAAGCTTTCATGTGCGGCGCAACCGAATGGGCCTTCAAATGCGGCAGCGATTCCCATTTTTCCTGCACGACGACGACATCTGGCCGCGGTGGGCGCTTGGGATCGAATGCCACGTCGACGGTCGAAACGTACTCGATCCAGCCCGCCTCCGCGCGGACCAGCGGCAGCAAGTCCTTTTGCAGAGCGAGAAACGCATCGCGCTGGCCAGGCGCGAGTTCGATCGTGGCCACGACGTAAACCATGTTTAGTGCTCTTTCTTTTGGCGCGGCGGCTGGCTACCTGCCATCACTTGCGGCGGCAAGGGAGCACATTTTGAAGCCCAGTCGCCGTTAACGCAATGGGCACACACTAAACGCCCACGTGGGCGCGTTCCAGAACGGCGACCTGAGACGCCAGCACCTTCTGCACCGCGCTGGACTTTCGGCTAAAGTCCACGGCGAAGCGCCAAGGTTCGCCGCGCTGCGATTCACCACCTGATCCGCCATAAGGGATCGGTTCGGGAATACTCGAGTCGGTCTGGGAGTCGCAGCGGGCAGCCAGTGCGATCGCCGCTCCGACAGCCACTTCGCCGGCCGGGTCGCTCGCGACTGACCAGGGCAGCTTCGCATCGGAACAGGCGCGGGCAATTTCGAGCGCGGGCGTGAGGCCACCCACCCGCGCGAGGTTGATTCTCAGCTTATGGCAGCAGTCGAGATCGATCATTTGCTCGAGCCTGGCGACGGAGGTCAGGCTGCGCTCCAGCACCAGCGGAGTGCGGATGGCTTGCTTGAGCATGGCATGCGCGACGAGGTCATCCACGGAGAGCGGATCGATGATCTCTGCGAGAAAGAAATCCTCCAGGCGATAGAAGGTGTCCATCTCGGCGAGCGTACACGACGCCTGGCAGTCGACGGCGAGCGGCGCATTGGGAAAACTTTGTCTCACCGCGCGCACCACTTGCAGATCCCAGCCCGGCCGCAGCTTGAGCGTCACCAGCGGACAGCCGGTATCGAGCGCCGCTTGGATGTTCGACAACAGCTCGTCGATGGACGGCGCCAAGCCGAACGTCTGGCCAGTGTGAACTTCGGCCTGCCGTGCCCCAACAACTTGGCTCAGTGGCTGGCCTGCCCGGGCCGCCGACAGATTCCACCACGCAATATCGAGCGCGCTTTTAGCCGCCGCATTTCCCGCATAGGGCACGAGATGTTGCTGGAGTTGGCCGCCAGAGTCCACCTCGCGGCCCAAGATGGCCGGCGCCAGCCAATCGCGCAGGCACAAGAACGCGGCGGCCGACCACTCCGGGCCGTGGGTTGGCCCACAGGACAACGTGGCTTCGCCTAGCCCAACCAGCGCGCCGCTATGCACGACCGCGATCACCGACTCGAGCGAATCAGCCGCACTTCGCGTGCGCTCGAACGGAACCCGGAACAGTTCGACCGAATCAATCCGCATGCTAGCTTCTAGGCGCGCGCGTTCTTGGCGCGGGCTTCAGTGATCTCGATGGCTTTGAGCAGTCCCCGCGCCTTGTTGAGGGTTTCTTGATACTCCTCGGCCGGTTGGCTATCCGCGACGATGCCGGCGCCCGCCTGGATATAGGCCCGCTTGCCTTGCACGACCAGGGTGCGCAGCGCGATGCAGGTATCCATGTTGCCGTTGAAGTCGACGTAACCAACCGCTCCGGCATATGGCCCTCGGCGGTGCGGCTCGAGCTCGTCGATGATTTGCATGGCCCGCACCTTGGGCGCGCCCGAGACCGTGCCGGCGGGCACGCAGGCGCGCAGGGCATCAAACGCGTCGCGCCCGTCAGCCAGTTGTCCGGTCACGTTCGAGGTGATGTGCATCACGTGGCTATAGCGCTCGATCGTCATGACGTCAGTCAGCTCGATGGATCGATAGCGGGCCACGCGGCCGATGTCATTTCGGCCCAGGTCGACAAGCATCACGTGCTCGGCGCGCTCCTTGGGGTCTGCCAACAACTCCTCGGCCAGGCGGCGATCTTCTTCGTCAGTCGCCCCGCGGCGGCGAGTTCCCGCCAAGGGACGCACCGTTACCTTGCCCGCCACCACCCGCACCATGATCTCGGGCGAGCTTCCGACCAGGATGACGCTGGGCGTTCGCAAATAGAACATAAAGGGGCTGGGGTTCACGACGCGCAGTGTGCGATAGATTTCAAAGGGCTCGGCCGTGACCTCGACTTCCAGGCGTTGGCTGATCACCACCTGAAAAACGTCGCCGGCGCGAATGTATTCGACGCAGCGCTCGACCGCCCTTTCGAACTCAGCCTGGGCGAAGTTCGAGCGGTATTCGAGCTTCAGCTCTCCGCCGGTTTGAATATCGGCCGGTGGGAGGTTGCCGTCGGGACGCTCAAGAGCGGCCACTAGCTCGTCGATGCGACGCCTGGCATCTTCGTACGCGCCCTTGAGGTCCGAACCAAAGCGGTCCAGCCGGGCCATGGCCACCACGTAGTTCGTCTTATTGACGTGGTCGAAAACAACCATGTGGTCGTAAAAGGCGAATGCCATGTCCGGCAGTTGCCGGTCGTTCGACGGCGCATTTGGCAAATTTTCCGTATAGCGGATGACGTCGTAGCCCGCGTATCCCACGGCGCCACTGGTGAAGGGCGGCAGCTCCGCAAGCGTGGCCGAGCGAATCGCCTCCACGCGCTGTTTGAGTTCTTCGAGCGGGTCGGGGGAGGTGAACGTGCGGGTGGCCTCTCCCGGCGAGGCGATGGTCACCTCATGCCCACGCGCTTCGATTTGCAGGAAGGGATCGGCGGCCAGGAAGCTGTAGCGGCCGACCTTCTCCCCTCCAATGACGCTTTCGAACAGGCAGGCGGTCGGCCCGCGGTCGATCTTGTGAAAGGCTGAAACGGGGGTCAGCGTATCGCCTAGCAGGCGGCGAAAGACGGGCACCAGTTGCACCCCGGCAGCCAGCTTGCAGAAGGCATCGAAATCCGGGGAATACTTCATCGCGGACGCGGCGAATGGAAGACGTACGAACAGACCGCGGTTTGGTCTTTAGCAACGAGACACAAAATCCCCGAGCGGCGTTCGCTGCGCTAAGCTTAACAGGCGAGCGGAAGGCGAACAACGCGGCGCACGGAGCACCGCCGCACGTCAGAGTTTTCTCGTCAAAACAGGCCGCACGCGGGCGGCATGCGATCAACCTTGACACCCCTAGGGTCGCTGTTAGAATCCCACTGGCTTGCCTTTCCCCACGTATAATTGACCGAAGAGGCGATCCGCAATCGGCACAGTAGCGCGGGAAACCGCAGTCTCGTTTTGAGTCCGGCTTTGCGGAGGAACCGCGGTCCCGAATTGCGGAGGAACCGCCTCGGGTTGTTGCTGGGGAAACTCCCATGAAGTGTCAACAGTGCACTAAGACCGCCACCTTCCATATCACCGAGCTCACTAAGGGCAAGCCGCAAGAACTTCATCTCTGTGAAGAGCACGCGCGGCAGTACCTGACTCAGAACGAAGAGGAGCCGCCCGTGGCTCCCAGTCTGGCCGGTGTGTTGGCTCATCAGTTGGCAGTTGGTCAAACGGCCGAAGAGCTCGCCAAGCTCGATCAGCGCTCCTGCCCGATTTGCGGCATCACGTTTTACGAGTTTCGCAACCAGGGCCGCCTGGGCTGCCCTTACGACTACGTGTGCTTCAAGGCGGAGCTCGAGCCCTTGATCGTAAACATTCACGGCGAGACCGAGCACGTCGGCAAGCATCCGGACAAATACGCCGAGGGAACCGAGAAGCGAACGCAACTGATCCGCTTGCGCCGCGAAATGCGCGAAGCGATCACCGAAGAAAACTATGAGCGCGCCTCGAAGCTGCGCGACGAGATTCGCACGATCGAAGAAGCGGCCGCAGGCAAATAGCAAAAAGCGGGCGCGCCTGGAGGACGGCCAGGCGGCCCGAGCCGATGGAATAACGCGAGTGGTCGATCTCAACCAACTAGTTCATACCAGCGGCGAATGGCTGCGCGGTTCGGGCCCCGAGTCCGACATCGTCATCAGCAGCCGCATTCGACTTGCGCGAAACCTGGCCGAGTTCCCATTCATCAGCCGCGCAAGCCAGGCCGATCGCACCGAGATCGAATCGTTGCTGCGCGACCGCGTCCTGCAGATTCAAGAGTCAGGCGAGCTCGAGTACGTCAACGTCAACGAGCTCAAGGGCATCGATCGCCAGTTTCTGGTCGAACGCCAGTTGATCAGCCGCGAGCATGCCGAAAGCGAAGGTGCCCGCGGCGTGGCGATCGATCGTGCCGAGCAAGTCAGCTTGATGATCAATGAGGAAGATCATCTGCGCATCCAGGTGATGCACAGCGGACTGGACCTGGAAGCCGCCTGGAAACAAATCGACCGCATTGATTCGCTGATCGCGGAACAAGTCATCTTTGCCTTTCATCCCAAGCTCGGTTATCTGACCGCCTGCCCCACCAACGTGGGTACCGGCGTGCGCGTGAGCGTGATGCTGCATTTGCCGGCGCTGGTCATCACGCGGCAGATCGACAAGGTATTTCGCAGCTTGCAAAAAATCAGCCTGGCCGTGCGAGGACTGTATGGCGAGGGATCGCAGGCCATGGGCGACTTCTACCAGATCAGCAACCAGATCACGCTAGGCAAGAGCGAAATCGACCTGGTCAAGCAAGTCGGCGATATCGTGCCGGTGTTGATCGACTACGAACGGCAGGCGCGCGATTTTCTCGTTCGCAACAGCCACGAAAACCTGCACGACAAGATCAGCCGCGCCTATGGCATTCTGCGCACCGCGCAAACCATCAGCTCCGAGGAGACCATGCACTTGCTTTCCAGCGTGCGCATGGGCGTGAACCTGGGACTGATCTCCGATTTGCAGATTCCCACCCTCAACGAGCTCTTCATCCACACCCAGCCGGCTCACCTGCAAAAGCTGCGCGGCGTGGAACTCGACACGGCGGACCGCAACATCGAACGGGCCCGCTATTTGCGCCGCCACTTGAACAAAGAAGACGGCGACAACTCGGGCAAGAACTGAAGGCCCGCGCTTAGCACGCTGTCCTTAACTGCCCCGCTGGGCTTCGGAGCGCATTTTCGCGCGGATGGCCGGCACAATCTCGCGCGGTACGAAGCGCGCCAGCTCGTCATCGCCGGCAAGGGCCGCGATCTGCTTGATCAGCGAGCTCGACACGTGCGAGTACTGCTCGTCGGCCATCAGAAACACCGTTTCGATGCCGGGATCGAGCTTGCGGTTGGCAAGCGTCATCGTGAACTCGGCCTCGGTGTCGCCCAGCGACCGCACGCCGCGCACCAGCACCCGCGCTCCGCAAGCGCGCACGAAATTCACCGACAGGCCCGAGAAGGATTGGACCTCGACGTTTTTCAGATGGGCCACGCTCTTGCAAACGAGCTCGACCCGCTCGCCGGGATCGAACAGCGATTGCTTTTCGATGTTGATACCGATGCCCACGATCAGTTTATCCACCAGGCGGCTGCTGCGCTCGATCACGTTCAGATGGCCGAGCGTGATCGGGTCGAAGGAACCGGTGTACACGGCGATGCGCGAATCGGAATCGGTCACGGGCGAGCCCTGGCGAAAGTGCTGGGGAGTCCAGCGAAATTCTAGCTTGCGATTCGTGCCGAATCGAGCCGGGGCCGAGCTTGGCCCGGCCGGCTACTGCAAATCGGCCTCGAGCAGCTTGCGGTAGGAATAGCGGCTGAGGAGCAGGCCAACCGCCGAGCAACTTAGCGCGAAATTCAACGCGGCGAGCGTGCCGTACCGCACGTCGTCGCGACGGCCCCTCGACACGGGATAGGTTAACGTCGCCAGCATCACCGCACCCAAAAGGCAAGCGACCATGATGCCAGGCACAAGCCCTAGAAACAGCGGCACCCAATAGCGGAAGCGCAAGGTAGCCAGCGTCACGCCGAAGATCAGCACGATAGCGCCCCACAGCGCCATCAGATGGATGAGAATCGCAGATCGATAGAAGAACCCGCGCTCTCCAATCAGAAACAGGTAGCTGCAGGCGACAACGAGCGTAGCCGCCACTCCCCAAATGAGGAAATCCAAGGCCATCGCCATCACCACGCGGCGAAATGCCTGCCGCCGTGTTGCGGGCCGCATGACCTCGGTGGCCAGCGCGTTCAGACGAAAGCGCCACGTGCTCAAAGGGCCGAATACCATCGCGGCGGTGCCTACCGTAAACACCAAAACCGCGGCTCCAGACTCTCCGACGAAGTACCAGACTGCGAGCCCGAGCGCCACGATCAGGACGCCCAGAATCGCGATCTCTGGTATCGAGGTGGCGCTGGGAACCCAACGCAGCCGGACGCTGTCTCTCGTCGGTCCAATCGCCGCCAGGCGAGATTCTGTGGTTTGATCGCGCCAATCTTGCAAAATGCCGAAGCTCGCCCGATTGGTATAGGCTTCGTTCTTGATCTCCAGCGAGAAATCGTCGCTGGTGGCCGCCGAAAGGTCCGATAGCCGCCGCAGCCGCCACGCGGCGCACACGTAGGCAGCCAACGCGAGAGCGATGAGCACGAAATACACGCCGCCAAATTCGCCCTCGACGAACCCTTGCGCAAAGCGAATCTGCGCCGCACGGCTAAACAAACCCACGTTCCCGAAAATCAGAACCGGGCCCAGAAACATCCCGAGCAGGAGCACCAGTGCGCGTGGCCAGATGACGATCAAGCACAGCAGAATGGCCGCGCAGGCATGGGCGCTAACAAAGGGCAAAGCCGGCCATTGCGATCGCTCGGCCATCAGCCAGGGAATCACGATCCAAATCACGGAACTGACGGCCACGAACACGGCAAAGTGCGGCGCGAAGAATCCTGGCATGACGTGGGCCTGCGGGCTGCCAAATTGCCTGCGGACGTGCAGCGCCAAAAACGCCATGAATAGTGAGGCAATGATCGTCGAGAACACGATGAAACCTAACGCATCCCACTCTCGGATCCCCGGACTTCGCTCGCGGTTGATTCCGCTCGTCAGCCACGCCATCAGCACGTAAAAGCCGCCGAAGATCCAGAATCGCCAGCGCCCGAAATACGTGTTGAGCACGTGCAAGTAGCTACTCATCGTGCAGCTCCAAAAAGATCTCTTCCAGGTTGAGGTCTTGCACCTCGACGCTTGCCTGCCACTGGCTTTCGATCTGGTCGACAAGCTCCGGCGAATGGCAGCGCGTCGTCACGAGCGCGTTCTTGCCCTCGGTCCGCTGCCGCAAAATGCCCGGCAGCTCGAGACGCTCGGGCAGCACGTTAGGCGAGGTCAGCCGCAACCGTTTGATCTGGTCCTTGAGATCACCTAACTCGCCAAAGAAACTGATCTTGCCCTGCTGCAGAATGGCCACCCGGTCGGCCACGCGCTCCAGGTCGGATGTGATGTGGGTCGAGAAGATGACGCTGCGATTGCCCGCCGCGGCGATGTCGAGCACGACCTTCAAGAACTCGCGGCGGGCCGATGGGTCGAGGCTCGCCACCGGTTCGTCCAGCACCAACAGCTCGGGTTCATGTCCCAGGGCCAAGACGAGCGCCAGCTTCTGGGCTTCGCCGACGGACAGATTGCCGGCGCGGCGCTCGAGCGGAATATCCCACTCGGCGGTCAGCCGGTCGACCAGCGCAGGGTTCCAGCGGAAGTAAAACGAACCGGTGTAGGAAATGATGTGGCGAACCTTCATCCACGGGTAGAGCTGCGGCGACTGCGGCACGTAGCCCAACTGCTGCTTGGCGCTCGCGCTCAAGTTCCAGGCCGCCTCGCCGAGCGTGGTCACCGTGCCATGATCTGGTTTCGCCAGCCCGAGCGCGCAGCGCAAGAGCGTGGTCTTGCCGGCGCCGTTCTTTCCCAACAAGCCCACGACCGTGCCGGCCGGAATCTCGAGCGACAAACGGTCGAGCACCGGGCGGTAGCCATAGATTTTCGAAACGGCCTGCATTGCAAGAATGACCTGGTTCATTTGCCGTTGAACTCCTTGAGGACGCGGTCCAAGAGTTGGCGGAGTTGTTTTTCGTTGAGCGAAAGTTGATAAGCCGCGGCTACAAGCTGCCGCGCGATTGGGGCGAGCTGCTCCTGCCGGTCGCGCAGCGTTTCAGGTCCCGCGTTGTCGGGACGGTTATTGACGCGCATGCCCTGCCCGCGGACGAGCTCGACGAGTCCGTCGCGTTCCAAGAGCGAATAGGCCTTGGAGACCGTCATGTGGTTAACTTCCAGCTCGATGGCGACCTGCCGCACGGAGGGAAGAAAGTCACCGGGCGTCAGGCGTCCGCTGGCGACGTGGCGGCGGACCTGGTCGACAAGCTGCCGGTAGATCGGCAAGCCGGAGGCGGGAAAGACCTGGAACAGGAAGTCGGCGGCCATGAGCCACTCGCGCTGATTGCAGCGGTCAACAGTGTATTAGTGTAGCAATACACCGTGGCGATGCAAGAGCGCCGGGGGTGGTGCGCCTACTTTTTCTTTTGACGTGACTCCATGGCCTTAATCAGCCCGTCGCGGTGGCGGAGGGTGTGGTTCGCCGCGCTTAAAGGCCTTTTTTTAGAATTGAGTCCGCGCGGTCGCGAATCTTTGGATCGGTGGAGTGCAACGCGTTTTCGAGGCCTTCTTTGGCCAGGCGAGTGTAGTTTCTAAACAAATCGGTGACTGCCCTCGATACTTTCTCGCCGCGCTCGAAGGCCGGTATCACGTCTGGAACCAAACTGTTAAACAGCCGTTGTGTGCCTTCCACTCGTTCCTGCGGCGGATTAGGACGGAGGGTATTGCCGAGTGCCTCGTTGAGCGCCTTTAAGGCAAACTCGACCTGCTCGTCATCTGGCGAAGCGAGCATTTTTTTCAAGGTAGGCAACAGCGCCGGTGATCCGGGCGCACAGTACAAATAGGTCGATACCGCCATCCGAACGACCGCAGGATCCGGATCGTCGAGCATTTTTGCCAGCAGCGGATCCTTGTCTGCGGCCTTCATCGACATGCCTCGTACTACTTGCATCGCGAATATTCTTTCTGCCGCATCCTGACTGGAGAGCAACTTTTTCACATGTGGCAAGACATTCTCGACTGGCAGCCTATTTAATGCAGATGCGGCCACAGATACTTGGGTCCAGTCGGAGTCCGGTTTCAAGTGCACGCCGTACTCCAGGGCAGCGGCGACGATGGCCTCAGCCGCTTCGCGACCCATCCCGTGAGCTCCAAACGCAGCGAGTGCATTAATGGCTTCTTGCCGGGAGTCCGGACTCAAATCAGTTCGCAACTGCTCGGCCCATTCGTCGAAGGTTTTGCCGGAATAGAGGAGCTTGCGCTGCGGCTGGAGGCCGAGACGCTCCGGCTGCGCCGTGGCCGGGGCCGGAGGCGCCTGGGCAGACACTTGAAGACGCTTCAGGTTCTCCTCGTGCAAGGCGCGGATCTGACTGAATTTTTGTAGCGAGGCCTCCAGCATCCGAACCTCGGCCTTGGCTTGAGTTAGCTCGATCGCCGATATCGTACCTGGCTTGACGCGAGACATAGTTGCGAGCCGTTCCTTGGCAACCTGTAGCCGAGCCTCCGTGGCCCGCAGCTCGGCTTCGTCGACGGCCAGGGCGATTTTGGCGTCGGAGATTTGCTGCTCGGATGACGTTGCGTTAATCGGCACGCCGGAAGTTTTGTCTGGCTCCGAAGCAGCCTTGGCTTCGGCCACAATTCGCTCCGCCGCGGCCGGGGGCTCCGCCGCGCGTTGCTGGTCGGCCGCCAGCAGCCGGGCCAGATTCTGCTCGTGCAGATTACGGATGTATTGCAGCTTATTGAGCTCGGCTTCGAGCAGTTGCACTTCCGCCTTCTTGTGAGCAATTTCGACTTGCGCGACAGCGCCAGGCTTGGCCCGTGTTACCGTCGCCAACTTTTCCTTGGCAACCTGCATGCGAGCCTCGGCCTTTAGGAGGTCCGCATCGTCAGTAGCCAGCGCGATCTTGGCCTCGGAGATTTGATGGGCGAACAAACTTGCCGTGGCCTGCGCGCCCGGTGGAGTGTGGGAATCTAAAGTCCCCCCGGCTTCAGCCACGATTCGCTCCGCCTCGGCGACGTAATAATTTGCGGCCGCTTCGTCCTTCGCTTCACCTCCGCGCGAGCCCGCGACATACAGTAAATGAACCTTTTTCTGAACGTTGCGCATGCGATCCAAATGCGCAGGCGCTGCCTCTGATTTCTGTTTTGGCGTCTGTGCGGCATTTTGGGCTGCCCTCATCCACCGCAGCGACCAGCCATAGACGGCCTCCAAGGTCGTCGTTTCTGCCTCGTAGGCGGCCTGAGTGGCTTCGAACGCGCGCTCAGCCTGTTCCACCATCTTCTTGGCAGCTTGACCGACGGCGTCCACCTCGGCGACCTTTTGATCTTTGCCAGGTCCTTCCGGTTTTACGGATGTTTTTCCAACTGCATCTTTTTTCGCTGGGTCCGACTCAACTTGAAGGAGATTGAGCTCGGGAGATACGGTTGGACCCGGCTGCTCCGCTGCCCTTCCCTCTGCGGTCGCACCGTCTGGTGAAGGCTGCTCATCAGGTCCTACATTCGTCTCTGTCTTCGCGGACGGCGACTCTTGTCCATCGGACGTTCGTTCACGAGCAACTAATTCGACGTTGAATACGCTTGCCAAACCAATCGCGAGCACCAAGCTAAGCGCAAACGCTTGCTTCCAAACTGAATCCGGTCTGGCCCGCATATCCAAAACGCGCCGCACACGCGCGGCCAATGTATGACCGCGCGCGGCTGAGCCGTAGCCCATGCTGCTCGTCGACAATTCGCCGAGTCGCACAAGCGTCTTGGCATATTCGGTCGAACGCGTGTCGGCGCTGGCCGCCGCGTCGCAGGCCCATTCGGCCGCTTCGTCGAACCGCCGCACGGCCCACCAGCTCACCGGATTGAACCAGTGCGGCAATGCCAACAGCCTCACGGCCAGCGACTTCCAGACGTCGCCGCGCAGGTAGTGCGCCAGCTCGTGACGCAGTATGGCTCGCCGGCCTTCATCGCTCAGCTCGCGCCACAGCGGCTCTGGAACGACAAGCACGTAGCCACGCGGCAAGCGACACAACATCGGGCCGATGTCGTCGCTGACGCACAGCGAAATCCGCCGCCCGAGGGGCGCACCGCCGATCAGCTCGCTCCATTGGCTTTGCCAGGCGTCAACAGGCTGCCGGCAGCTCCGCAGTGAGCGAACGAATCGGACGTAGCCGACCAGCCAAATGGCCGGCAGCACGACAAGACCCGCGGCCCACAGCGCGAGAACCGCGACGGGCCATCGGTCCAACCACGCGGCTGCCGAAATCGAAGGGGCCGATGTCGGGCCCGCCGCGGCCTGCAAATGTGGCGTAGGTGAATTCGGGTCCTCTGGAATATGGGCGTTCGCGTCCGGCTGCTCCAGGGGCAGATTCGTTGTTCCGGCAATTTCGAGCGGGCTGTCTGCAATGTCGATCGGCGCCGTCTTATCGGGCGCCTGGCCGGCTCTCAAAGAGTCTGTTTGCAAATCGATGACCGCAACGCTCGCTGGCTCTTCGCCCGATATTGGCCCGACCGCCGCCATTTCATACCACGGCACAGCCACGGGGTAACGCAAGAAAGCCCAACCCACCAACAGCGTGAGCACACACCCGGCGCGATGCACGGTCGGGCTATTGGCCCGCGCCAGGCGAAGCAAGCCGGCCGTCACGACTCCGACCAGCCCCAGCCAAAGCGTTGTGCGGCCGAGCGTCGAGAGTAACTCGAGTGCGAAGCTACTCATAGCAAGCCTTCACTTTCTTCTGTGCAGAATCGTTTGCCTTACCGATTGTTCTCTTTCGCTGCCTTGCCTTGGCGTTCCGCCTCGGCGATCAGTTGCTTGAGCTCCGCGATGTCGTCGCGCGACAAAGCCCGATCGCGAACCAGATGCGCCACGAGCGGCACGACGCTTCCCTGGCTGACCCGTTCGAGCAGCAAGTCCAGGTGTCCGGCGCTGACCTGTTCCGGCCGCAGTGCCGCGGCATAGCGGGCGGGCCGCTCGGCGGAGCGCGTGACCGCGCGCTTCTCAACCAACCGATTGAGCCGCGTTTGAATCGTGGTGTAGCCAATCGGACGGCCGAACTGGGCCTGGGCCTCCGAAAGCGTGACGTCCCCCGCGCGCCACAACATTTGCAAAAGCTCCATCTCGCCGGCGGTCAGCCGAGCTGTTTTCCTGTTTTTCATGCGACCCTCGCGTTTGTTCACGACCAAAGTAGTAGACATGTTACTACCATCGTCATAAACTTGCAAGCGATTTTTTAGTTTCGTTTTTTGGAGGTTGCTGCTAACCGCTGATGGCCTCGATCAGCCGGCCAATATCGTCCGAGCTGTTGTAGGCGTGGGCCGCCAGCCGCACCCGGCCGCTGCGGGCACTGACAACCACCCCGCGCTCCAGGCAGCGCTTTTTGAACTCGAGCGCGTCGCGCCCCGGCAGCTCGAAGGAAACGATGCCCGAGCGATGGCCGCTTTCGCGCGGGCTCAATTTCTGCGCGCCGGCTGCGCGCAGCCGCTCACAGGCTTCGTCGGTGATCGCCACCACCCGTTCTCCGATTTTCGCCGGGCCATAGCGCGCGAGCAGCTCCAAGCTGCTGGCCAGGCCGATGAAGCCGACCATGTTCTGCGTGCCTCCTTCATAGCGGGCGGCCGTTGCTCGCAGGTTGAGCTCGATGCGGCCATAGTCCGCGGCGTGCACAACGCTATGCCAACCCACGCCGATCGGCCGCAGGAGCTCGAGGTGCTCGCGGCGGAGATAAAACACGCCCGCCCCCTCGGGCCCCAGCAGCCACTTGTGCCCGTCGGCGGCCAAAAAGTCGATTGGGATCTCTTTTACATTGAGCGGGAAGACCCCCAGTCCTTGGATGGCGTCGACGAACAACAGGGCGCCTTTGCGCTTGGCGACCGCGAGAACCTCGGCCAGGTCGGCACGCCAACCGGACAGGTAGCCTACCCAACTGACCGAAACGATCCTGGTGCGGGCGTCGCATGCGTCTTCGAGCGCGGCGAGGTCGAGCCGGCCGTCGCGCGTGCTAACGCGGCGGGTTTCCACTTGGCGACTCTCCAGGTTCATCCACGGATACTGGTTCGAAGGAAACTCGTTTTCGAGCGTGACGATGTTGTCCCCCGCGCGCCACGGGAATCCTTCGGCCACGAGCGTGACGCCCTCGGTCGTGCTGTGCACGAGAGCGACTTCCGCTTCGTCGCAGCCCAACATTTGCGTGGCCAGCGTGCGTGCGCGCCCCACGCCGCGGCTCCAGCTCTGCCAGCGCGTGTCTCCATCGACAGTCGCCTGTTCCGCAAAGCTGGTGATCGCCTGCTGCGTGCGGAACGGCAGCGGGGCCACGGCCGCATGATTGAAGTAGGCCCAATTTCGCGCGATGGGCATCTCGGCACGAAACTCGTCCCACCACGGGCAGAAACTGCTCGCATCAGCCATAGCGTCGCACCTGGCCTGCTATATCCGGCACAGATGATCCTAACGAATCCTGACCCGCATTGCTTCGCGATGCGGCGGGCCCTCTCGGCGAAAGCCGCCGTTTTCGCGATCTTTCGCGTGAACTATACTTATGCGACCGAATTGGAACCGTTGTCTGTGGGAACCAAGCGCGAATGGCCAAAGGGTTGACCATTGTAGGAATGGTGGTGGCCGTCGTGTTGCTCCTGGCGTTCGGTCTCGACCTGGCCGTGGGGTTTCCCTTCAGCAAGGCCAGCATGGCGATGGACATCGCCTTTCTGCTGTGCTCCGCCATGCTCGGCTATATGAGCTGGAGCACGTTTCGCGAGCAAGCCTAGCAGCGCGGCACACTTGGGCTCCGCGCATGCTGACACGCGCGCGAGAGGATTGCTTCAAGCGGCGCGCAGGATGGAGCGCGAGGGCTGGCCCTGGTAGCGGGCGGCGAGTCTCTCAGTCGCGGCACGCAAGGTGACGACCTCAACTTCGCCGCGAGTTCGCCGCGATTCGAGCTCGTCCAACACGCGAATCACGTTTCGCTGGCCCGCCCGACCCTGTTTTGCAACTCTCTGCAAATCGATGACGAGCTGGACGGCGCCGCCTTCGCCCGAGCGGCTATCAAGAATGCCGCGCAACCTTCTCAGCGGGCCAGCAGACCACCAGCGGCCGGTGCGCGGCGCGATCAATGACAACGGAAAGAGCCACAGACCCAACTGTGCGGCGCGCGGCTGCGATGTTGCCTTGGCTTTGAGCGGGATTACGGCGTCGCGCACCGTGCGAATACCGTGACGGACAATCAGATCGGCGGGAATCCGCGCGAAATCGAGCGGGGCCACCATGCTCGTGATTGTCAGCCCCGCGACTTGCGCGCGCTTGATGATGCCTGTCATTTCTCTCGACAGGTCCGCGCGGAGCTTTTTCAACCAGCTAGGATCCGCTGCCAGCGCAACTTCGTTCCCCAGCGTCTGGAAATCATCAGACCAGGGCCAGTGGGCCGGTTTGTTGACAGCCCAAGTCGCCATCAGCCGCCGCGAGCGCAGCTCGTCGCGAACAAAGCTGACGGCCGATGTTGTCTTGGCGTCCGGATCGAAGGGCGCGTCGACCGAAAGGGTGACCAGCAAGCGACCGAGTCGTTGGCTCATGTGACATTCTTTCCGCGGGGAAATTGCACGAGGACGTGCCGCTATCATCGAAATCGGCACTTCGCGGCGCGTCGCTGGAAGAAAATGCGCTGGCAGCTCGACGCTGTATTGAAGCGGCCTCGTGCTAAGAGCTGTGCAGTCAGCAGCTTGGGGCCTCGGCAAGCGAGAAAGCCCCAGCTACCGCTCGGAAGATCGGAGGATGGCTTTGATCAGGCCGGCCGTGGTGTATTGTTCCGCTTCGGCAGCTACGTCAAACCCTAACGATCGCAGGGTCTCGCTGGTCACGGGGCTGATCGAAGCCAACTT
The DNA here is from genome assembly GCA_035496575.1 of Pirellulales bacterium. Taxonomy (GTDB): domain Bacteria; phylum Planctomycetota; class Planctomycetia; order Pirellulales; family PALSA-1355; genus PALSA-1355. Next base: position 17,674 of record DATJEN010000109.1, read on the forward strand.
CGCGCCGCGCAAGTCATTGCCGAACATTCTGACCAGCGATCGCGCTATGGCGGAGCTCGTGACGGTGATCCAGTCGATCGCGCCCCCGCGAAGCTGACCCAAAACCTCCGGGTCGGGCTCGAGCACGTCACGGCTGGAGTAGACGACCACCTGCTCTACTTCCGCCGCATGCTTCGATAATTCCTCGGCGAGAATCTCGCGACCGCGGCTGGCTCGAACCAACAAAAAGCGGCTGGCTGGAGCGGCCGCCTGCGCAAGCGCGGCGGCCAGAGATTCGGCCCGATAGTCGGATGGAACCAAATCGGCGCGCAGGTGGTATCGCGCAAGCTCATCGGCGGTTCCGGGCCCAATGGCCGCCAGCCGCAGGCCGCCCAGCGCCCGCAGATCGCGATGAGCAAGCAGCCGGTCCAGCAGCGCGCGAACTCCATTCACGCTCGAAAAAACCAGCCAGTCGAAGTCCGCGATGCGCGCAATTGCGGCGTCAACGGGGGCCCAATCATCGGGCGGGCCGATCTCGATGGCCGGCTGCGAATGCACAAGCGCGCCCAAGTTCGACAGGGCCAACATGAACTCAGACGATTGGTGGGCCGGCCGCGTCACCACGATTCGTTGGCCCGATAGCGGCCGGGCGCTGAACCAATCTTGCCCCTCGCGCGTTGCCGCCACGGCGCCAACGATCACGAGCGCGGGCGGCCGCAAATGGCGCGCTTCAATTTCGTCAGCCACGGTGCCCAACGTGCAAGGAATCGTTTGTTGGTCCGGCCAGGAGCAGCGGCGCACGATGGCGGCCGGAGTCGCGGATGATTTGCCCGCCAGGATTAATGCCGCTGTCCAACGCTTGGCGGTCGTGACCCCCATATAAAACACGAGCGTGCCGGGAAAGGTCGCGAGCGCGCCATAATCCAGGCCGGGCGCCGACTTGTCCTCGCGTTCCTGTCCTGTCACCAGCGCCACGGCGGAGGCCGACAATCCATGCGTGAGCGGAATGCCGGCATAACTGCCCACGGCCAGCGCCGCAGTGATGCCGGGCACGATTTCGTACGGCACGCCCGCCGCCTCAAGGATTTCGATCTCTTCGGCCGCCCGTGCGAACACGATCGAATCGCCCGCCTTCAGCCGCACAACGCATTTGCCGCCGCCCGCGGCCTGGATCATGCGCTCGTTGATCTCGGTCTGGGGCATGACACGGTCACGACCGTGGCGACCCAGGCACACGAGTTCCGCGCCCGCGCGAGCATGTGAGAGGACCTGTGGGTTCACCAGATAGTCGTAGAGCACGACGTCGGCCTCGGCCAGCAGTTGGGCCGCGCGCAGCGTGAGCAGGCCCGGATCGCCGGGTCCACTGCCGACCAAATACACCCTGCCTGGCTGTGTCATGCTAAGAGTTGATCATTTCCATCAAGCCAGGGGAAATCAATGCTGGGGCGAACAACTCGAAAATGACCGAGTTAAGGACCGCAAATCCAGGGCAGTCGCGTCGCATGGCGAGCGCGGCTAACATAAAAACATGCAGTCCAGCCGGATCGAACAACTTGCCAAACGCTTGCTCGATGGAAAGCTCGCGCTCGAGGAATTCGTGCGGCAGGCGGAATCGCCCGCGACGGCCGATCTCGACGAGGCGCAGCTCGATTTGGACCGCGCCCGACGTTGCGGCTATCCAGAGGTCGTGTATGGCGCGGGGAAATCGCGCGAAACGCTGGAAAAGATCTTCCGTCGCTTCTCGGCCGAAGGCATCGATGCGTTGGCGACCCGGATCAACGCCGAACAGGCAGCTCATGTGACCGAAATCTTTCCGGATGCCCGATACAATTCGCTCGCTCAGACGTTGCGGCTGCCCAGCCCGGCAAACAACGGGCGCGCAGCGCGAGGCCGCGTCACGGTCGTGACTGCCGGCACGAGCGATTTGCCTGTCGCTGAGGAAGCCCGCGAAACGCTGGAATGGATGGGCGTCGAAGTGACGATGGTGTTTGACGTCGGCGTGGCTGGTCCCCATCGGTTGATCGAACGGCTGGCCGAGTTCGAGTGCGCCGACGCCGTGGTTGTTGTGGCCGGGATGGAAGGCGCCTTGCCGAGCGTGGTCGGCGGACACGTTCCCTGCCCCGTGATCGCGGTGCCGACGAGCGTGGGCTACGGGGCGAACTTTGGCGGCGTGGCGGCACTGTTGAGCATGCTCAATAGCTGCGCGGCCAATGTGAGCGTGGTCAACATTGACGCCGGCTTCAAAGGCGGCTACCTCGCCGGCCTGATCGCCTCGCGAGCCAACACCAAAAAAGGGGACGCAAACCTTTTCGGCCTCGATCACGTGCAGGTGGCCATCCCGCGCGGCTCGGAGCCACAAGCACGTGCGTTCTATGGTGGGCTGCTGGGCTTGCGCGAAATTGAAAAACCACCCGCGCTCAAGAACCGCGGCGGTGTTTGGTACCAACTAGGCGATGGTCGGCAACTCCATCTCGGCGTCGAAGAGCCGTTTTCTCCCAGCAAGAAGGCCCACCCCTGCTTCGCGGTCCCATCGCTTGACGAGTTGGCCAAACTCTTGAAGCAGAACACTCTGCCGGTCACGTGGGATGAGGCGATCGCCGCTGCGCGACGCTTCCACACGGAAGACCCATTTGGAAACCGGCTGGAGTTTGTCAAATGAGTGGAGATGCCCTGCCCTCGCTGCCGCCGCGCAAGCCCGAAAGTCACAAGGGCGACTACGGCCGCGCGTTGCTCATCGGCGGATCACAAGGCATGGCTGGCGCAATCGCTCTGTCGGGCATGGCCGCGCTGCGGAGCGGCGCGGGCCTGGTCAAGCTTGCCACCGCAAATTCGTGCCAGGCGACCGTCGCTTCCTTCGAGCCCAGCGCGATGACGATCGGCCTGGCCGCCGATGAACAGGGCCGCATCTCCGAAGCCGCACTTCCAACTATCATCGAAGCCGCAAAAGAGGCGACCGTGGTAGCCTGCGGACCCGGCCTGGGCCGCTCGGATGGTCTCACGCAAGTCGTCGCGTGGTTGTACCAGAACATTTCCCAGCCGCTCGTGTTGGACGCCGACGCGCTGACGCTCGTCGCTGGCGACGAGTCCATTCTCGCCAAAGCGGCCGGACCGAGAATCCTCACCCCGCACCCTGGCGAATTTGCTCGGCTGCTGGGCAGGCAAAGCTTTCCACCGAGTGAACGAGAGAAGCTCGCTCGCGAGTTTGCGCGCCAGAAAAAACTGGTGCTCGTGCTGAAGGGCCACCACACCGTCATTAGCGATGGCACGCGCACGGCCATCAACCACACTGGCAATCCAGGGATGGCGACCGGTGGAACGGGCGACGTGCTGACCGGAGTCATCACGGCGATTGTCGGCCAAGGATTGCCGCCCTACGACGCCGCCCGCCTAGGTGTTCATGTGCATGGGCTGGCTGGCGATCTGGCGGCGGCGGAGCTGGGGCAAGTTTCGCTCATCGCCAGCGATCTTGTGACGCATTTGCCGCGGGCCTGGAAATCGCTCGCGGGCGGGCAGTAACCATCTGGGAACCGATCAGCGGCCCGCCGGCTCGCGCGTCGAGGTTCCGGCAGGCGCGCCGTTCGAGCTGGATGGCGGCGCAGTCGCCTCTTCGGTCGGGGCGGCCCATTCGACCCCGAGCGGGTTATCGAACACCTTCTCGAACAGCTTGCTGCGTTTGCGCGCTCCCCAGATGTCGACCTCGGGGAACTGCTTGGCACTCAACTTGAGCGCGATCGCGCCCTTATCAACGTCGACGTGCACGTCGCTGACTTGCTGCGTATTGCTGCGGTCCAGGCCGCCCGCCACGCGCAGGATGGCGGCCATGTGGCGAACGCGGTCCTGATCGCGCGAGGAAAGCTGGCCAAAGTTTTCGTGCTTGCGCTTGGGGTCCGCTCCGCGATGATAGCGCGCCACATTGGCGATCAACTCCAGCTCATGCGGTTGAAAACCTTCCAGCCGGCTATGCAGAATCAGGTGATAACTGTGCTTGTGATGCTGGTCATAATTGATCAGGTAGCCCACGTCTTGCAGGCGCGCCGCGGCTTCGAGCAAGGGTCGGTCGAGCGGGTTGAGACCCAAGTGCGAAGCAAGCTGGTCGTAGATCGAGCCGGCCAGCCGGGCCACATGCCGGCTGTGCGCCATTTCGCAGTTGCAACTTGCCGCCAAGCGCTCGATGGCCGAGTCGCGGTCGTGAGTTTTTTCGACGCTCGGGCCAAGCGAGCGGTCAATCATGGTCAGCAGCAGCCCGTCGCGCACGCCCCGGTTGTGAACCTGAACCATGTTGACTTCAAACCGGTCCATGACACGGTCGACGATGGCCAGCCCCGCCACGATGATGTCGGCGCGATCGGGGCTGAGCCCTTGCACGCTTGCGCGTTCTTTGATGGGCGTCTTTCGCAGACGGTCGAGCAAGTGCCGCACTTCAGCCCGGCTCACCTGGTAACCGCGCACCGGCATGCCGTGCTGGCCTTTGGACGCCATCACCATGGCCGCCAGGCTCGTGAACGTGCCGCCTGAGCCAAACAGGGTATGCGGCACGAACACGGGGTTCTTCGTGTGCTTGCGCAGATGGCGGTCAATGCCGGCCAGCAGGCGTTCGAAGCCTTCGATCGAGCTCGTGTCGCCATACATCTCGCTCAAGCGCACCGCGCCCAACTGCGTGGTATAGACCGCTTCCACCAGATTGCCGAAAGCCAACACGATCTCGGTGCTGCCGCCCCCGATATCGACGACGGCAACGTGTTGATTCGCCAGGTCGAAGGCGCGTTGCACGCTGGCAAAGGCGAACAGCGCTTCTTGCTTGGCGCCGATGACTTCAATTTCAATTCCCAGCTCGTCTTTGGCGCGGCGGCGGAACTCCTCGCCGTTGGTGGCTTCGCGCACGGCGCACGTCGCGATGGTCTTGAGCTCCGTGATCTGAAAACCCTCGGCGATTTGCTTCATGCGCCGCAGAGCCGCCACCGATTTTTCGATGGCGTGCGGATCGAGCCGCCCGGTCTTGCTCAGCTTTTCGCCCAGCCGGGTCGATTCTTTTTCTTCGTCCAGGATGCGGTAGTTCCCACCCCGCAACGGCTCGGCCACGATTAGCCGGATGCTGTTGGTGCCGATATCGATAGCCGCCAGGCGATAGGCAAGCTCGGGCGAGAGAAAGAATTGCTTTTCTTCCATGCGACTTCCAATGCGACCCGCGGCCGTCACCTGAAAAGAATAGCACATCGAGCACCCCGCGGGCGAGGTGGTGCGGTCGTTCACGCCCCTTGGCATATGCCGGCGTTGACCATGACGCGGCCTGGGCTTCATAATTTGTTCGGATTTCATTTATTGTGCCCCGCAGGCCGACCGCGCCCGTGAAGCTCCTGAGACAAACTGCCGAACTGCCTTCCTCCTTGCGGGGCGGCGCGGTGACGATTGGAAACTTCGACGGCGTGCACCTGGGGCACGCGCGGATCATCGACCGCGTCATCAACAAGGCTCGCGATCTTGGCGGGCCGGCGGTGGTGTTCACCTTCGATCCGCATCCAGTGCGCCTGTTACGGCCCGAGCATGCGCCGCCGCCGCTCACCTGGACCGAGCGCAAGGCGCGTCTGGTCGAAGCGCTGGGCGTCGACGCCATGGTCGTGTACCCGACGGACGAGGCCTTGCTGAGCCTAAGCCCGGCAGAGTTTTTTGACAACGTGGTGCGCGGACAACTCGGCGCGAAGGCCTTGGTCGAGGGACCGAATTTTTATTTCGGGCGAGGCCGCTCCGGCTCGGTGGAAACCTTGAAGCAACTTGCTGCCCAATCCGGCATGAGTCTCGACGTCGTCGAGCCCTTGGTGCTGGCAGGCGAGTTCGTGTCGAGCTCGCGGGTTCGCAATTTGTTGACCGAGGGGCGCGTGGACGTTGCGCGTGAAATGCTGACAGAGCCTTATCGCATTCGCGGCATGGTGGTGCACGGGGCCGGACGCGGCGTGAAGCTCGGGTTCGGCACCGCCAACTTAAGCGCGGTCGACACGTTGTTGCCGCGCGAAGGGGTGTATGCCGGCAGAGGCTTCGTGGCCGATCGCCGCATGGCGGCCGCGATTCACATCGGCCCGAATCCGACATTTGAGGAGCAGCAAGCGAAGGTCGAGATCCATCTGGTTGGCTGGGACGGCGGCGTGCTGTATGGCGAGCCTTTGGAGGTTGATTTTTTGCAACCGCTACGCGAAGTTCGCACGTTCTCCGGGATCGACGAGCTCAAGTCGCAGCTTACGGCCGACGTGCAGGCGGCCCGCGCGGCCTTCCAACAGTATGAGCTCGCCGATAAGCTGGCACTCGACTTGCCGGAAGGCCGGATAGCTTGATTCAGCAAACCACGCGAGAAAACGCCCCGATGTCGATTTCCTGGCCGCGGTTTGTGGAGCTGGTGCAGTCGCACGACCGTTTTTTGTTGACGAGCCACGTGCGGCCCGATTGCGACGCGCTGGGAAGCGAGCTGGGGATGGCGGGCTTGCTGGAATCCATGCGGAAGGACGTCGTGATCGTCAATGCGCAGGTGACGCCCCCCAACTTGCAGTTCATCGATCCCACGCGGCGGCTGAAAGCACTGGGCGTGGATGTCCAGCCGCACGACCTGGTCGATCGCGAAGTGCTGATGGTGCTCGACACCAGCGCCTGGGCCCAATTGGGAACCATGGCCGAGATCATCCGTTCGAGCCATGCCCACAAAATGGTGCTCGACCATCACGTGGGCGAGGATGACTTGGGGGCCGAGCTATTCAAGGATCCACGTGCGGAAGCCACGGGCCGCCTGGTGGTCGAAGCGGCGCATCACCTGGGCGTGACGATTACGCCTGAAATTGCCCGTCCGCTATTCGCGGCGATTGCCACGGACACTGGTTGGTTTCGATTCGGCTCGACCTCCGATCTCACGTTTCGCTATGCGGGCGAGCTGGTCAAATGCGGCGCGGTGCCGGGCGAAATCTTTAAGCATCTTTACGAGCAGGACACGCTGGCGCGGTTGCAATTGCGCGGCCGCATTCTCGCGCGCACCAAAACCGAGCTCGACGGCCGACTGGCACACACCGCCGCGCTGGCTCAGGACTTTGTCGAGACCGGCGCGCTTCCTTCCGACACGGAAGACGTGATCAACATGACCTTGGCCGTGGCGGGCACGCAGGTCGCTGTGATTCTCGTCGAACAATCCAGCGGAGGTTTCAAGCTCAGCTTCCGCAGCCGCACGCCAGATGTGGATTGCAACGCGCTCGCGAAGCACTTTGGCGGCGGTGGGCATAAAGCAGCCGCGGGCGCGTTTATCAATGCGCCTTGGCCGCAGGCGCAGTCGCTGGTGCTTGACGTGGTGCGCAGCGCGATGCGATAATTTGCGTATCGCTTGCGAACAGCCCGCGTGTTGCCGGATCGAGCGCGAGGCGGCGGATTGCAAGCTCCCGCCTGCAAATGGATTTGTTCGTTTCCCGCCTCAGCGGCAGTGCCGCTTCGAACTATTACACGCAGCAATCGATAGGGGCCCCTCGGATGGCCACGCCAGTAGCGAATTCGCCGGCGCGCACTTCCGCGCCGCCTGCCAAAGACCGCCGTGGATTTCTCGCCATCGTTCTGGGCGCGTTGGTCGCGATCGTTCCCTTCGCCAGTGGCCTGGCGGTGTTCCTCGATCCGCTGCGGCGAAATGGGCGCGGCGGCCGCTTTGTGCGCGTAACCGGCAGCGATGCCGTGCCGGCCGACGGAATTCCCCGTGAGTTTCCCGTGGTCACGGAACGCGTCGATGCCTGGAATCGTTCGGTGGAACCCATCGGCGCCGTGTACCTGCGGCGCACGTCCGAGGATTCGGCACCCGAGTGCTGGAGCGCGACCTGCCCCCATGCAGGTTGCTTCGTGGCCTATGACGGCGAGACGAACTCGTTCAAGTGTCCCTGCCACAACAGCACCTTTACCGTGGAGGGCCAAGTCATCGAGCCCAGCCCCAGCCCGCGGAACATGGACACGCTGGAGTGTCGCATGCAGGGAGACGAAATCTTGGTCAAGTTCGAGAACTTTTACACGGGCAAGGCCGAAAAGATCGTCAAACAATGAAGCGCATGCTCGATTGGTTCGACGATCGCACCGGCGTTCGCGCGCTCGTTCACGCGACGCTCTATGAACACGTGCCTGGCGGCGCCCACTGGCGCTATGTGTGGGGCAGCACGCTGGTGTTCGCGTTCGCCACCCAGGTCGTCACGGGTGTCTTTCTGTGGATGTGCTACAGCCCGAGCGCCCAGACGGCTTGGGAAAGTGTGTACTACATCCAATACGAGATGCAGGGCGGCTGGCTGCTGCGCGGGCTGCACCATTTCATGGCCCAGGCCATGGTTGTGTTGATGGTGTTGCATTTCATGCAAGTCATCATCGACGGCGCCTATCGCGCTCCACGCGAGGTGAATTTCTGGCTGGGCCTGATCCTGATGCAAATCGTGCTGGGGCTCTCGCTCACAGGCTATCTATTGCCGTGGGATCAGAAAGGATATTGGGCCACCCGCGTGGCGACAAACTTGCTCAGCGTCGTGCCATGGGTCGGTCCGCAATTGCAACAACTGGTGGTCGGTGGCAGCGATTACGGGCATCTAACGCTGACGCGATTTTTTGCGCTGCATGCCGGCGTGCTGCCGGGCCTGTTGGCCGTCTTTTTGGTGATGCATGTCGCTATCTTCCGACGCCATGGGCTGTGCCATAAGCAGCCCATCACGCGTCCGGACTGCATGTTCTGGCCCGACCAGGTTCTTAAAGACGCCGTGGCGTGCCTGGCCGTGTTGGCCGTGGTGTTGCTGTTGAGCTTGCATCCTTCGGCGTGGCTGTCATCGCACGAGGGCGCGATGGGTTACGCACAACTGGGCGCGGAACTCGGCGCGCCGGCCGATCCCTCCAGCCAATACTCCGCGGCGCGGCCCGAGTGGTACTTCTTGTTTTTGTTTCAGTTCCTCAAGCTGTTTGAGGGCTGGGGGGAGCACGGCGAGCTGTTGGGCGCAATCGTCATCCCCGGGGCGGTGATGCTCGCGCTATTCTTGATGCCGTTTATCGGAAAGTGGAAGCTCGGGCATCGCTTCAATATCGGCTTTGCCGCCTGTCTGTTGTTGGGGGCTGGTCTGCTAACGGCGGCCGCAGTGAACGAGGATTACCGGGCGCGGTGGACAAGCCAAGATCGATTCGCGGACTTTACACCGGTCTTCGAACAGCTCGGGCAGGACAATGACAAGATCGCGGCGCACTTTTCCGGCCAGCCTGAGAAAGCCACGGAGTATCGGCGCCGCCTCGAGGAATACGAAAGTTACCGCAAGTCGCAAGAATACCTGCACGCGGTCGAAGAGGCTGATCAAGAAGCGGCGCGCGTTGTGAGACTAGCGCGCGGGCCCGCACAAATCCCGGTTTCAGGCGCCATCACGCTTTTAAGAGACGACCCCAAGACGCAAGGCCCTCGTTTGTTCGCCGCCTATTGCGCAAGCTGCCACACGCACACGGCGCCGGGGGACGAAACCGACCTTGCGCAGCGCGAGAAAGCGACAGGGGCAAACCTGTATGCATTCGCAAGCCGCAAGTGGATCGCGGGTTTGTTGAACCCCAAGCAGATCGGCGGGCCAGAATATTTTGGCCACACGTCGCACGCCGAAGGAACGATGGTGGGTTTCGTCACCGACACCCTGGCCGGCTGGCCTGCTGAAGAAGTCTCGCAGGTCGTGGCCGCGCTCTCGGCCGAAGCCCAGCTAAAATCGCAGGTGGCTGCTGATAAGAAAGACGCGGAACCAATCGAAGCCGGCCGCAAGTTGATCGCCGACGGCGAGCGATGCGCCTCGTGTCACCATTTCCGCGAAGCAGGAGAACTCGGTAGCGCGCCGGACCTGACGGGCTATGGCTCCCGCGAGTGGATCGTCGGCATGATCAGCGATCCCAAGCACGAGCGGTTTTATCGCGAGGATAACGACCGCATGCCTTCGTTCGCGAACAACCAGGATCCGGCGCGCAACACGCTTAGCGCACGGCAAATCGGGCTGCTTGCCGACTGGCTGCGCGGCGATTGGTACGAACCGCCTGCCGAGCCAGCGCAAGCGGCAGCCAAATAGCCGCCCGCCGGCTGGCCGTTGCGCCGCGATTGACCGTCTGACCGCGGCCACGCGCCTGAGAAGTTCGCGAAATCGTTACAGCTTCTCACATCTTCCGGCCGATGAAATCGGCAAGCGCGCGGATCTCTCAATCGGCAAGCGCTGCTAGCATTCCCGATGGGTGCGGTGCATGTGGTGTAGCTACTGTCGCCAAGATGTGCGGGCGATCAAAGGGCCGCGAACGGATGTCTTTCGCTGCGCTCGCTGCGAGCGGCCGATGACTCCGGACGACGAGGCAGCCCAGCCAGGCGATGGCAAGGCTGATTTCGAGGAAACTCCGCCCCGGCCCGTCGTCCGCGATTTCGCGGATTGGAAGGTCGACCAGGATGTGCTCCGATTGCGCGCCCGCGTCGATCTCGCGGCGAAAACAATTCCGCGTGCGCGGCGCATCGCGCCACCGCGGAAGGTTCGCCTGGATGCGCGCCACTGGGGCGTGCCGCGCCCGCAGATTGGGCGAAGCTATCCTGTCCGGCAATCGCCGACAGCGGCTAAAGCGGTGCTTAGCGCCGGAACCGTGTGCTTCATGTGGGGCGCGCTGCTGTTGGCCTGGTCATTCGTGCAGGACCGCTTTGACTTGTGGAGTTTGGGCATCCCTGGCATCGTCGGCGGGCAAGTGTTGCTGTTGCTCGGCCTGGCCCTGCAGCTCGATTATTTGTGGCACAACAGCCGCTTTACGATCCGCCAGCTCGATCACGTGGATCATCAGCTCGACCAGCTCGAGCGCACCACGAACCTGCTCTCGACGACGCACCCAACCGCTTCACAAGCGTTTTACTCGCACATGGCCGGCGGCGCGAACCCGCGCCTCCTCGCCGCCGACTTGCAAGGCCAGGTTGACCTGCTCGCGCGACAAATCGCGCGTCGCGCATAGTACGCCAGAAGCTATCGGCTTATTGCGGGTCTCACCGCGGCACGAGCTCCAGCGGAAAGGGCGTCAACAACTCCACGCCCGTCGCGGTGACCAGGTAGTTGTTTTCCAGCCGAATCCCCGCACGCAGATCTTCGCCGTACAGCCCTGGCTCGACGGCGAACACTTCGCCCTCTTGAAAATGGTCGTCCCAGTTGGGATTTAGATGCGGGGCTTCGTGTGGGAATAGACCAATGCCGTGCCCCAAGTGGTGCGCGAATTTCCAAGGCGGGCCGCCGTTGAGCCAATCGAACGCTTGTTGAAAAAGGGCGCTGCAACTGACGCCGGGCCGCACGTCGCGCTCGATCATCTCGAACACAGGCAGGATGTGCTGCCAGGCCTTGTATTGGTCGTCAGTCGGCTGGCGGCCGACCGAAGTCACGCGCGTGTTGTCGGCAAAGTAACCCCGGAATGCGGGCCCGAGATCGAGAATGTACAGCTCGCCGGCCTCGATGGCCCGATCGCGCGGATGGCCGCCGTGGGCTCCAGAGGCGTAGTCGTTGCCGGTACCGGTCATCATTTCGCCATACTCGCGGACCGCGGCCGCCTGCAGCTCGTTGAACACGTCAAGCTCGTTCACGCCGGGTTCGATAATCGCGCGCGCACGCTCGTGCATGGCCTTGGTGCCGGCGATCGCCTTGCGGAGACGCGCCAGTTCATCGGCGTCTTTTCGCCGCCGCATGTTGTAGAGCGCGGGCTCGATATCGACCAATTCGCCCGCCAACCGCCCTTTGAGCTCGGGACCGAAAGTTGAAAACTCGCAGCCGACGCGGCCCGCTGCGGGCTTTTTGGCCAGTGCGTCGAGCAGAACATTGGTCGACTTTTGCCGCTGGTCGTTTCGCAGGGTCGAAAACGACTTGGCTTCGTATTTTAGAACCTCGTCGGCGGCGACGGGCTCCGTCGGCAGCACGGGGGCCACCAAGGTTGCCCGCCCATCAGCGGCGATCGCAAGCGCCGGCGAAAACGTCCACTCATAGCGTGGACCGGCCAGGTATTGGATGTGCTGGTTCTGAGTGATCACAACCAGGTCGAGCTTGAGCTGCTCCATGAGCGAGAGCACGCGCTTCTGCCGCCCGCGACAGGCTTGCACATCAATTCCGTAAGGGTCACGAATCGTACTCATGGATGCTTACCCCGCTGCGAGTCACTATTAAGGCGCGGATGCCGCCACGCATGAAGCCGAATAGTATGCGCGCAAACGATCACGCTCGTCCAGAAGCCAAGCGCTTAGCGCGCCGGGGCCTTTAGACGCGCGGCGTGCACGCGCGCCACGTCCCACATGTAATGGGCAATGCGGTGCTTGACGGCCGCGGTGAGGTTTTCACGAGCCGCCTGTGCATCGCCAGCAGCTTCCTGGTATAGCCCCACGTACAGGTGAGCGTAGAAGAGGCGCTGGTTGAGCTGGTCGGGGCTGGGCGAGCCGGCCTGACAGGCCGCAAACACATCGGACACTTTGGCGGTGCCTCGAAAGAGATCGTAGACCGTCATCATCGGCACCCGGCGGTCCTGTCGGATGGGAAGGATGGCCTGCCGCGCCGCCTGCAAGCTGTCGCCACGGGCCATGCACAAAAACCGCCATACGGCATTCTCGACGTCATTGTCGTCGACCTGCTGGTAGCCTTCGAATTGACGGCGTCCTTCATCGTATCGCACGGCATAGTAGTACGAAATTCCGCGCTTCCAGTGCCCCTTTTCCAATTCGGGCCGCAGGGCGATCGCTCGGTCGAAGTCGCGTACCGAGTCTTCGATGTGCCCAGCCATGAAGTGCTGACTGCCGCGCTCGTCATACAGCCCTGCCGAGTCGGGCGCAAGCGCGAGGGCACGGTCGAGATCGGCGATCGCGCTGTCGTGGTCGTCACGAGCGCTATGGACCGCGGCTCGCAAACGATAGACGTCCGGATCTTTGGGGTTGGCCTCGACCGCCGCGGTCGCCGCCTTCAGGCGGGCCTCGAGCGCAGGCACGTCTTCGGCCGACCCTGCGGCCCGCGCGAACAAAGCCGCTATCAAGAGACAAGCCGTCGTAGCCGCGCAGAGTCGCCGCATAGGGGAGCCTCCGATCGTTGGTTCGAGATGCGCGCCTATTCTAGGCGGAGGATCTCGCCAGGCCCAAGTGGCGAAGCGTTTGCTCGCGAACTTCCTGTGCGCGGCTGCTACCCAGCCGTCAGCGAGCCCAGCTCGTTGCGCACGATGGCCGAATGAAGCGCGACGTCGATCAGGTGCCGTAAAGGCTTGCGGCGGATACGCACGCGCGCCTCCTCGGGATAGCACCAGCGCCGGCGAACGTCGTCCTGCAGGGGCCAGGTGTCGGACACCCCATGCACCTCGAGCAGGTATGCCGTCACAACGCGCGCGCGTTCAGCCCGCGCCGAATGAAATTCTCCCAAGGGCTCGCCGTCGAAAGCGCGACCGCGCAGTCCCACCGCGTCGGCCAATTCTGTAATCCGATGCGCAGCCGGAAGGTGGTCGGGGTCGATGGGGGCGCGCGGAAACTCCCAGCGACCGTCGGCGATGTTGCTGACCAGGCAGAACTCGAGTCCACCCGGTCCGCGTCTAAAGGGAATTACACAAAATTCGTGTAATTGCACCCGTCCTCTTCTGTCCATATTTTCAGTATAGACAGGAGAGTTGGTCGTGCAATTACACGATTGGTCGACAGCATGCTCCGACGGAGGGTCAATTCGTCTGAGATTTGGACGAGATTCCAGGCTTTGGACGGTTTTCGGAGGCCTCCCAGCCCGGTCGACCAGAGAAATGAAATTCCCAATCTATTTGGCACAAAAGGTTTAAGTCGAAGGCCATCGCAGCAAAACGAGCGATCCCGCATTGCGGCACCCCCGTTGCTTTAAACCGGCATCGAACAGGCCGTGCTTAAGTGGGCACGAGTGAGGCGGGGTAGAAACTAAACCGTGGGAAGGAACTCGACATGCTCGTGCTCAGTAGAAAAATCGGCGAGAAGGTGGTGATCGGCGATGGAATTGTGGTCGTGGTCAAACAGATCTTGGGGCAGCGCGTCACCTTCGGAATCGAAGCGCCGCAATCGGTGCGCATCGTCCGTGGGGAGCTGCCCCGTTTTACGGATGCCCCCCATCGCAACTTGCCGCGCGAGGAGCGGCGTGGACTCAAGCTGCTGCACGGGCAGCCGTGCGAACGAACCACCTCGGCGGCCAGATTAACCGAGTGATCGCAGGCTGATTTCGCTGATGGCGATTCGGCCCGCGAAACACTCGTGGATATCGTGCCCGTCCAAGCGTGAGCGTTCGTGATAATTGGCCCGATAATGAAGCTTGCCTTCGCGATGTTCGTAACGGACGGGAAGCGGATGCGGATCGACGCCGCAGAAGACGCAGGGCGGGATGTCGGCCGGCGGTTCTTCAGGATGAGGCAAATTGACATTCCAAAAGGTGCCCTGCCGTGGCGGCCGTCCGATCAAAAGCTGAATCGCATGCCTGGCCCACAAGGCCGTCTGCCGCCAATCCACTTCGCGGCGGCGGATGTATTGGCTGATCGCGATCGCCGGTTTGCCTAGCAAGCAAGCCTCGCGTGCGGCGGCAACCGTGCCCGACAGATAGACGTCGGCCCCCAGGTTGCCCCCTTCATTCACGCCAGCCAGGACCCACAGCGTGTCGGGCGCGACGTGCGTCAGCCCGACGCGGGCGCAATCGACCGGCGAACCGTCGAGCGAATAGCGGCTGCGGCCGACCTCGAGTAGGGACAAGGGCCGCGAGGTGGTCGCCTGGTGGCTGCAGCCGGACAGATGGCGGTCCGGCGCGAGCACGATGGCTTCTCCCAGCGGTTCGACCGCCAGCCGCATGGCTTCCAGGCCGGGCGCGTCGATTCCATCGTCGTTGGTGAGAAGAAACTTCATTGGCAAGCTCGTGGCCTCGGGGGATGCTCTCAATTCTAAGAGTGAGGCACGCCGTTGACCAAGCGCCTCCCAAGCGCCTACCAACTTGCCACATCGGCACGTGTCAGCGAAAAAACGACAGCGTCATGCTGCACGCCGTGCACGCGCAGCCGCGCCCGGGCAATTCCTTCCCGCTGTGCGCCCACTCGAATGGCGACGCGCTGACTTTCCTGGTTGCCGACAGCCGCGACGATTTCGACGCGTTCCAGGCCATGCTCGCCGAGCGCCCAGGCCGCGACGAGCTTGGTAGCCTGGGTGGCATATCCTCGCCCCAAGGCGCTCGTGCGCAACCAATAACCAAGATTCGCGCGCAGCGCGGCGGGTTCAACCTGGTTGATACCGGTGGCGCCTACCAGGCGGCCCGTGGCACGTTCGAGAATCGCGAATCCATGCTCTCCGTCGCGTCTGAGGGCCTCCGCGCGGCTGCTGAGAAACTGCAGGGTGTCTTGCAGTGAATACTCGGGATGACACCACGATAGCCAGCGACCCAGCTCGTTTTTGGATTCGCACACAGCCTCATAGATCGCGGCCGCGTCATCGAGCTGAAACGCGCGCAGCGCGATCACCTCGTTCGACAACGTGACCGTGTGATCGGCGAGTGTGATGTCGGCGGCTGCGTGCATTGACTCGGAGTGCTTTCAATTGAGGCACCGCTAGCGGCTGACTGACGGCAGCGCCACTCCGCGGTTACAGACGCCTTGCGCGGGCAAAAAGTTCGGCAACGGCAGTTTACACGAATTGGGCGAAGCGCCCCAACGCAAGCGGGATTGTAGAGGCGTGCGGGAGTTCTTATTGTTTGCCGCCCCTTGCGCCCGCTCGTTTCGAGTAGCGCAAAAACGGCTAAGTCATTGTAGGGATTTACGGTTACGACCCAGCGTCTGTGCCGCATGATGCGACGCGCCCAAACTGCGCCTAAAACGCTCCGCCGCAAGTCGATCGCGATCGCCCTGGTGTGCTTTATTGCCATCGCGAGCGGCTCGGGCTGCGCGCACACGACGTGGGTCCGCATGCGCGAGGTCCCCGCCAACCCGTTGGCCGGACCGCTCAAGCTGCTTTCGCACTCGGGCCCGCAGCCGACCGACCGCACGTTGCTGCTGTTGCGCCGCTACAACCTCGAAGACGAAGTGCGCCGGCACGACGACGAGCTGCTGGCCAAGTTGCACGAGATCAACAAGCAAGAGCCCTCGACCGACAAGCTGTATTCGATCGCCGAGCTGGCCTATCTGGCGGGCAAGCGCGCGGACACGATCAACCGTCGCCGCGCCATGGAAATGCACGGCTTGGCGCTTGTCAACGCATATCACTATTTGTTCGACGCGCGCTTTGGACGTTACCGCAACCCCTACGATCCAGAGTTCCGCGGCGCCTGCAATTTGTACAACAGCGCGCTCGAAAGCACGCTGCGCATCCTGCAGAAGGAAGGCGAGCTGCGGCCGGGCTCAAACCGCAGCGTGCAAACCGCCAATCAGTCAGTCGATGCCACGATCGTGGTGCGCAGCGACACGTGGCGCGCCGAGGATTTTGAAAATTTCCACTTCGTTTCCGATTACGAGTTGCGCGGACTGCAGAATCACTACCGCAGTTATGGGCTCGGCGTCCCCTTGATCGCCACGCGCAAGCATCGCGGCAGCAACACAACGGAAGAGAAATACTATCCGCCCGGGCTCAGTTTCCCCGTCACCGCATTCATGCGCGTGCTCGAGGGCAAGGGTGAGGAAAGCGGCGAACACGTCGTGCACATCGAGCTGCACGATCCGCTCAACACGTCCGAAATCAACGTCGATGGCCGTAGCGTGCCGTTGGAAACCGATCTGACGACGCCACTGGCGTACTCGCTTAACCGCAAGGAGCTGCAAGATCTCGATTCGTCCACAACAGGCCTTTTGAATCCCGCCAAAACCGAGAAGCTGCGCGGGCTGTACATGCTCGAGCCCTACCAGCCCGGCAAGATTCCCGTGCTGATGATCCACGGACTGTGGTCCAGCCCGATCACGTGGATGGAAATGTTCAACGACTTGCGCGGCGCGCCGGAGATCCGCAACCGTTACCAGTTTTGGTTCTACTTGTACCCCTCGGGGCAGCCGTTCTGGCAGAGCGCCTCCGAATTGCGGCGCGATCTGGCCGAAGCGCGGCGGATCATCGACCCGCAGCACCGCCAGCCGGCCCTGGATAAGATGGTTCTGGTTGGGCACAGCATGGGTGGACTTCTGGCGGAGTTGCAGACGCTCGACAGCGGCAACGATTTCTGGCAGCTCGCCAGCGACCAGCCCTTTCAACTCGTCAAAGCCTCGCTCGAATCCAAGCGGGAGCTGGCCGACACGTTCTTCTTCCGGCCGAATCCATGTGTGCGGCGCGTGATCACGATCGGCACGCCGTTCCGCGGCAGTAACATGGCCAACTCCACCACGCGCTGGATCGGCAGCAAGCTGATTACCTTGCCGCACATGTTGATCGTTCATCGGCAGCAACTGCGCACGGACAATCCCAAGCTGTTTCGTGACGAAGACAATCCGATTGACGTGCAGACGAGCATCGACTCGCTTTCCCCGGAATCGCCGTTCTTGCCCGTGATGCTCACGGCGCGGCGTCCCGAGTGGGTGAGCTATCACAACATTGTGGGCCGCCTTCCCGAGCAAGGCTTTTGGGGCCATGTGGCGGCCGGCAGCGATGGAGTGGTGAGCTACGAGAGCGCGCACTTGGAAAACGTGAGCTCCGAAATCGTGGTGAACTCCGATCATTCGGAGATTCACCGTCACCCCTTGAGCGTGCTGGAAGTGCATCGCATCCTGCTCGAGCACCTGGCACACTGCGACGCGCGCCCGAGCCGTCTGGAGCGCTTGCCGTTCACGGCCTCGGCCGGTCAGCCAGCGCAAGCCGCCACGGTGCAAGGCGCCACTGTGCAAGGCGCCCCCGTGCAAGGCGGCGCTGTGCAAGGGGCCGCGCCGGTCGTGCCCGCCTGGGCCGCGGAGCGTCCTGCATCTGTCCCCGCGGCGGGCGCGGTGCTGCCATAAGGTGGGCGAACACCGCCCTTGGTGAAGTCACTTGGTTGACGCGCGCACGGCACGCATCCACAATTGAGCGCGCCGACGACTGAGGTTGCTTGGCCTCGTTCCCACCCCCATACACACGAGTCCAGGAGAGCGTGTCATGTTCCGCGAAGCTCGTCCCGAACACCTCGAGCGGCGCGAATTTTTGCGCCGTGCGCTCGTAGCCGGCACGGCCACCTTGGGTTCGACGCTCTTGACCCCCGCGCGGCCTCTGCTGGCCGCCCGCAGCCCGAACGAGAAGCTCAATCTGGCTTGCATCGGCGTGGCGAATAAAGGCGCGGACAACATCAACAATTTGCAGAGCGAAAACATCGTCGCCCTGTGCGACATCGATTCGGTGCACCTCGGCAGCATGGCGTCGCGGTTTCCCAAGGCGGCCAAGTACGCCGATTTCCGCAAAATGCTGGACAAGGAAAAGAATCTGGACGGCGCGGTGGTCTCGACGCCCGATCACACGCACGCGATCGCCACGATGTGGGCGTTGCAGCGCGGGCTCGATATTTACTGCGAGAAGCCGCTCGCGCATTCGGTGTGGGAAGTGCGCCAGATGCGCAACGAGGCGGCTACACGCAAAGCCGTCACGCAGATGGGCACGCAAATCCATGCCGGCGATAATTACCGCCGCGTGGTCGAAATCATCCGCGCCAATCAGATTGGCCCGGTCTCGCGCGTGCATGTATGGATGGCCAACACGAATCGCCCCGGAAAGCGTGTGAAAGAGGGCGCCCCGCCGCCCAACGTGGACTACGACCTGTGGATTGGCCCCGCTCCGATGCGCCCCTTTGATTTGTCGCATTTTCATTTCAACTGGCGCTATTGGTGGGACTTTGGCGGTGGCACGCTGGCCGACTTCGGCTGTCACTACATGGACTTGCCGTTCTGGGCTCTCGATCTGCGCTATCCCACTTCCATTGAAGCCAAGGGCGAAAAGACCTCGACCGGCGACAACGAAGTGCCCGATAACATGCGCGTCGATTACCACTTTCCCGCGCGCGGCGACCGCCCGCCCGTGCATCTCACCTGGTATCACGGGGATTGGATGCCCGAAGGCGCCGAAGATTATCACAAGAAGGGCGCGGTGCTGTTCGAAGGCAACGGCGCGAGCGGGCGCCTCCTGGCCGATTATTCGACGCGCAAGTTCTTCATGCTCGATGGCACCGAGCCCGACGCCCCGCCCAAGTCGATCCCCGATTCGATTGGGCACTGGGCCGAGTGGGCGCAGGCCTGCAAGAACCGCGGGCCCACAACTTGCAACTTCGATTACTCGGGCGCGTTGGCCGAAGCGGTGCTGTTGGGCAACGTGTCGTATCGAGCCGGCAAAAAACTGACCTGGGATGCCGAATCGCTGAAGGCCGCTGACGCTCCCGAGGCCGACGCGTTTATCAAGCGCGAGTACCGGCCGGGCTGGGGCTGGTAAGACCGCTCGGCACCTGCTCGCTCAGCACGGATACGTCATGCTCCTGTCTTGGTTGCGCCGTCGTCGCCGCGAGAAAATCTTGTCGGCGCCGTTTCCCGCGCATTGGCAAACCATCGTTTCGCAGCGGCTGCCCCAGGCGCGCTATTTGACAGCGCAAGAGCGAAACCGCTGGTACGACGAGCTGCGCATCTTTGTGGCCCAAAAGAATTGGGAGGG
This sequence comes from Pirellulales bacterium, assembly GCA_035496575.1. Classification (GTDB taxonomy): domain Bacteria; phylum Planctomycetota; class Planctomycetia; order Pirellulales; family PALSA-1355; genus PALSA-1355. Next base: position 37,250 of record DATJEN010000109.1, read on the forward strand.
TTGCGCGGGGCTGGCCGTGACCGAAGAAATGAAAGTCACCATCGCGGCGCTCGCCTGCTACATGGTGCTGGGGCTCGAGGGAGAGCCGTTCGCCGGCGTGCTGTCGATTTTGATCTATCCCTCGGCCTATCTTGTGCCCGAGGAGCGCTGGCACGAGGGCTGGTCGATTCAGACGCAATCCGGCCGCTGGGGAGAGTCGTGGTATCGCGGACCGGTCATCCTGGCTTGGGACGAAGTCGACCATAATACGCTGCACCCGGGCGAAGGGCACAATCTCGTTTGGCACGAATTTGCCCATCAGATCGACATGCTGGACCGCAGCACGAATGGCACTCCGCCCCTGGAGGATCCCCGGCAGCGAGTGCGCTGGCATGACGTGATGACCGAAGAGTTCCGGCGGCTGCGCGATGACGCGCGCAGCGGACGCGACACGATTCTCGATAGCTATGGAGCGGAGAACGAGGCCGAGTTCTTCGCCGTCGTTAGCGAGTGTTTTTTCGATCGGCCGCTCGAGCTGCGCGGCGAGCACCCACAGTTATATAGTCTGCTGGCAGACTACTATCGGCAGGACCCGGCAGCGCGGCGGGATCGGGCCTGAGCGCCGCCCCGCTGTTCACCCCAATCCCAACACGCGGTCCATGCGCGCTGAGATATCGCGCAGCTCCGCCTCGCCGCCGCCGGCAACCTCGGACGTGGCCCAGTCGTGGTAACCGACTTCGTCGAGCGCCTTGAGCACCTCGGGCCAGTCCTCGTCTCCTTCGCCGATGGGTACCCACTTGTTCTTGTGGCTGTAACCTTTGAAGTCGAACTTGAGCATCCGCTTGCCGAGCTTGCGAATCCAGGTCGCCGGCGGCACGCCATACTTGAGCATGTTGCTGCAATCAAAGTACGCGCCCACGACAGGCGTATTAAACTCGTCGACATAACGAATGAGCTGCTCGGGCGTGGTGATGAAATCGTTCCACACGACTTCGATGGCGATTTTCACGCCGGCATCTTGTGCGACCGGAATGGCCTTGCGAATCTCCTGCTGCGAGCGCTGCCAGCACTGATCGAAGTTTTCGTTCTCCGGATTGCTGACTTTGCCGGGCACGAGCAATACCGTGTCGGCGCCAAAGAACTTGGCATCCGCGATCGCGCCGCGAAGCGCCTCGACGCCCTGCTCCCGGATCTTGGCATCGGGATCGGACAGCCGAATCCGCCAATGCACCGAGTCGATGACGCCATGAATCTTGATCCCCGTCTTGTCCTGCGCGCGGGCGGCTTCTTCCCGGTCGAGATTGCTGGGGCTGTCGACTTCGACGCCCTGGAAGCCAAGCGACTTGATGAGCTCGAACTTCTGCTCGATGGATGCTCCCGGCACTTTGATCATGCCGAACTTGACTGCTTTTTTCAGACGCGGCTTTTGATCGGCCGCTAGGTTGGCTTGCCTGGGAAACGCGGCGAGCGCGCCGCCGAGTGCCGCCGATCGTAGAAACTCGCGCCGGGTCGCCTGGTCGATCTTCTTCATCGCGCTCACCGAACCTTCTGACAACGGCCAAAAACAGAACGAAACGCGACCGCGGTTGGGATTATAGGCCGCCGCGCAACTGCATCGCAAATCGCCGACTTGCTGATTGTAGAACGGGCGCGCGGCCGATGTTAGACTTGCTTCGGCCTTATGAAAGCTCCTGCATTTTTCCGCAGCCCCTAACGCGGAGCCCCTTACATGCGTGACCTGCTTCGTCTTGCCGTTTGTGTCTTGATGTCCGCGGCGTGCGGCTTGTCCGTGGCCGCCGACCCGTTGCCCGGCACGGCCCCGCTCACGATGGAAGGCGATCTGGCGGACCAGATGGTGGCCGGCATCGATCGGTTCTTGCTCAAGTACATCGACGACTCGGTTGCGAAGCGTGCCCGGCATTGGAAGCGCGATGTCAGCTCCGAGGCAAAATACAACCAATCCGTCGCGCCCAATCGGGCTCGCCTGGCCAAGATCATCGGCGCGCACGAAACGCGCGAGAAAGTCACCTCGCTGGAAGTCATCGCCACCACGTCGCAGCCGGCGCTCGTCGGCCAGGGGCAGAATTTTGAGTGTTTCGCGGTACGTTGGCCTGCCGTGCGCGGCGTGCATGGCGAAGGCTTGCTGCTCGTGCCGAAAGGTCGAATGCCGATCGCCGACGTGATCGCCCTGCCCGACGCCGATCAAACGCCGGAACAGCTCGCGGGCCTCGCACCCGGCATCGAGCCGGAAATTCAATTCGCGCGTCGCGCGGCCGAAAGCGGCTGCCGCGTCGTCATTCCGGCGCTCATCGACCGCGCCGATACCCACTCAGCGATCGGCCCGCGCGGCACCAATGAGCCCGATCGCGAGTTCCTGTACCGGCCCGCGTTCGAGATGGGACGCCATATCATTGGCTACGAGGTTCAAAAAGTTCTCGCGGTCGTCGATTGGCTGGCCCAGGAGCCAGGCCGGGCGAATCGGCGTATCGGCGTGGCCGGTTACGCCGAAGGCGGGCTGGTGGCCTTCTATTCGGCGGCACTCGACCCACGAATCGATGCGGCGCTGGTCAGCGGCTACTTCGATTCCCGGCAAAATGTGTGGCAAGAGCCGATCTATCGCAACGTGTTCGGCCTGCTCGATCAATTTGGCGATGCCGAGCTGGCGAGCATGGTGGCGCCGCGCGCTCTCGTTGTCGAGGCCAGCCGCGTACCAGAAGTCAACGGTCCACCGGCGGGTCGCCACAACCATGCCGAGACCGCCGCGCCCGGCCGGCTGGTCACGCCCAGCGTAGCCACGCTGCAAGGTGAGCTCGATCGGGCCCGAGCGCTGGTGCCGGGCCTGAAGATGCATGCCGATTTCGCCCTCGTGGCGAGCAAGGAAGGCGCCGGCCCCCCGGGCAGCGACCTTGCCCTCGAAATGTTCATTGCGGCGCTGTCGAGCGGGTCGAAGCTTGCGCCGCCAGGGTCTTCTCCCACGCCGGCATCGTCGATCGACGCCGCTGCGCGGCTAGCCCGCCAGTTCGCCGAGATCAAAGAAGACACGCAGCACGTCATGCGCGAATCGGAATATGGGCGCGCCGAGTACTGGGCCGGCGCCGATCGTTCCTCGCGCGATCTGGAAAAGTGGAAAGCCTCCACTGACTCTTATCGCAAACGATTTTATGACGAGGTGATCGGCCGCTTCGAAGACGATCGCCTGCCGCCCAAGCCACGCAGCCGGCAGGTCTACGACCAGACGTCGTACACCGGCTACGAGGTGGTGCTGGACGTCTTTCCGGATGTATTCGCCTATGGAATCCTGCTCGTGCCCAAGGGGATCAAGTCCGGCGAGAAGCGCCCGACGGTCGTGTGTCAGCATGGCCTCGAAGGGCGGCCCACCGACGTGGCCGATCCGGGCACGACGAATCCTGCCTATAACCAATATGCATGCCGTCTGGCGGAACGCGGCTTCGTCGTCTTTGCGCCGCAGAATCCGTACATCGGGCGGGACAAGTTCCGCACCCTGCAGCGCAAGAGTAATCCGCTCGGCAAAACGCTGTACTCCACGATCGTGCCGCAGCACCAGCAAATCGTCGATTGGTTGGCATCGTTGGACATGGTCGATCCTACGCGAATCGCCTTCTACGGGCTGTCCTACGGCGGCAAGACCGCTATGCGGGTGCCGGCACTCGTGGAACGATATTGCCTGTCCATCTGCTCGGCCGATTTCAACGAATGGATTTGGAAGAATGCCTCGACGCGTGCCCCGTACAGCTACGTGTCCACACCCGAGTACGAGATATTCGAATTTGATCTCGGTAACACGTTCAACTATGCCGAAATGGCTGCCCTGATCGCGCCGCGGCCGTTCATGGTCGAGCGCGGCCACCGCGACGGCGTCGGGCCGGACACCTGGGTCAGCTATGAGTACGCCAAGATTCGGCTACTGTATGCCGATCTGCGAATTCCCGAGCGCACCACGATCGAATACTTTGACGGGCCCCACACGATCCATGGTGTCGGCACCTTTGACTTTCTGCACCGACATCTGAATTGGCCCGTGGGTTTGAACCATTAGCCGGGTTTTGATCGCGCTTGCGCGCGGTTGCAGCGGTTCACGCTACGAACGCCAGCCAGTAGAAAATCCAGCCGGAGACGGCCGTGGCGGCCATGTCGAAGGCGGCCAGGTAGCCAAACCGCCTGTGCCACACGCTGTGCGGTCCCGGCGCGGCAGGCACGTCGAACCGCGCGAGTGCCCGTGCGATCACAGTGACCCACAGCAAAGCTGCGGAGACGGCAAAGCACAGATGAATGGCCAGGGCGGTATCGACCCAGTCGGTTCCGCCCCCCTGCCCCATGTACGGCGACACCGATGCCCGATCACGCCAGCCATTGGTGCGCATGTCGAGTTCGAACAGCGCCACCGTAATCAGCAGCACGATGCCAAGCGTGAGTTGGACTCGTTTATGCAACGTGTAGCGGCGCCGCCGGGCAAGGAAATAAATGCTCCAGGCCAGCACCGGCAATACGGCGAGCATGGCCAGCACCACGACATCCAGCATGAATGTCGCGCGGGTGCCCAGAAAGCCGTCGAGGGGTAGCATGGTAAGAGGGTGAGCCTGGCTGGGCGTGCGGGTGAGCTCTTGGTGACATCGTCTCATTCACCGAAGCTGGAATTTTAGCCCGCCTGCGGACGAGGGTGTAAGGTCAAAGCGCGCCGCACGCATTTGCACGGTCCAAGGCTCCGAGAGATCCCAACGCGAGTGTTAAGGAATCTGCCATGTCGATGCTGGAAAAGCTAGTGCTGCCCGAGATTCGCGAGCTCATCGTCGGCCGGGACCTGGAAACGCTGCGTGAGATTCTGAGCGATTGGATTCCTCCCGACCTGGCCGCCTTGATCGCCGATTTAGATCCCGACGAGCAGGCCTTCGCGTTCCGAGCGTTGGAAGAATCGGCGGCGGCCCAGGCGTTTGCATATCTCGATTTCGACGCGCAGAACCAACTCATTGACTCACTGCCGATCGGCGAGTTCGTCAAGGTGCTGGCGGGTATGGCCCCGGACGACCGTACCCGCTTCCTGTCAGAACTGCCGGACGAACGAAAGCACCGCGTGTTGTCGCTGCTCGATCCTGAGGAGCGGCGGATCGCCGAAACGTTGTTGGCCTATCCGGAGGACAGCGTGGGACGGTTGATGACGCCCGACTATGTGGCGGTCAAGGAGAACTGGACCATCGAGCAAGTTTTGGAATTCGTGCGCGCCTATGGCAAAGACAGCGAAACTTTGAACGCCGTGTACGTGACCGACAGCCATGGCAAACTGCTCGACGACCTGCGGATTCGCGAAGTGCTGCTGGCTCCGCTGCACGCGCGCGTTCTCGACCTGATGGATCGCAACTTCGTCAGTTTGCACGTGATGGACCACAAGCCAACCGCGGTGGCGGCCTTCCGCAAGTACGATCGCACCGCCCTGCCCGTGGTCAACGAGGCGGGCACGTTGGTCGGCATCGTGACGATCGATGACGTGTTCGACGTGGCCGAGCGCGAAGCCACACGCGAAATCCAGCGCTTGGGCGGCTTGGAAGCCCTCGAAGAACCCTACAGCACCACTCCGCTGTTGACGATGGTCAAGAAGCGCGCCACCTGGCTCGTGATCCTGTTCCTGGGCGAGCTGTTGACCGCCACTGCCATGGGCCGCTACGAGGAAGAGATCAAAGCGGCGGTCGTGCTTGCGCTATTCGTGCCGCTCATTATTTCCAGCGGCGGCAACTCCGGCTCGCAGGCGGCCACGTTGATCGTGCGCGCGTTGGCGCTCGGTGAAATTCGCGCGGGAGCCTGGTCACACGTGCTCATGCGAGAGACCATTTCGGGATTATTGCTGGGCTTGATCCTCGGCACGATTGGGTTCTTGCGGATCGCGCTGTGGAGCGCGTTTTCAAACCTGTATGGCGAGCATTGGGTGCTCGTCGGTTTGACGGTGGCACTATCACTGGTCGGGGTGGTGCTGTGGGGCACCATTTCCGGCTCGATGCTGCCACTGGTGCTGAAGCGACTGGGACTGGATCCCGCCACGTCCTCAGCGCCGTTTGTCGCGACCTTAGTCGATGTGACCGGACTCGTGATCTACTTTTCGGTCGCGATGTTCGTGCTCTCAGGCACGCTGCTGTAAGAGCGACACAAACCGCGCGCGACGCGAGATTGCATCGTTTAAGTGATGCGCGCCAATGGCGATCTGCGCTGAATGCGTCCTGCGCTAATGGGCGGCGCTGACCTCCGCTTCGGCGATCACGTTCCAGAGTTGCCGTACCCGTTCGATTGCTTGCTCTGCACGATGGCGTCGCTCGCTGGGCGTCCAGTGTGATCGAATTTGCATGCGGCGCTGTTCGATCAACTCAGGGCTCGGCATTGCCTCCGACTTGGCCTTGCGTTTGGGGCGGCTGATCATGTCAAGACTCCCTACGGCTCGATCCTCGTATTCTAACTGTTCCGCGAGGGAGCGGGTTAAGCAAAACACGCGCCAAAAAAGATCGTTGCGCCGCCAGCACCTCACGCAGCTCGGTGGGTTACCGCCGGTGAAGTCGGTCAGACTAACTTCTAATCAAGGGCGGCCGGCCCAAAGCGAATCTGCCCAAGCCTGCCCAATGCGCCATTTGAATTGAACCGATTCCCATCAGATTGATCGGTACCTGTCCAATTCGATCAAAAGCCCCTAATCAGGGGCTAAGCGCGTTGGAATAAGCGCTTTCTAGCGGTGCTTTCTGCGCGTTGCCGGAATGGCACGTGATGTGCATTCAGTGCTAACGGCGGCGATCGCAGCCGCCTTCGGTAAACGAATTGCGAACCATGTCCCCCTTTTTGAGGAGACCTTTCCATGTTGTATTGGGCAGCCATGTTTCTGGTCATTGCGCTTATTGCCGGACTGTTTGGGTTTGGCGGAATCGCCGGCGGCGCAGCCAGCATCGCACAGGTGTTGTTCTTTTTGTTCGTTGTGCTGTTCGTCATCAGCCTGCTGTTCGGCGGCTTTCGCCGCGGACCTGCTCCCTGACGCGCGCAGTTCACATGTCAGGGGCAATGGTTGAACGAGTAGGAGGGAATCCCATGCGTACACTCGCATTTACATTGGCCGCGCTGGGAATCACGGTCGCCGCGTTTGCGGCCGACCCAAATGCCAAACCGACGAACACCAACCCGAACAATCAAAAGGTGCTCGCGGCCACGGCGTTTCGCGCGAGCAAATTGACCGGCCTGAATGTCCGCAACACAGCGGGCGAAAAACTGGGCACGGTGGACGACATGGTCGTCGACGTTCGGACCGGCAAGATCTCCTATATTGCCCTGGGAGTGGGCGGCGTG
>DATJEN010000110.1:0-3209 GCA_035496575.1 Pirellulales bacterium
CTTCGCGGTCAACTCCGTGGACGTGATCGCCCTGGAGACGCACCTGGCCCGGCAGGGCCGCGCCGACTGGCAGCTCGAGCGTCCCTTTCTCAGCGCCAACGACCGCAGCCGCTGGGCTACCGTCCGCGCGCTCGTCGAGCACGGCACTTATGCGATCGACGAAGTCACCGCCGAGCGCGGCTGGGACACGATCGACATGGTCAAGCACGTGGGACCTGACGGCAAGGAGCATCTGTACTCCAGCAAGCCGCCGCTGTTTGCCACGCTGATGGCCGGCGAGTACTGGCTCATCCACAAGCTCACCGGCGCCACCCTGGCCGATCATCCCTACGAGGTTGGCCGCTTCATGCTGGTAACGATCAACGTCTTGCCGCTGTTGGTTTATTTCTGGCTGCTTGCGCGTTTGGCCGAGCGCTTCGGCACGACCGATTGGGGGCGGCTGTTCATGATGGCGGCCGCGGCGTTCGGCACCTTTCTGACGACGTTCGCCGTCTCGATTAACAACCATCTGCCGGCGGCCGTGTGTGTCGTCATCGCCTGCTATTGCTGTGCGCGAATCTGGTACGACGGCGAGCTCCGCACGCGCTATTTCGCGCTGGCGGGCTGGTTCGCGGCGCTGGCGGTCACGAACGAGCTGCCGGCGCTGTCGCTGTTCGCGCTAGTCGCGGCCGCGCTTTTGTGGCGCGCTCCGCGCGAGACGCTCATCGCCTTCGTGCCCGCCGCCCTCGTCGTGGCAGCCGCCGCTTTTGGAACCAACTATCTCGCCCACGGCGATCTTCGCCCACCCTACATGCACCGCAGCCAGAGCGACGCAAGCGACAACTGGTACGACTACTCGTATGAGCGCGGCGGGAAAATGCGCGACAGTTATTGGCGCAACCCGGCCGGCATCGATCAGGGCGAACCGTCGGTGGCCACTTATGCCCTGCATGCCACCATCGGACACCATGGGGTTTTTTCGCTCACGCCGATTTGGATTCTGAGCGTGGCGGGCCTTTTCTACTTGTGGCGAAACGGCCGCCGCGAAGTGGCCCTCTTGATCGGCTCGCTGTCGCTTGTATGCCTTGTCTTTTACCTGACGCGGCCGCAGATGGACCGCAACTATGGCGGCATGACCAGCGGCTTTCGCTGGATGTTTTGGTTCGCCCCACTGTGGCTTGTTGCCCTGCTGCCGACCGTCGACCGCATGGCGGCCTCACTCTGGGGACGCGGCGTCGCGCTGGTGCTCTTGATGTGGTCCGTGATGTCGGCCACCTACCCGACCTGGAATCCGTGGACGCATCCCTGGCTGTGGAACTTCTTGGAACACTTCGGCACGACGCCCTAGTCGCTACGCGGGCGTATGCTCGTTGAGCCCGAGTTCGTCCCAAGTCGGCGGTGTTGGCGCCGCGATCAAGATCCGTTCGCGCGTCGTCGGGTGCATGAACTCGAGCGTCCGCGCATGCAGCGCAATCGGTCGCTGTCGCTCGTCCGATGTCGGCGTGCCGAAAGTCACCCGCGAGCCGTAGAGCTCGTCTCCCAACACCGGGTGCTGCCGCGAACCGGCTTGAATGCGAATCTGATGGGTGCGACCCGTCTGCAGTTCGATTTCGAGCCACGAGCCGGCCGTATGAAACCCCAGCGTCCGGTAGCTGAGCACCGCTTCCTGCCCGCCGGGATGCGTGCCCTCCACCACCATGGCCCGCGGCTGGCCGTAAACCTTGTGCAAGTAGTCGGTCCAGGTGCCCTCGAGCGGCTCGACCACGCGCTCCACACAAGCCCAATAGCGCTTGCCGACCGTGCGCCGCTCGAGCTGTTTGGACAATTGCCGCGCGGCACGGCGCGTCTTGGCAAACACGATCGCGCCCGATACCGGCCGATCCAACCGGTGGGGGATGCCGAGATACAGACTGCCCTCCGCGTCAGGCGCCAGGTAACGGCGAATCCGCACTTCGAGGCTGTCGATTCCCGGCGGCGCTTGCGTCGCCACGCCGGTCGGCTTATTCGCGACCAGCACCGAGTCATCTTCGAAGAGGACTCCGAAACCGCGCTCGGATTCGTCAGTGCCCACGCGAGCTTGCTCTTCCAGGATCCATGAAACGTAACGAGGGCGCCTGCCCTCGTGACAGACGCCCTCGCGTGAAATCACAAACGAAAAAACTCGCTAAACTTGCCCGGCCGGCGGCACGATGAACGGGGCTCGATAATCGCGCGTCAGCAATGCGTCGGCGGCCGAGTTATTCAGGAACTTCTCATTCGCCGAATCGATCGGCAACTGCAACCCCCAATTGATCTTGGTGGTTTCGAGATCCAGCTTGTTGTCCTTCAGGTGTTCGGTGAAGCGGCCATAAGTCTCTTGCAAGTGCTCAGGGCTCTTGATGTCCTTCAGCTTTTCCTTCACTTCGCCGATAGACATTGGCGTTCCCAAGCGCCAAGAGATGTTGCCCAGGTGGCACAGCGCGCTCGACAAGTGCCCTTCCTGAATATCGGCGTGCAAGTCTTCGCGCTTGCGCGAGCGAACCGCCTGCAGGAAGTTGCCATAATGGTCGCCACTCCCTCTGAACTCCTGCACCTTCTTGCCCTCTTTGTCGAAGGCCGCTCCATCGCTGTAGCTGGTCATCACCAGGTAGCCATCCGTGCCTTCGAAAATAACGCCCACACTTGCGTCCATGTAGGGACCGGTCGCCAGCCCGCGCACTTCGAATACCAGTGCCTGGTCGCCGTAGTCGTGGATGATGACTTGCGTGTTGGCGGCATCGCCCGCGTCTTCATATCCCAGCCGGCCGCCATAGCTGAGCACCCAATCGCTCAGCCGATCGACCCCCAGGCCCCAGCGGCACAAATCCATCTGGTGAATGCCCTGGTTGCCGAGGTCGCCGTTGCCATAGGGCAATTGCATGTGCCAGTCGTAGTGCAAATTGCGGCGCGTGAGCGGAGCGAACTGCGCCGGGCCCAGCCACAGGTCATAGTTCACGCCCTTGGGAATCTCATAATTGCCCAGCGGTCCGATCGACGGGCGCCGCTTGTAGCACAACCCGCGCGCGATCTTGACTTTTCCGATCTTGCCATCGTGCAGATATTGCATGGCGTCGCGCATGCCCTTGGTCGAGCGGCATTGCGTACCCGTCTGGCAAATCTTGTTGTACTTGCGGGCGGCCTCGACCACGCGGCGGCCCTCGCTCACGTTATGGCTCACCGGCTTTTCGACGTACACGTCCTTGCCGGCCTGC
>DATJEN010000111.1:0-7647 GCA_035496575.1 Pirellulales bacterium
GCGTGTGGTACTGGGACAGTTCGGCGTTCTGGATCTCAGAAGATGAGCAAGCCTTCTATTGGCTCGCCGATTCGTTTTACGAGTTTCTTGGAATGCTGATCCATGACGGGTGTACAATTGAAGATGAATACGATACATTGCCGATTTTTCAGGCCGTCGAACGGGGTGCCCTCTCCTCTGTCGAATCTTATTTGGCTCAAGGCGGACCGATCGAAGCGCGCAATGAGCGTGGGCATACCCTGCTCATGGCCGCTGCCATCTACCGTTGGCCAAAGCTCGTGCGTCTGCTCTTGGATCACAACGCGGATCCAAACAGTCGCGACAGCGAGGGGCGCTCGCCACTTCACCATGCGGCGTTGCATTCTCTGGACAGTGTCAAGCTGGTTTTGCAGGCCGGCGGCGATGCAACCGCGCGAGACCAGCAAGGCAAGAGCGTGGTGGGGGGATGGTGTTATCGTGCCGATCAGATCCTGCGCGCTCACGGAGCACAAGATTGAGTTCTCGCCTTTAGTGGCGAGAAGGAGATCGTTCGTCCTTCCTCCGGCGATCCGCTGGAATTCCGACGTTCACGCCACCCAGGCGTCGATCACTTTGCCGCCCACGTCGGTGAGGCGGAAGTCGCGGCCTTGAAAGCGGTGCGTCAGCCGCAGGTGATCCAGGCCAAACAGCTTGAGCAGCGTGGCTTGAAAATCGTTCACGTGCACCGGGTCTTTGACCGGCGCCCAGCCGATCTCGTCGGTCTCGCCATACACCTGGCCGCCTTTGATGCCGCCGCCGGCCATGAAGATGCTGAACGCAAATGGATGATGATCGCGCCCGGTCACGCTCTCTGAGCCGCCGCGATTTTCGCCCAGCGGCGTGCGGCCGAACTCACTGGCCCACACGACCAGCGTCTCGTCCAATAGCCCACGGGCTTTCAAGTCCTTGATCAGCGCGGCGATCGGCTGGTCCGCCATTTGTGCGTTGTAGGGCAGCTCGGTATCCAGGTTCGAGTGGTGATCCCAGGAGGCGTGGATGATGTTCACGAACCGCACGCCGCGTTCGACCATCCGCCGCGCGAGCAGGCAATTCGTGGCGAAGGAACGGAACTGACCGGGACCGCCGCCGCGACCCGCCTTGACGTTCGGCTCTTCGCGGTCGATGCCATACATATCGAGCGTCTGCCGGCTCTCGCGCGCGACGTCAATCAACTCCGGCGCGGCCGACTGCATGCGGAAGGCCAGCTCATAGCTGGCGATGCGGCTGGCAATCTCCGGATCGCCCACCTGCTCAAAGCGGGCCTGGTTCATGCGCGCCAGCGCGTCGAGTCCGCGCCGCTCGAGCTCGCTCGACAATCCGGGGGGCGTTTGCAGGTTGAGAACCGGCTCGCCTTTATTTCGAAACAGCACGCCCGAGTAGGCCGAGGGCAGAAAGCCGCTCTGCCACAGCGAAGCGCCGCCACTCGACCCCCGGCCGGCGGTGAGCACGACATAGCCCGGCAGGTTGCGCGATTCGCTACCCAGTCCATACGTGATCCACGATCCCATGCACGGCAAGCCGAAGCTGGCGCGCCCGCACTGCATGAGCAACTGGCCTGGATGATGATTGAACTGGTCGGTGTGCATGCTGCGCACGAGCAGCAGATCGTCGGCGCAGGTGGCGATGTTGGGCAGCAGCTCCGATAGTTCCATGCCGCACTGGCCATACTTTTCGAATTTGCGCTTGGTGCCCAGGATGGTGGCGGTGTCTTTCTTCAAGAAGGCGAACCGCACGTTCTTGATGAGCGAGTCGGGCAGCTTTTGGCCGTGCAGCTCGTTGAGCTTGGGCTTGGGGTCGAACAAATCGGCCTGGCTGGGGGCGCCCTCCATGAAAATGAAGATGCAGCTCTTGGCCTTGGGCGCGAAATGCGGCGCGCGCGGAGTGAGCGGATCGGCGCTGCTCTCAACAGGCGCGGCGAGCAGTCCATCGCCCGAGAGCGCCGCCGTGAGCGCCAGTCCACCCAGGCCGCTGGCGGCGCTCGTCAAAAACGCGCGTCGCGCGGGATCGGCTGGATAATGGGACGGCATTTTCATCGCCAGACAGCTCCTACTCGCGCGTCAGGAATTCATCCAGGTTCAGCATGATTCGAACGGTCGCCACCCAGGCGGCGTTCTCAGGGAGTGCAAGGTCGGGAACGGCGTAATTGCCGACGGCCGTTTTGGCGTCTTCAACATGGGACGCATACCAGGCCCGGCCGGCGCTTAGCAATTCGGAAAAGGTCGATAGCTCGCCTTCGGCGGGTTGGCGGATGACGCACAATCGCAGCGCTCGTGCCAGCCGCGCGCGATCGTCACCGGGTTCAATGAGCACGCGTCGCGCGAAGGCCTGCGCGGCTTCGGCGAAAACTTCGTTGTTCAGGGTCGTGAGCGCTTGTAGCGGCGTGTTCGACGCCTGCCGCGCCAGGCAAGTCGTGTTCGAATCGGGACTGTCGAACGTCGTGAGGTTCGGATGCGGCGCGGTGCGCTTGAAGAACGTGTACATGCCGCGGCGATAACGGTCCGGACCCGTGCTATTGGTCCATTTGAAATTATTGGCGTAGCTCAGCTCGGCGATATCTGCGGGCAGGGGCGGATAGACACTGGGCCCGCCCACCGAATCGGTCAGCAGGCCAGCGGCGGCTAGTGCCACGTCGCGGACGATTTCGGCTTCGATCCGATATCGATTCTGGCGGTGGAACAAATCGTTGAGCGGATCGGCTTCGAACAGCTCGGTGCGATAGCGCGAGGCTTGCCGGTAGGTGGCCGAGAGCACGATCTCGCGCAGCATGGCCTTGCGACTCCAGCCCAGCTCGACCAACTGTTGTGCCAGGTAATCGAGCAGCTCGGGATGGGTAGGCCGTTCGCCGCGCACGCCGAAATCGCCCGGTGTGCGCACGAGCCCCCGCCCAAACAGTCCGAGCCAAAGCTGGTTGATCATCACGCGGCGCGTGAGCGGATTGGCGGGGCTGACCAGCCACCGCGCGAGATCCAGCCGCGTCGGCTGACGATTGCCGCACTCCAGCGGCGGCAATACGGCGGGCGTGCCTGGCCGCACTTCGCCAAGCGGGCGCAAAAAATCGCCGCGATCGAGAATGTGGCTTTTGCGCGGATCGTCCGAACGCTGGGCGAGCACCCGCGATTTCATCACCGGCCGCGCAGCGACGCGCGCTTTTAGCTTGTCCGCCTCTTCAATAAGCTTCCGAACCCCACTTTGTGAAACGAAATAATCGAGCACCACTTTTGCCTGCTGTTCGCTCCGGTTGGCGGCGGCCACGGCCAGCGCCGCGCGCACGTCATCCGGAAAACCGCTCTCGGGATCGTTGCCGGTCATGGCCGACACGCGGAATCGGCCGAGCGTGTGCTGCAAGCCATGGTTCTGATTGAGCACGAGCTCGACATACGGCCGCGCCGCCGTGTCGAGCGGCTCGGCCAGCGCGAACACGATCCAGTGATCCCGCCCGGTCTGCGGCGCAATCGCCCAGCCGGTCGGCTCCTTGCCATCCATGGCGGCGGCCGACTCGAAGCCACTTTGCGCAAAGTCGGCAAATGCGCGCTGCATTGGCAGTCGGTCTTTTGATTCAAACTGATTGGTGCCGGATGCCGACGCGCGAAACTCGCTCAGCACGAAGTTACCGTGCTCGGTCCGGCCGGGGCCGCGCCCGCCGAGCGAATCGTGGGCGAGCGCCTCGATGCGAAAGCCCGTCACGCGCGGCCGGTCGGCCTTGATGACGATCGTGAGCTTGTCGACGTCCGGATTCTTGCCGGTCACCAGGTACGAGCCATCGGACAGCAACTTCAAGTCCGCGCCCGCGGCCGAGCTGGCCGAGACGAGCTCGACCGGATGAAAGTCGACCGGCAGTTGCGTGCTGGCGGCGAGCTTGGCTTCCCACTTCGGGAGCTGCGTCTCGAGCCGCTTCCGCTGGGCAGCTAGCAGCTCCTCGGTTTTGGCGAGATTTGCTGCGGCCTCTTCTTTATCGCGCCGCCACTGGCCGAGCACCATGCCGGTCAGCGGCACTTCGGTTTCCGTTTCGTCGGCATTGTTAAACAGTGCAAACAGGCGGTAGTAGTCCTCGTGCGAGACGGGATCGTACTTGTGCGAGTGGCACTGGGCGCAGCCGATCGTCAGTCCCAGCCACACGCTGCCGGTCGTGGCGACGCGGTCGAAGATGGCTTCGACGCGAAACTGCTCCTGGTCGACGCCGCCTTCGGTGTTGGTGAGCGTCTGCCGATGAAACGCCGTGGCCAGGCGGTTTTCCGGCGTAGCGTCGGGCAACAAGTCTCCGGCCAGTTGCTCGATCGTAAAGCGGTCCAGCGGCAGGTCCGCGTTCACTGCATCGATCACCCAATCGCGATAGCGCCACGCATCGGGGCGCGGATTGTCTTTCTCGTAGCCGTCGGAGTCGGCATAGCGGGCCAGGTCGAGCCAGCGGCGGCCCCAGCGTTCGCCAAACCGCGGCGACTCGAGCAGCCGATCGACAAAACGCTCGTAAGCCTCGGGCGACGTATCCGCCGCGAAGCGATCCGCGTCCGCAGGATCGGGCGGCAAGCCAACCAGGTCATACGACAGCCGCTTGGCAAGCGTGTAGCGATCGGCCTCGGGCGACGGCGCGACGCCGCGCGCGTCCAGCAGTGAGAGCACGAAGCGGTCGATCGCGCCGCGGCACCAGGCTTCGTTCTTCACCGGCGGCGGGGCGGGATGCGCAATTGGACGAAAGGCCCAATGGTCGGCGCCCGGCCGCTCGGCCTCGGGCCACGCCGCGCCGGCATCGATCCAGGTCTTGATCCGCGCGATCTCGCCGGGTGACAGCGCCTTCTCCTGGCCGTCGTCGGGGGGCATCCGCTCGTCGCCGGTGGCGGAGATCCGTCGCACGATCAGGCTCTCGTCGCCTTTGCCGGGCACGAACCAGGCGCCGGAGTCGCCGCCTTTGATCGCCGGTTCGCGCATGTCGAAGCGCAACGCGGCTTCCTGTTTGTCCGGTCCGTGGCACTTGTAGCAATGCTCGACGAAAATGGGCCGCACACTGCCGGAGAAGTCGGATTTCGCCGGCTCGTCGGCATGAGCCGCGCTGGCAATCATCGCCAACACGATCGCCAGCAGCACGCCGATGCGTGCCTTCGCACGGGCGGTTCGACATGCGATCAAATTAGCAGGCGGCCGGGAGCGCATGGCGGGAGGCGACGGGGAGGGTGGGAACACATTTGGCCGGGAATCTTTAGGATAACCGCGCCGCCCGGCCACGGCAAAACCTGGTCCAGGATGCGGTCCGAGCCCCGGGGCGCGTCTACCCGGTTTCACGCACCTGGATGGCGAAACCCCTAAGCGCGAATGACCACTTTTCCAAAATGAGCAGCCGTTTCCATGTAGCGGAAGGCGGACAGGGCGTCGGAAAACGGAAATACCCGATCCACGACAGGCTTTAGCTGTGCCAACTCGATGGCCCGGTTCATGGCCTCGAACATGTCGCGCGAGCCCACGAAGATTCCTTGCACGCGGATATTTTTCATCAGAATCGGCAGCGGGTTCACCTGTCCGGCGCCGCCGGTGAGCACGCCGATCAAGCTGATCTGTCCGCCGTTGCGAACCGCGCGCATGGACTGCGTGAGCGTGCCGGCTCCGCCTACTTCGACCACATAATCAACGCCGACTCCGGCGGTGAGCTCGCGCACGCGCTTGTCCCAGTCGGGCGTGGTTTTGTAGTTGATGCCGTCATTGCCGCCGAGATCGAGGGCGCGGGCCAGCTTGTCGTCGCGGCTGGAGGTGACGATGACGCGGGCCCCGTGCAGCCGCGCGAATTGCAGGGCATAAATGGACACGCCGCCGGTGCCCTGGACGAGCACGGTGTCGCCCGCCGCCAGGCGACCTTCGCCAATCAGGGCATGCCAGGCGGTTACCGCGGCACAGGGGAGCGTGGCGGCTTCTTCGTCGCTCAAATGCCGTGGCAAATGAACCACGCCTTGCTCGTCGAGCACCACGCGCTGGGCCAGCATGCCCTCGGGCCCGCCGCCGCCGAGCGCCGAGCGGGCTTTGTCTTCGGTCACTTCGCCACAAATCCACTTGGTCATGAAGGCGCCGGCCACGCGGTCGCCCACTTTCGCGCGCGAGACGCCTGGCCCAACCTCGACGACGCGTCCCACGCCGTCCGACAGCGGCACGGCCGGCATTCGCAGCTTCGGGTTGTATTGCCCCTTGGCGATCATCAGGTCGCGATAGTTGAGCGACCAGGCGGTCATCTCCAGCAGCACCTGGCCGGGGCCGGGGCGCGGATCATCACGATCGACAAGCTTGACGTTCTCGAATCCAAATGCCTGGATTTCATAAGCCTTCATGCAGGTTTCCTTGCTGACGAGCTTCGCGGAAGTGTTCGAGAGCGGCCAAGGCAGCATTGTGCAACAAGTTCCACGCGGATGCGAGAGTCACCAGGCTGCCTTGCCCGAGCGGTCCTTATGCGCGAAGGGCGCCCTCATGGCATGCCTCGTGGGCAATTGCTAGGATTGACGTGCCCCGCTACACCCCCGCCGGACCCACGTTCCATGTCTCAAGAGGCGTATCAAGAGCTTGCACAGGAGCTCACGAACCATGGCCCTGGCGGGGTTCTGCGAAAGCTGAGCGAGCAGCTCAAGCACGAGCAGAAATACCACGAGCTGTTCGACGTGCTTTTGATGGAGACGCGGCAACGGCTCGGCTTGCCGGCGGTGTTGTCCACGCCGCTGGATGATTTGCCGGAGCCCGAGCGAACCGAGCTCGAGAACGCCTATCTGGCTGCCTGCCGCGAAGTGGGCACGTTGCTGCTGGCCGAGGGCAAAGTGCGCGAAGCGTGGATGTACTTGCGCCCGCTGGGAGATCGCGGTTTGGTGGCCGGGGCGCTCGCGCGCATCACGCCGAACGAAGAAAACTTGCAGGACTTGATCGAGATTTCGCTGCACGAAGGCGTGGCTCCGGCGCTAGGTTTCGAGCTGGTGCTCAAAAACTACGGCACCTGCAACGCGATCACCACGTTCGAGGGCTCGCTCACTGGCCGCTCGCGCGCGGACCAACAAGCCGCGGCCGCGCTGCTGCTGCGGCAACTGCACACTGATTTGATCGCGAATGTCCGCGCCGATATCGAGCGGCAACAGAGCCAGGCGCCGACGGGAGACACGTTGGCTGAGCTGGTGGCAGACCGGGACTGGCTGTTCACGGACAACAATTATCACATTGATACCACGCACCTGGCCGCCACAGTGCGCTTTGCCCGGCTGCTGACCGACACCGAGCTCGTTCGCATGGCGCTCGATCTGACGGAATATGGCCGTCACCTGGGTTCCCAATTTCAATTCCCGGGCGAAGAGCCGTTCGCAAACGTGTACCCGACGCACGGGCTGTTCTTTGCCGCGCAGCTCGGCCAGCGGGTGGACGAGGCGACCGAATACTTCGGCCGCAAGGCGCGCGAACTCGACCCAGCGGAGCTCGGCACGGGCGCGATCGAGATTTACATTGAGCTGCTGGTGCGATTGAAACGTTACGAGCAGGCGCTCGAGGCCGCGGGCGAGTTGATTCCGCCCGGCATGCGCACGAGCGGCTTTGCGCCTGGGCTGTTCGAGCTCGCGCAACTTTCCGGCCGCTACGACCAGTTGCGGGCAATCTGTGAGCGTCGCGGAGACCTGGTCGGTT
>DATJEN010000112.1:0-14549 GCA_035496575.1 Pirellulales bacterium
TCGGGGCTCGCGTCGTTCAGGAATCGCTCAGCATCACTCGCCTCCGGCAGCAGCCCGATCAAATCGAGATAGGCCCGCCGCAAGAAGGTTCGATCATCGACCAGCGCCGGTGGCCGCGCGCCGGCCTTCTCGAAATGTCGGGCCAACAGTCGATCGATCGGATGCGTGACGCCCGGGGGCGCTTCGGGCAGCGGCACTTTGCGTGGGGCAAGCGGCGCGGTTCGCTGGCGCTTGAACGAGAATCCCTGTTCCCAGGGCAGCCCCGAGTCGATCCATGTCCGCAGCACGGCAATTTGTGCCGCCGACAGGCGTGGGCCTTGCGCCGGCATCACGGTATCGGGCTCGAGTCCCGAAACCAGCGCAACGAGCCGGCTCTCCGCGCTTTTGCCACTGACGACGGCCGGGCCGGCATCGCCGCCGGCCAGCAGTGATTCGCGGGTCTCGATCGAAAAGCCGCCTTTGGGTTCTGCGCCCGTGTGGCACTTGGCGCAGCTATTGGCCAGGATCGGGACGACCTGCTTGTGAAAGTCGATTTCGCGAGCTGGCGGACTCGGTTCATCGGCCGAGGTCCGCCGTGCGCTGCCGACGATCAGGATCGACACAATCGAAATGGCACAAACCAGACGCACGGCGGCAAGACTCTCAAGTAAGGCGGGAAGGGCAGGGCGGGAGGCAGAACGAACGGGCTCTCGCGGATAGGCCGCGCACCCTATATTGTGAGTGCCACGCGGCACGATGTGAAGCCCTTGCTGTCGCCTCTTGGTGCGACGGCATCATCAGTCAGTCGAGGGGCCCGGGCGAGATCGCGGTGCAAACTCTCTCGAAGTTCGTCGAGGATTTCTGGTGGCTGTGGCCCCACATCACCGCTTGCGCCTATGTCGTGCTGACCGCGGCGGCGTCGGTGCATTTGGTCCTCTACAAGAAAGATACGCGGGCGGCGCTTGGCTGGATTGGCGTTGTAGTGATGGTGCCGATCTTCGGCGCCCTTCTCTACGGCGTGTTTGGCATCAATCGGCTGCATCGCCGCGCGCTTAGCCTGCGGGCGGGCAGCGGTCAGCATTGGCGCACCAAGGCGGCCGCGCGGAGGGCTGCTGAAAAAGCGCTGGCGGTGGCGCTGCCAGAGGGCGCCGAGCGCCTGGCCAGCTTGGAAAAGTTGATCGACAATCTAACCGGCCGGCCCTTGCTGGCCGGCAACCGCATCAAGTCGCTCGAGGGAGGCGAACACGCTTACCCCGAAATGCTCGCCGCCATCGACGAGGCCGAACAGTCGGTGGCGTTCAGTACCTATATCTTCGACAACGATGCCGCCGGGCAAGAGTTTGCCGACGCGCTTGCCCGCGCGGTGCAGCGTAAAGTCGAAGTGCGCGTGCTGATCGACGCGGTGGGCGCGCGGTACACGTTCCCTTCGATCTTGCACCGGCTGAAGGCGGATGGGATCCCAGTCGCGCGGTTTCTGCCCACCTTGGTGCCCGGGCGGTTCACTTATGCCAACTTGCGCAACCACCGCAAGATTCTGGTCGCCGACGGTCGCATCGGCTTCACCGGCGGGCTCAACATTCGCGCGGGTCATGATGCGCGTCTCAATCCGCCGCATCCGATTCTCGATCATCACTTCAAGATCGAAGGGCCGGTGATCGCGCAACTACAAGAGGTGTTCGCCTCCGACTGGCTGTTTAGCACGAACGAAACGCTGGACGGTGCCGCCTGGTTCCCCGAGCTCAAGCGGGTGGGCAATGCGCTCGCGCGCGGGATCTCGGCCGGACCGGATGAAGATCTCGACAAGCTGCGGCTGACGCTCGAGGGGGCCTTGTCCTGCGCCTCGAAATCGGTGTGCATCATGACCCCTTACTTTCTGCCGGAAGCGTCTTTGATCGCCGCGCTCAACGTGGCGGCCATGCGCGGCGTCGAGGTCGACATCATCCTGCCGGAAGCGAACAATCTGGCGCTCGTCAAATGGGCCTCCGACGCCATGCTCTGGCAAGTGCTCGAACGCGGCTGCCGCGTGTGGATGTCGCCGCCGCCCTTCGAACACACCAAGCTCATGCTCGTCGATCAGGCCTGGATTCTGTTCGGCTCGGGTAATTGGGATCCGCGCAGCTTGCGTCTCAACTTCGAGTTCGACGTGGAGTGTTATGACACCGAGCTGGCGGATTATTTGTACTGTCTGATGGTCGGGAAACGAGACCGCGCGCGCCGGCTGACGCTGGCGGACATGGACAATCGCTCTCTGTTCATCCGCCTGCGCGACGGAATCGCGCGGCTGGCAACGCCGTATTTGTAACCACTATTATCAAATTTTACCGCGATTGATCTATTTTTTCCTCGACCGTGAAATAAGCGCGATTAGACTGTTTGTGGCTTGTGACATCGACCAGAGGGATTGCTAATGAGACACTCGGGGCTCATCTCAACTGGCCGTCGCGTTGCAATCTTACTTCCCGCCATTCTTGCGCTGCATCACGGCCTGGCGTACGCTGAATTTCAGTTCGTGCGAGCGGTGACCGGTTTAAGCCCTGGCGACGGACTCGATCCCTGGGGGATCGCGGTGGACTCGGGGAACAATGTCTGGGTGTCCGACTTCGGCAATTCCCGAGTTCTAGCTTTGACTCCGGCCGGCGACCTCATTCGCCAAATTAGCGGTCTCCAGGAGCCTTTTTTTCCTGTCGCCCCGCTTGGCCTGGCGATCGATTCAGCCCAACATGTTTGGGTAGCCGACGGAGTTCAGGCGATCGATCAATTTACCGCTGACGGCCAGCTAGTCAGCCTTGTTCGAGACACGAATCCTACCAATTTCCTTCCATTTGCAGTCGCAATCGGGCCTGCCGGCGACCTGTGGGTCGCGAACGCAGGAGACAGCAACGTCGAACAATTTGATCTAAATGGGAACTTGCTTCGACAATTCGGAAGTCCGGGAATCGGAAATGGGCAGTTTGACCTACCCTTGGGCATTGCGGTGGATGCGCACGGCCATGTTTGGGTGGCAGACACGTACAACAACCGGATCCAGGAATTCAGCGCTAACGGTGATTATCTCAGCCAAATCGGTTCGCTCGGAACTGGGGACGGACAATTCAACCAGCCAACCGGCATCGAATTCGATCCCCTGGGGCGCTTATGGGTCGCGGACACTGGCAATAACCGCCTCCAGTCATTTACGGGAGCGGGAACTTACCTGGGCCAATTTGGGTCATTCGGCCATCAGAACGGCCAATTCCTTGAACCGAGCGACCTGGCTTTCGATGCACTGGGTAATATGTGGGTGGTCGACCGAGGCAACCGCCGCATTCAAGAATTCGCGAATGTGCCCGAGCCGAGTACGATGCTACTCGCTGTGATCGGCAGCCTGATCGTGCTGGCGACGCGTCGATTGCGACCTGGTTGTTAAGTTCGCACGCTCGAATCGGCATATGAAGTTCCGGTTCTTACGGGCGGCACCTGCCCTGATCTAGAAAGTGGCGCGCTACCAGGGCCATGAGATTGGGGCGTCCGCAGCATTCGCACGCTTGGTTTAAACCGCAACGGGCACTTGGCTTCCGCAAAGTTTGACCCGGCTTTGGGGGCTCAACTATATTCGGCTTAGACGCCCGTGATTGCCCCGTTGCCCACCCGCCGCCCTGATCGGCCTGCGGCTTCAAGTTTCGCCCCGCGTTGGAGGCGTAATGCCCCTTCGGTCAGCCACCTGCGCGTTCGCATTGCTGGTGGTCGCCTCATTTTTGTGCGGCTATGCAAGCCGGGCTCTCGCGGCCGAGACTCAAACCCCGGCGCCTGCGATTACTGGGGATGCGCCCGATGGCGCGGACTACTTCGAGAAGAAAGTGCGGCCGCTTTTGGCCGCACGCTGCCACGAGTGTCACGGGCCCAACAAGCAAAAGGCCGGGCTGCGGCTCGACTCCCGCGACGCCGTGCTCAAGGGGGGCGACACCGGGCCAGCCATCGTGCCGGGTGAGCCGGAGCAGAGCCTGTTGGTCGACGCCATTCGCTATGGCGAAACCTATCAGATGCCGCCGAAGTCACAGTTGCCGGCTGACGAAATCGAAGTGTTGGTGAATTGGGTGCGGTTGGGAGTTCCGTGGGGCGCGGATCGTCCCAGCGCGACCGGCGCCGCCCAGGGGGGCGTTTTCGATCTGAAAGCCCGCGCGGAACACTGGAGCTTGCAGCCGATTGCGGTGCCGACGGTTCCCGAAGTTGCCGACGCAACCTGGCCCATCAATCCAATCGACCATTTTGTGCTGGCCGCGCTGGAGCGCGCCGGCATGCAGCCCGCCGAAGCGGCCGACCGCTACGCCCTCCTGCGACGAGTGACCTACGACCTCACCGGTCTTCCGCCCACGCCCGACGAGATCCGATCGTTCGTGGACGATCGCTCGCCCGCGGCTTACGCGCGCGTAGTGGAGCGTTTGTTGGATTCGCCCAGCTATGGCGAGCGCTGGGCGCGGCACTGGCTCGACCTCGTGCGCTTTGCCGAAACGCATGGGCATGAATTCGATTTCGACATGCCGAACGCTTATCGCTATCGCGATTATGCGGTGCGAGCGCTGAATGCCGATTTGCCGTACGACAAGTTCGTCATCGAGCACGTGGCCGGCGATCTGTTGAACCCGCCGCGGCGCAACCCACTGGATGGGACGAACGAATCGATCATCGGCACCGGCTTCTTCTTTTTTGGCGAGGCCAAGCATTCGCCGGTCGACGTTCGCCAGGATGAAGCCGACCGCATGGACAATCAAATCGACGTGCTGGCTAAAACGTTTCTCGGATTGACGGTGAGCTGTGCCCGTTGCCACGACCACAAGTTCGATGCGATCTCGACCGAGGACTACTACGGTCTGGCCGGCTATCTGCAGAGCTCGCGATATCAGCAGGCGTTCATCGATCCGCCGCAAATGTTCGAGCGGCACGTGGCCGAGCTGAGCGCGATCGAAGCCGAGCGGCAGGAGATCGCGCGCACGTTTGTGCGCGAACAAGCCATCGCGGCTGTAGATGGACTGGCCGAGGCCTTGCTCGAGGCCCGCTCGGCGACCTCCGGGCCTTGGCGGGAGTTTTTGGACGAGGCGCGCAAACAGCCGGAGTCCGCATTTCACGTTTGGGCGGTGCTGGCGGACGAAGAGCCGAACGCCACGCAATCGTTCGCCGAGCGGAGCCGCAAGTTGGCCGAGCAGTTGCAGGCTCGCGTGCAAACAGCGGCAGCGAAAGAGAAAGCTGGCGACATCACCATGTTCGCTGATTTCTCGGGCAACAACTATGAGCCGTGGCGCACGACCGGCTGGGCTTTTGGAACGCGGCCGATCCCGGCGGGCCAGTGGAGTCCCCGCGCGTCATTCGATTGTGCGCCGGCGAATTTTGCGTGTGCCGCGGCGGCCCACAGCGGGCGATTGTCAGAGCGTCTGCAAGGCACGCTGCGTTCGCCGACGTTCGAGATCACGAAGCCGCGCATCGCCTACCGGCTATTTGGAACCGGCGGCCGCATGCGGCTCGTCGTGGATGGCCTGCAACTCATTCAAAACCCGATCTACGGCGGGCTGCAATTCAGTCCCAAATCCGTTCAACCCTATTGGCACGAGCAAGACGTCAGCAAGTGGATCGGGCATCGTGCGTACATCGAGCTCTTGGACGAAGGTGATCATTGGCTGGCGCTCGAAAAGGTCGTGTTTTGCGATCAAATGCCCAGCGAGCCAAAAGCAAACCCGATTCTGGCAGCGGCGCTCGGCGACGAACGAATCGCGTCGCTCGAATCTCTTGCGCGGGCCTACCAGGAAGTCTGCCGACGGGCGCTCGACGGATGGCTAGCCCAATCCGGTCTGGATCGGGCCGATTCAGAAGCAAGCGCCGACCTTGTTTTTGCCGTTCTTTGTCTGCCCAACGTGGCCGCGGCGGCCCGTGCGGACTGCGCCCAGCAACGTGCTCGCCTAGTTGCACTTGATGAGAAGCAAGCGGCCCTAACTCGCGAGCTGCCCACGCCGCGGCTGGCGATGGCCATGGCGGATGGCACCGCCGAAGATCAGCCGGTGTTCATTCGGGGCAGCCACAAGACGCCTGGCGCCGTGGTGCCGCGGCGGTGTTTGGAGGTGCTTGGCGGAACGCGATTCGCGCCGCCAACGGCGGGCAGTGGCCGGCTGGAGCTAGCCCATCAGCTTGTGGCCGAGGACAACCCGCTCGTGGCCCGCGTGATCGTCAATCGGCTATGGCATCATCATTTCGGGGCTGGACTCGTGCGCTCTCCGGACGATTTTGGCGTGATGGGACAGGGGCCCACGCACCCCGAGCTGCTCGACTACTTGGCGACGACGCTCAAGCGCGAGGGCTGGTCGCTCAAGGCCATCCACCGGCTGATCGTGCTTTCGCGCACCTATCAGATGTCGAGCCACACGCGCGCCGAAGCCGACGAGGCCGATCCGCAGAACAAGCTGTGGCATCGCCGCAATCCGCGCCGCCTGGAGGCGGAGGCGATTCGCGACGGCCTGCTGGCGGTCTCGGGCCGGCTCAACTCGCGCACGCAAGGGCCGAGCATCATGCCGCATTTGACCACTTATATGACGGGCCGCGGGCGGCCGGCCGAATCGGGACCCCTCGATGGCGACGGACGCCGCACGTTGTACTTGAGCGTGCGCCGAAATTTTCTGTCGCCGATGCTGCAAGCCTTCGATTATCCCACGCCCTTTACGACGATCGGCCGTCGCGGAACCTCGAACGTGCCCGCCCAAGCGCTCACGATGATGAACAACCCCTTCGTGCGCGAGCAGGCCGAGATTTGGGCGCGGCGCGTGATCGCCAGTTCGAGCTCGATGGAGGCGCGCGTGCGCGAAATGTACCTGGCCGCATTCGCACGCGAGCCCGAGCCGGTGGAAGTGGAAGCCGCCCTTGCGTTTGTTCGCGAGACGGAAAATGGCCAGGCTGCAGACCGCGTGTGGGCCGAACTGGCGCACACGCTATTTAATGCCAAAGAATTTGTGTTCGTTCCTTGATCGAGCCGCCATGCACTGTGGTCGATATCAGCCGCTGGCTTTGACACGTCGCGAGATGCTCGTCCGCTCGGCGAACGGGTTTGGCGCCGCGGCGCTGGCGGCGCTGGCCATCGACCCTGCGTATGGAGCGACGGCGGGCGGTGCGCAAGGCCACGCCGGTCTCAACCCGTTCGCGCCGCGGAACTCGCATTTTCGGCCGCGGGCCAAGAACGTTATCTTCCTGTTCATGGATGGCGGGCCGTCGCAGGTCGACACCTTCGATCCCAAGCCGCGGCTCGCGCGCGAACATGGCGAGCCAATCAAGATGAAGGTGCAGCCCACCCAGTTCGACAACGTGGGCAAGGTGCTTGCGTCCCCCTGGCCTTTTCGCCCGCACGGCCAATCGGGCATTCCGGTGAGCGACTTGTTCCCGCACATGGCCACATGCGTCGATGACATGGCCGTGATCCGCTCGATGGTCGCGAATTTTTCGGAACACACGAATGCCAACTATTTCTTCCACTCGGGTCACGGCCAGCAAGGCCGGCCCAGCATGGGCGCGTGGGTGACCTATGGACTGGGGAGCGAGTGCCAAGATCTGCCGGGCTTCGTGGTGCTCAATAGCGGCATGATTCCGCCGGGAGGCTGGGACTGTTTTCACAGTGGTTTTTTGCCCGCCACGTTCCAGGGTTCTTCGTTCCAGCGTGGCGAAAGCCCCGTGGCCGATTTGAACGCTGCGGGTGAGGCCGGTAGCGCGATCGAGCGCAAGCGGGCCCTGTTGCGGCTGCTCGATGAGCGCGCCGTCGCGCGCTCGGGCGGCAACGATCAGCTCGAGGCGGCGATCGCAAATTATGAGCTGGCTTGCCGCATGCAAACCGCCGTGCCGGCTCTCATGGAGTTTCGTGACGAAACCGCGGCTACCCGCGCGCTGTATGGAATCGACGACCCGGCCACGGAACTGTTTGGGCGACAGTGCCTGGTGGCCCGGCGGCTGGTCGAACGCGGCGTGCGGTTCGTGGAGCTGTTGTGCCAGAATCTGGGTCACGACCGCTGGGACCAGCACAGCAATCTGAAAGTGGGACACGCCGACAACGCGCGGGCAACCGACAAACCGATCGCGGGACTGCTCAAGGATCTCAAGCAACGGGGCCTGCTCGACGAAACTCTGGTGATTTGGGGGGGCGAGTTCGGACGCACCCCGATGGCCCAGGGCAGCGACGGCCGGGATCACAACCCGTTCGGCTTCAGCATGTGGCTGGCTGGCGGCGGCGTGAAGGGTGGCACGATTTATGGCGCGACTGACGACTACGGCTACTACGCGGTCGAAAATAAGGTCGAAGTGCACGATCTGCACGCCACGATGCTGCACCTGCTGGGGTTGGATCACAAACGGCTGACCTACCGTTTCGGCGGCCGCGACATGCTGCTGACGGACGTGCATGGCGAGGTGATCCAGGCTATTCTGGCGTAGCCCTTTTTTCGGGATTGCCGGAGCCTTGCGGGTTGCTGTTCGCTATTAGGAGCGCTTTTGTCATGCGAAACGTTGTCGTGGCATTGCTGTCGGTAGCTGGCCTGGTTGTATTGGCGGGGTCGGCGCTTGCGGTCGAGACGGTCGCCCCGCTGAAGGTGTGCCTGGTCTCGGGTTCGCTCGAGTACAACTCCAACGAGTCGCTGGCAGAGTTCCAAAAGTACCTCGAGTCGCGCTATAAGGCCGAGTGTTCGCGCGCGTTCGTCGAAGGCGAGAACATCAGTAATCTGCCGGGGCTGGAAAACCTGGACACCTGCGACGTGATGCTGCTGTTCACGCGGCGGCTGAAGCTCGAGGGCGAACAGCTCGAACGCTTTAAGCGATACTGCCTGGCCGGCCGCCCCATTGTGGGCGTGCGGACCGCCAGTCATGCCGTGCAATCTTGGCTCGAGCTCGACAAGGAAGTGCTGGGGGGCAATTATCACAGTCACTACAGCTCGAAGGACGAAACCGACGTGCGCGTTGTCGACAGCGCGAAGGGGCATCCATTGCTGGCCGGCGTTAGCGGTTGGCGCTCGGCGGGAAGCCTGTATAAGAACCAAGGGCTGGCGAGCGATAACCTGATCTTGATGACCGGGCAAAACAGCGAGGCCACCGAGCCCGTCACGTGGGCGCGCACGTACAAGGGGGCAAGGATTTTTTACACGTCCCTGGGCGCTCAACAGGATTTCGAGGAGGCGAGCTTCAATAACTTGTTGGTCAACGCGCTGTTTTGGACGGCAGGGCGAGCGCCGGCCGCGCGATAGATCGTTAACGAAGGACGCACCCGAAACATGGTCTACCACACGACCCACGCTCACAGGATTCGAACGATGATACGAAAGCTGGCGCTTTGTTTTGCGATTGCCTGGGTGGGCGGAGGATTGTGTTTCGCCGTTTTCGCCGAGCCCGACGAAGAGCTCCGCAAGGTGCGGCCCAACACCACGCTCATCAACGACCTCGATGCATCGAAGCCGAGGGACGCGGATATCGAGGTTCGCAAGGACGTCGTCTACGGCAAGGGCGCCGGCGACGAACTGAAACTCGATCTTGCCCTGCCCAAGGATGTGAGCGGCAAGCGGCCCTGCATTCTGTGGATTCACGGCGGCGCTTGGCGCGGCGGCAGCAAGAGTGAATTCGAAGGTCCACTGCGCGCCTCGGCCAAGGCCGGCTATGTCGCAGCCACGATCAGCTATCGCCTGGTGCCCAAGTCTATTTTTCCGGCCCAGGTCGAGGACTCGAAGTGCGCCGTGCGCTGGTTGCGCGCCAATGCCGACTCGCTGGGCATCGATCCCGAGCGGATCGGCGTTGTCGGCTCCTCGGCCGGGGCTCACCTGGCGCTCATGCTTGGCGCCATGAACGACGAAGATGGACTGCAAGGCGAGGGAGGTTCGCCCGGTGTCTCCAGCCGGGTTCGCGCCGTCGTTTCCTTTGCAGGCCCGACCGATTTGACGCTTCCATTTCCGGACGCCTCGAAGAACCTGTTGGCGGATTTTATCGGCGGACCGCAGGCTGAGAAGATGGAGGTCGCGCGGCGGGCCTCGCCGATTACGTATGTCGACTCGAGCGATCCGCCCATGCTCCTCTTTCAAGGCACCGTGGATCCACTCGTGCCGCATGCCCAGGCAATCGCGATGGCCGAGGCGCTCACGAAAGCTGGTGTGCCCGCCCGCGTAGAGTTGATGGTCGGCGAAGGACACGGCTGGCCCAAACAGCACGACCGCGTGATGCGGGCTACCTTTGAGTTTCTCGGCCAACAGCTCAAGCCGTGAGCGCCCGCATGAGCCTATAGCGCCATGGCGCGACGCGTTGGTCGTAAGACGAGCACCACTGGCACGGCAAACTCAGCCGAGTGGATCGCGCTCGAACAGGACATTGTCGCTTGTGAGCGCTGCCCTCGCTTGCGCGACTATTGCACGCGGATCGCGCGCGAGAAGCGGGCCAGCTATCAGCACGAGGCGTATTGGGGGCGGCCGGTGCCGAACTTTGGCGATCCAGCGGCCCGCCTGCTGCTCGTGGGGCTGGCCCCGGCGGCGCACGGCGGCAATCGCACCGGCCGGGTCTTCACGGGCGATCGCAGCGGCGATTGGCTGTACCGCGCGTTGTATCGCGCGGGCTTCGCGAATCAACCGCACTCGATCGGGCGCGGGGATGGTTTGCGACTTAGCGATTGTGCGGTGACGGCCGCCTTGCACTGCGCTCCGCCCGCGAATAAGCCCTTGCCCGAGGAGCTTGCCAACTGCCACGAGTGGTTTCGCCGTACGATCGACCTGTTGCCGGTGCGGGTGTTTCTGGCGCTGGGCCAAATTGGCTGGCGCGCCGCGCTCTTAGAGCTGCGTCGTCGCGAGTGGCACACAGGCAAACTGCCGCCGTTCAAACATGGCGCCATCGTTGAACTGGCCGGCGGCCGGTGGCTCGTCGGCAGTTACCATCCCAGTCAGCAAAACACGTTTACGGGCGTGTTGACCGAAGCCATGTTCGACGCCGTGTTTAAAACGGCGCGCAAGCTGCTGAAGCAAACGTAAGCAGACGACCCTGGCATGCCGCTGCAGGATCATTAAAATTCGTGGGATTGGGTGCCAACTTTAACCCCACACTCATCCTCGAGCTGCTTACACCAGGAACTACCGCGATGAAAACTCTACTATGCATGTTGCTTCCACTCGCAATCGCAACTCAGGCGTACGGCAAAGTGATTACCAAATCGATCGACTACGAACAGGGCGGGGTAAAGTTCGAGGGCTATCTGGCCTATGACGATGCCACGCAGGGCAAGCGGCCGGGCGTGCTTGTGGTCCACGAGTGGTGGGGCCTCAACGATTATGCGAAGGACCGCGCCCGCCAACTGGCCGAGTTGGGCTACGTTGCCTTCGCGGCCGACATGTATGGCAAGGGAGTGCTCGCCAAGACGCAGCCGGAGGCAGCGGCGCTCGCCGGCAAGCTGCGCGGCAATCCGCTCATGCGCGAGCGGATGAAAGCGGCGTTTGACGTGCTCGCGTCGCAGGAGCAGGTCGACAAATCGAAGCTGGCCGCAATTGGTTTCTGCTTCGGCGGCACGTGCTGCCTGGAGCTGGCCTATAGCGGCGCCGATCTGGCCGGCGTCGTCACCTTTCATGGCGGGCTCACCGCGCCCGCCGAGCAGGACGTGAGTCGCATCAAGGCGCGGATTCTGGCGCTGCACGGCGCGGACGATCCGCTCGTACCCCCAGCGCAGGTGAAAGCCTGGGAAGAAGGCATGCGCAAGGCAGGCGTCGATTGGGAACTGATTGCCTATGGGGGTGCGGTACACACATTCAGCAATCCTGCGGCGGGCAGCGCCAACAAGGCGCAGGGCGTGGCCTATGACGCCAAGGCAGCGGCGCGCTCGTGGCAGCACATGCAGTTGTTTTTTCGCGAGATTTTCGGCCAGCCCGACAAGAAGATCGCCGCGGTACGCTAGCGACACCTGCTAGTGGACCGTTGATGGCTCGTCGAGCGTGCCTCGGGCGTGGGGGCTCTTCTTGCGGCTGCGCTGTGCGCTGACCTTGACCTGCCGGTTCTGGCGTCAGTATCGTTCCCGCCCCATCTCGGGCTTGCGCCATCGAAGCGTATCTAATTGGCGCGGCCACTCGATTCGAGTCAGAGGGACAGATCCATGAAGCTGGCCGCGCTTGTTCTTGGTTTGTGCCTGGTTGCCGTGAACAGCGGTTGCTGGCGGCCTATGTACGGTCAAACGTACGCTCAGCCGGCGTATCCGTCAGCGCCGGTCTACACCCAGCCGGCCCCCGTTTATTCGCAGCCGGCGCCCGTGGTTCAACAGCCGCAGATCGTGCCGCAAATGGTGCAACAACCATGCGTCTGCCCGCCTAATCCGTGCTGCACGCCCTATTAAGTGCGGCGGTCGAGCAGCCAGGTTGATGCCAGCTTTTGTCGCGAAATGCCCGGTGCTAGAATCGACCCGATTCACAGTCGGGTTCGTGGGACCGGTCGATGAAGCTCGTGAGCGTGGTTTTTGCAGCGATCTCTATCCTGGCCGGTGTTGCGCCGCAGTTTGCTTTCTCGGCGGACTCGCCCGGCGCAAAACCCCTCACGCAAGCCCACGCCCACAACGACTATCTACACGAGCACCCGCTGGCCGATGCGCTCTCGCATGGCTTCGCGAGTGTCGAGGCCGACATCTTTCTGGTTGATGGCAAGCTGCTGGTCGCGCATGAGAAGCGCGACATCAAGCCCGAGCGCACGCTCGAGGCTTTGTATCTCGATCCGCTCCAGCGCCGCGTGCGCGCCAACGGGGGCAGCGTGTATCCGGGTGGCGGGGCTTTCCACTTGCTCATCGATCTGAAGAGTTCGGGCGAGCCGACTTATGCGGCGCTCGCGAAGGTGCTCGCGCGCTATGCCGACATGATCACGACGGTCCGCGACGGCAAGCTCGAACCTAAAGCGGTCAATGTCGTGGTCTCGGGCAATCGGCCCAGGAAGTTGATGGAAGCGGAAACGGTACGCTACGCCGGCTACGATGGCCGCCTGGGCGATTTGGATTCCGACGTGTCTGCCGATTTCATGCCGCTGGTCAGCGACAATTGGGCGGTGGCCTTCAAGTGGAAAGGGCAGGGCACCATGCCCGAGGCCGAGCGGGCGAAACTCGTCGATGCGGTCAACAAGGCGCATGCTCATGGACGGCGCATTCGCTTTTGGGCCACGCCCGAAACCGTCGACGCCTGGCGTGTGCTGCAAGCCGCCGGCGTGGATATGATCAACACAGACGATTTGGCCGGACTGGAAAAGTTTTTGCGAGGCCAGGGCGCCGTCAACTAGCCGGCACTCATTCGCGCGAACTCTCGAGGAACTGAAAATGGTCGACAAAGCCGCGGACTCTGGCCCGCTCAAGGATCTGGACCAGTGGGAAGACGATCTGCTGCGCCGCTATCCAAACCCGGCCGACGCCCCGAAACAGTCACCGGGCACTGGCCAAGCCAGTGACACCGCTTCCACCAAGGCCAAAGAGCAGTTCCGCGACTACCGCGCGGAAGCCAAGCCCGAGGTCAAGGAGTTCTACCGGCTCAATCATCGCTACCAGACTGTCGACTTTGTGAAGGCCAAGCGCGCGGACTTCCTGCGGCTCAACCGCCGCAAGATGGGCTTGTGGGATGGGCTCGAGTTTCTGAACACGCTGGTGGATTCGAGCGATCCCGACACGAGTCTCGCCCAGATCGAGCACTTGCTGCAGACCGCCGAAGCGATCCGCCGCGACGGCCATCCTCGCTGGTTTATTCTCACCGGATTGATCCACGACTTCGGCAAGGTGCTCTGCCTGTTCGGCGAGCCACAGTGGGCCGTGGTCGGCGACACGTTTCCAGTCGGCTGCGCGTACTCGGACAAGATCGTGTTTTCAGAGTTCCTGGCCGACAACCCCGACAGCAGGACGTCTGAATATCAAACACCGTGCGGAATCTATGAAGAGCACTGCGGGCTGGACAACGTGCTGTTGTCGTGGGGCCACGACGAATACATGTACCACGTCGTGAAGGATTATCTTCCGACCGAGGCGCTGTACATGATTCGCTACCACTCGTTCTACCCGTGCCATCGCGAGCACGCCTACGAGCATCTGATGGATGCCAAGGACCGCAAGTACTTCGCGGCCGTGCGGGCATTCAATCCTTATGACTTGTATAGCAAGGCGGCTGAGCGACCCGACATCGACAAGCTGCGTCCGTTCTATGAGGAGTTGTGGAATGAGTTCCTGCCGCCGCAGTTGAGTTTTTGAGAATTGCCTGGACGCCGAACCCTGTTATTCTTCCGCCGCGGGCAACTCGTAGCAGGCGGCTTCGCGATCGTTGCGAACGAAGAGCTGGGTGCCGGCCAGTGCCGGGTAATTCCAGGTCTTTCCTTCCAAGGCTTGGAACTGACCCAGTTCGCGGAACTTTTGCGGGTCGGCGGCGACGAGCACCACACGCCCATCCTCGGCCATGACAACCAGCAGGTCGTCGGCCAAGAGGAGCTGCCCGTGACCGTAGCGGCCGTTCTTCCACTTGCGCCGGCCATCGGCCAGCGAGACGCACTCCAAAATGCCGTCGTCAAGGCCATACACATAGCCATCGCGCAGCACGGGGCTTGAGAAC
>DATJEN010000113.1:0-30260 GCA_035496575.1 Pirellulales bacterium
GGCAAGCTGCTCGCGCTCGTCTCTTATATCTTCCTGGGCGTTATCGTCGCCTACCTGACCAGCCGCCTATTCAACCACCACTTGCTGGGCCGAATCGGGCTGCATCGGGGCACGATCGCGGCCTTGCGCTCGATCACCTTCTACTGCCTGTGCATCGTCTTCGCCGTGCTCGCCTTCCAGGTACTGCACATTCCGGTCGCGGCATTCGCATTCTTGGGCGGGGCCGCCGCCATCGCCGTGGGCTTCGGCAGCCAGGACATCATGAACAACTTCATGAGCGGCATCATCCTGCTCGCCGAGCAGCCGATCCGCGTGGGCGACGTCGTCCAGCTCTCAGGCGTGCAGGGCACCGTGCTGCACATCGGGCTGCGCAGCACGCGTTTGCAGACCGATTCGAATCACGAGCTGATCGTCCCCAACAAGACGCTCATCGACGAGCAGGTCACGAACCTGACACTGTCCGACAATTTCGTGCAGTTGTTCGTGCCGGTGGTGACCGAACGTAATATCGACGTGCAGAAGGCCAAGTGGGACATGATGCACGTTGCGTTCTCGCATCCCTTGGTGATGAAGTCACCGCGGCCGCTCGTCTTGCTCAAGGAAGTGGAGACGTATTGGCTCACCTTCGAGGTTCACTTCTGGCTCGAGCACGGCAGCTTCATTCGTTGCGCGCTCGCCCAAAGTGAGATCCTGGAACAGATCAGTGACTTGTTCAAACCGCCGCCGGAGGCCGCGCCAGAAACGGAAAAAGCGCCCGCGGACGATGGCGACGCAAACGCGGATTCGATCTCCATGCAGGACGTCCAGAAGATGAGCCGCGCCGCTATCACCAAGCAAGCCAGGCGCTTGGGCCTGAAGCTGTAGCCGCCAGTTTCGGCGATGCGCAAGGGGGTCCTGGCACGGGACGTGCAGTTCGCCTCGCCCTACGAGACAACTGCTTTCCAATCGTGCGTGTGGATGACCGGCTCTCTGCGCGCTACACTGAGCTGGCGATCCGGCGTGCCCGATGTCCTGCCCAATGCGAGCACCCAATCACTAGCCAGGAGATTCGGCCATGAGAGGCGTGCGTCCACTTCGCGTCTGTGTCTTGCTGGCCGTTGTTGGCACGGCAGCTTCGGACCTGCGCGCGGCCGAAGCATTCGACGTCAGCTACATCGGGCGCGATGCAGTTGCGGCCGTGGTGTTGCACCCACGCGCCGTGCTGACTTCGCCTGAAGCCGAGATGTTCCCGATCGAGATTTTGCAAGCGGCATGTCTCGACAATTTTGGGTTTGATCCCTTGGATGTTGAAGAGGCGGTCGGAATTCTAAGCATGACAGGATTGCCGATGGGCCAGCCCGGCCTGGGCGTTGTCTTGCGGTTCGGCCGTCCGTTTGACCGGGAGAAAGTCCGCGGCAAGCTGGAGCCGAACACGCAACCCGCCACGCACGCCGGCAAAGAATATCGGGAGCCGGCAGCGCCAAACGGGTTTGCATTTTTTATCGCGGATGACCGCACGCTGATCATCGCTTCGAAGCTGCAAATCAGGCCGATGCTGGCCGCCGACAAAGTCGATTCGCCGCTGGTCAAATTGCTGGGCAAGGTCGACACCTCGAAAGACGCATTGGTCGTGGCGGATATCGCGTCGTTGCGGCCGCTGATTCTGTTGGGCTTGCAGAACGTGCCGCCCCTGCCGGACGAATACAAGGATTTTCTGGAACTGCCGCGAATCGTGGATTGGATCAGCGTGTCGCTAGGAGTGCGCGGAGGGTTTGCAGTGGGGGCCACCTTCGGCGCAGCCAACGAGAAGAACGCGGCGCGCATTCACGAGCTGGCCGAGCGCGCGAAAAAGCTTGCCCGCGACTTTCTGAGCGACCGCCTGCCAGATTTGATGGAATCCGACAAAGACGCCACCTCCCAAGCCACAGCCAAGTACGTCCAGCGATTGGGAAATAAGCTTCTGGACGGGCTCGATTTCAAATTGGAAAAGGATCAAGTGCGCGTGGAGCTGTCGCTGAATGCTCCCAGCCTGGCGGTAGGCGGAATCGCTACAGCGCTGGTGCTACCCGCGGTGCAGGCTGCACGCGAAGCGGCGCGGCGCAATAATGCCACCAATAAGCTCAAACAGATTGGGCTCGGCATGCATAATTATCTGAATTCCAATCGCAGCTTTCCGCCGAGAGCCATCGTCGACAAAAGCGGCAAACCGCTTTTGAGCTGGCGCGTGGCCTTGTTGCCCTATCTGGGTCAGGACGAGCTCTATAAAGAGTTCCATCTGGACGAACCTTGGAACAGCGAGCATAACAGTAAGCTTGTCGGCCGCATGCCACAGGAGTTTGCCAGTCCACAGCTCGATGCTGCTGCGGGCACGACGCTCTACCAGGTGCCAGTCGGCGAAGGGACGCTATTTGAGGGGCTCGAGGGCAAGAAGCTGCGCGAGATCGTGGACGGGACTTCGCGAACGATCATGGCCGTCGAAACGAATCCCGACAAAATGGTCGTTTGGACTCAGCCGGCCGATCTGGCATATGACCCGAAACAACCGCTAGAAGGATTGGGCAAAGTGCGTCCAGGCGGTTTCCTCGCTTTGTTCGCTGATGGCAGCGTTCATTTCATCTCGGCCGACATTTCGCCGGATACTCTGCGGGCCATGGTGACGTACGCAGGGCGAGAACCGTTGCCTCCCTCGTCGAATCCCTGAGAAAATTGCTTGACGCGCTAACCCATTTGGGTATCCTGGAACTTCATACTCTCTTAAAGGTGCCGCTAGCCGAACGATCTGGATCGTTGCTAACCGTTCTTTTCCGCCCGACGGAACCGGGTGGGGAATGCCTCTGGCGCCTGGCCGCGAAGTTTTTCGCCGCCTCCCGTTTTCCCTGCAAGCTGCTCGAACCGAATGCGCAAGATTCTTTTCATCTGTGTGGCGCTATGCTTGATCCGCTCGAGCTGGGCCAAGGCCGTGACCATGAGCTGGTCCACGATTGGCAATCCCGGCAACGCCAGCGATTTCACGGGCGCAGGGGCCTCCGGCGGGGCAGGGCCCAATGGCTTCGTCGGCGATGTCAATTACACGTACAAAATTGGCACCTATGAAGTGACCAATAGCCAATACGTCGAGTTCCTGAATGCCAAGGATTCCTCCGGCGATAACCAGCTTGGCTTGTACTACAGCGGAATGGGCAGCGACGCGCTCAACGGAGGCATCTCCTTCAATGCGGCGGCCGCTAGCGGCAGCAAATACTCGGTGATCGACGGTCGCGGAAACTATCCCGTGACTTATGTAACCTGGTACAGCGCGGCGCGGTTCGCCAATTGGATGAACAATGGGCAAGGAAATGGCAGCACCGAAACCGGCGCCTACAACTTTGGCCCGCTCGACTCGTCCGGAATTCCGCTGGCTGGCAATGCGCTGGCAAGGGCGGCCGGCGCGAAAATCGCGCTTCCTACCGAAAGCGAATGGTACAAGGCGGCGTATTACGACCCGACGACGAGCTCTTACAACAAGTTCCCGACCAGCAGCAGCCTGCTACCCAATCCCCAGCCCCCGCCCGGGGACAGCAACTCGGCCAATTACGTGCCAGGCGGGTGGCCGAATCCGGACTATGCTGGCTCGGTTGGGCACCTGACCGCCATCGGGGCTTACTCGACCGCGCCCAGCCCCTATGGCACCTTCGATCAGGGCGGCAACGCGCTCGAGTGGAACGAGCAGGTTTTTAGCACCGGTCGCGGCCTGCGCGGCGGTTCGTTCACGCTCGTATGGGACCACATGCTTGGGGCCTACCGAGACAGCGCCAGTCCGAAATTCGGCTGGTACAACGACGTCGGCTTTCGTCTCGTAAACCTGGTCGCCGTGCCAGAGCCCAGCACGATTGCATTAAGTGCTCTGGGCGCGATCGGCATGGCGCTCTTTGGCATACGCCGCGCTTACTCATCCGCCCAGTAGTCGAACACGACTACTTTCTCGCGGCGGTCGCGCACCAGTTCGACATACTTTTGATGCGCCGCATGCGCGAGATACTCGTCGCGTCCCGCCTCATCTCGAAAAGTCACCACGAAGGCGTGCGTCAGGCCGTCAGACTTGCCTTCGCCGCTCACGTTGGTGCCATGCTCGAAGCCGATCACGCTCGGGATTTGCTTGGGCAGCGCCGAGAACGCGGCGACGACTTCTCGCACCTGAGCTTCGGTGGCCGAATCTTTGAACTTATAGAGCACGATGTGCCGCAGCTTGCGCGAAGCGTTCAAGTTTGACATCGCGTCCGTTCCCACCGCGCTCAACACCATGGCCGCAACGAGCATGACCATCCATCTAGAGCCCATCGATGAAATCTCCCTGACTGCAAGGTCGTAACCTGTTACAGGTGCGCTCAAGGCATCCGCACATAAATCGGGTTCGTAAGAATCCACGGCCGCAACTCGCCCACAAGCTTCAGCCACGCTTCCACGCGATAGTTTCCCGGCTTGCTGACGGGCACGTCCAGACGGTCCGCCGTTCGTTCGAAAATAGTTTGCCCGTCGCAAATCACTTTGAAAGTGGTTTCCAGCGGAGCTTCAGCCCGCAGCCGCAGGTCATTTCGAAAGGGCACTTCGCTGCCCAAAGGCCAGGCCTCATCGCCGCGGTTGATTTCGGCGACGAAACCCGTTGGGTCGGCAAACCAATCAAACGCCACGTAGGCGCGGCCGGCTTCGAGCGCCTCGCGCACGCTGGCCTCGGTCAGCTCGCGCATGAGCAGGTGCGTGCTGACGTGCCGGAAGGCGCGTTCGTAGGGATCGAGGTCGAGCTCGAATACCAGGTCGCCGGCTTTCTTGCCAGCGGTTAATAGTTTCAAAGGCGCGACTTTCTCGGGATCGAGCACTGCCAGCTTCGCCCCCAGCGCATCGGTCATCTCGATCTTGCCGTTCTCCAGCAGCCGGGCGCGGAAGGCCTGGTTGTGGTGTGCGTCGTTGGCCGACACGCCGGTCAATCGCGACTTGCGGCACAGCTCGTCATAACGTCGTAGATAGTCGGCCGGATAATCGAGCAGCGCGCCGTACACCTCTTGCGGATACTGCTTCACGGCGCCCATTAAGGTGAGCATGGTGAGAGGTGACCGCAGCGCGGCCAGGAATTTAGGCTCGTCCTTGAAATCGGCATGCGTGTTGTAGATTTCGCTGCCGGTCATGCCTTTGATGTCCCAATCCATGCGCTCTTCCAAGTGGCACAAAAAAATCATGCCATCGGTCGAACGCACCAGATCCGCAAACGCTTGCGGGCCTTCCGTTTTTTGATCCTGAATGCTGCGCTTGGGATAAGCCAGAAAACCGCCCGTCTCCGCGCCGGGTATCAACAGCACTCCGTCCTTAAGTCCGCGATGGCCATCCTTCACATAGTCGTAGTGGCTGGCGGGGTGCTCGGAAAACAAGATGGCGCGCACGCCGGCTTGATGGGCGGCCGCCACGATCTCGTCGATGGTGCCTCGGCTATCGTGCGAGAAGGCCGAGTGCACGTGCAGCAGCGCGCGCACATCATCGTATCCGCTTCTGAGCGAAACTGGCTTGAGTTCCTTGCGCAATTGTTCGATTCGCTCGTGCATGGCGCGAAGCTTCTCGAGACCCACGCGCTCCAGGGCATCGCCCCAAACGAAAGGCGCCCGAGCCGCCAGCAAATAGACGGCTAAGCCAACAATGCCCAAAAATCTCAGTGGCCAATCAACTGTTCGAATGTCGGAAACACGCATGCCTTATGGGTCCTGGAAAGATCACGGGTATGGGTAACAGGGCAGGGGAGCGAGAGCAGCCAGATCGTGAACGTCGAATCTACGCTTCGCGATGTCGCCAACTCGGGTTCCATGCTAACACGGCCTGGCGCGGCAAAACACCACGCGGTCCCTTCGCCGGACGCTGGTTTCGGGTCAAGGTCCGCGTGATATACTGCCCGGCGGTTGCTATGCGGCTACTAGGGCGGAAAAAGAACCTCCCACGACGGATCGAACAATGGCTTATCTTATTGGCACGGACGAAGCCGGCTACGCGCCCAATTTGGGACCCTTGGTCATATCAGCCACGTTATGGTGGGTGGCTGAGCCGACCGATGGCTACGATCTCTACAAGCGATTGAAGAGCCACGTGTGCCGCCATCCCTCGCGCGGCCAGAAATCGCGCCGCCTGGCAATCGGAGACTCGAAGCAGCTCTACACGCCCGCTCAGGGCTTGCAAGAGCTCGAGCGCGGCGTGTTGACGGCACTCGCGCTCGTCGACCGTTGCCCGGATGATTGGGGCGACGTGTGGCGGTTGCTGGATTCTGATTCGCACGCGCGGTTTTCCGCCGATCCCTGGCACGACAATTATGACCTGCGGCTTCCCATGGCCGCCGACGTCGAGGATCTCGGGCGCTTGGTGCCGCGGTGCCGCGCGGGATTCGAGCGCGCCGGGGTTCGCTTGCTCGCCCTGCGCAGCCGGGCCGTGTTTCCCGATGAGTTCAATCGTTCGACTCGAGACTTGGGCAACAAGGCCGAGGCGCTGTCGCGCGCCACGCTGGTGCTCGTCGACGACATGCTGAAGCTTTGTCCGCGGGAGCCTGTCATGGTGGTATGCGACAAGCATGGCGGCCGGAACTTCTATGGGCGTTTGTTGCAACAGCAGTTTCCAGACTTGCTGGTCGAGGTGCACGGCGAGCGCGGCGACCACAGCATGTACCGCTGGGGGCCGCCAGAAACTCGCATCGAAGTTCACTTCCGCACAGGCGGCGAAGCCTTCATGCCGGCCGCCCTGGCTTCCATGACCTCCAAGTATTTGCGCGAGCTTGCCATGCGGGCGTTCAACGATTTCTGGTGCACGCGCGTGCCGGGGCTTGCTCCCACGGCCGGCTACCCGCGCGACGCGCGGCGTTTCAAAGCCGCCATCCAGCCGCTGCAGGCCGCGCTGGGAATCGCCGACCATGCTGTTTGGCGCGAGCGTTAGAATCACCGCCACATCCCAGGAGCGACATCATGCAGTTGTACATCGTGCGGCATGGATATGCCGGGCAGCACGGCGATCCGGATTACCCTGACGACACGGTGCGACCGCTTACGAAGAAGGGGCGCAAGCAAATGCGCAAGGTGGCCAAAAAGCTCGCGCGTCGCGGCTTTTGCCCCTCACTCGTCGCAACCAGCCCGCTCGTGCGCTGCCGTCAAACCGCCGACGCCATTTGCGAGCGGCTGAATCCCGCGCCGGAAACGATCGAGCTCGATTCGCTTCGCCCGGGCGGCGAGCTCGAGCAAGTGCTGAACTGGTCGAACGAGCAGCAGGTCGAAGAGCTCGCCTGGATCGGGCACGCGCCCGACGTCGATGAGTTCGCATGCGCCCTGCTCGGCGCGCGCGACGGCGCGGTGCGGTTTGCCAAGGGAGCGATCGCAGCCATCGAATTTGACGGAAAAATCGAAGCTGGCCGCGGCCGACTGGCCTGGCTGGTTACGCCCGCCGCGATCGGATCCTGACTTGGCTGTTCGGCCAACCGGTTCGGGAGCCTCGCGTACGTGGGATACTTGAACCAATA
Source organism: Pirellulales bacterium (assembly GCA_035496575.1). GTDB lineage: Bacteria > Planctomycetota > Planctomycetia > Pirellulales > PALSA-1355 > PALSA-1355. Next base: position 7,493 of record DATJEN010000113.1, read on the forward strand.
ATGATTATTGATATACTTCGGGCCAGATGTCGCGCCCGTTAGACCGCGCGCCTACCCGAGGGAAATCAATGATCGCGAAATCAGCTCTGGCGGAACTGATTGGCACGTTCACCTTGGTGTTCATTGGCGCAGGCGCCGGCTCGGCCATGGAGGCAAATTCGGCCGGCACGATTGGGGTCGCGTTCGCCCATGGGCTTGCGCTGCTCGTGATCGTTTATGCCTGGGGCAGCATCTCGGGCGCGCACGTCAATCCGGCCGTGACCTTGGGCGTTGCCGTGGCGGGCCGCATGGATTGGCCGAAGGCGGTGGCCTATTGGATCGCGCAATTCGCCGGCGGCATTGCAGCGGCCTACTTGCTGCAATGGTTCTTTGGCCCGGATTCCAAGCTGGGTTCAACCACTGGCAGCTTGACTCCCATGAAGGACATGGCGGGCGACGCCGTGAAAGTCGTCGTTCTCGAGGGCGTGCTCACGTTCTTTTTGGTGGCCGCGGTGTTTGCTTCCGGAGTGCACGGCCGCAATGGCAACATGGCCGGCTTGGCCATCGGCATGGTGCTCACGATGGATATTTTGGCCGGCGGCAGCTTGACCGGCGCGAGCATGAACCCGGCTCGCACGCTTGGTCCGGCGCTTGCGACCGGTGACTTGTCTTACGTATGGATGTATTTTGTCGGTCCGCTTGCCGGTGGGGCGGTGGCCGCGCTTGTTTACGATAAATATTTCTTGCCCGCCGAACTGACGCCGCCTGTTGAGGCCGCCGAGGCGCCGGGTGATCGCAGGAGATAGGCAACCGATGCGGTATTCAGCGAAGCTCGTTACGGCATGCGTCTGTTTGATGTGCGCGACTGCGGCCTTGATTGGATGTGCCGAGCGCAAACGTCCGGTCATCGAAGCCGAGGCAAAACAGAGCGAAGGCGCCGTCGCATCCAGCGATCAAGCAACCGGCAATAACCCACCCGAGCAAGCCCAGGCCAGCGATAACGAACCGGCAGCCGACTCCCTCGTGGCAAGCGAGCCGGCCGCCGACCAGCCCAAGTCGACGAGCGACGGCAAGCCCTCGACGAAGACCAGCAAGGTCCTGCTCGGTTCCCCGGAGTTGACGGCGGGCATACCAGGCGAGGGTCCACTCAAGGTCGAAGAAATCCAAAAATGGCTCGATAATCCCGCCAATCACGAGCCGCTCGATTTCGAGTTGCCCTTGGGATTGGCGGCTGGCGCCGCCCAGATGCAAGGCGTCGACAAGAACCCGCTGACGCGCGCCAAAATCGAACTGGGGCGCCAGCTCTATTTCGATCCGCGATTGTCGGCCGACGTGAAAATCAGTTGCGCAAGCTGCCACAACCCGGACGAGGGCTACGGGCGGCACACCCAGTTCGGCGTCGGCATTCGCGACCAGATGGGCGGCCGCAACTCACCCGTAAGCTACAACCGCATTCTCAGCGGCCCGCAATTCTGGGATGGCCGCGCGGCTTCGCTAGAAGAGCAAGCCGTCGGGCCTATCGCGAACCCAATCGAGATGGGGCACACCCACGAAGCTTGCGAAGTGTGCTTGACCGGAGTGCCCGGCTACAAGCTGCAATTCGAAAAGATCTTTGGCAAGCTCGACATTCAGGCGGTAGGGCAGGCGCTGGCCAGCTTCGAGCGCGCGATCGTCTCGGGGCCGACGCCTAACGACTATTACGACCGCCTTAAACCCTTATTGGATTTGGACGCGGACGAAATCAAGGATGACCCCGAGCTGTCGGCAAAGTTTGAGTTGGCGTCGAAGGCAGCGAAGGACCATCCCCTTTCAGAAAGTGCCAAGCGCGGCCGGGATATCTACTTCTCGAACGAGAAGGGCAATTGCTCGGCCTGCCACGTGGGCGCCAACCTCACCGATGAGAAATACCACAACATCGGCGTCGGTATGGACAAGGAAAAGCCGGATATCGGCCGCGAAGAAGTCAGCAAGGACCCCAAGGATCGCGGCGCCTTCAAGACGCCCACCGTTCGCAACGTAGCGCTCTCGGGTCCCTACATGCATGATGGCAGCTTGAACACGTTGGAAGAAGTCGTGGAGTGGTACGCCAAGGGCGGCCACCCCAACCCATCGCTGAGCGACAAGATCAAGAAGCTGAACCTGACCGATCAGGACAAGAAGGACCTGGTCGAGTTCATGAAGCAAGGCTGCACGGGCGAATTCCCGAAAGTCGCCCGCGGCCGGCTGCCTGAATAGCCGCCGATCGCGTTCGCTAAGAATCGCGCTCGGAAAGCCAAAGTCTTTAGGCGTCCAGCTTTAGCAGGTCGCGGAGCGAGTGCCCGTTACCCAACAGGCTGGCAAACCGGTCGGCTGCTGCTGGTCGGACCCGAGCGGGCCGGCTCTCCAGCAGCGCGCGAGCCATGTCACCCAGGCTCGGTTGTTCTCGAGCGGTGTCCGAGCCATTGCCGGCGGCAAGGAGATGCAAGCTCCCGCCCGTGCTGGCGCTATCCGGATTAGCAACGGCTGCCAGCGCGCCGGCCGAGACTCCCTCTGGCGCAGCCGGAGGATTCCCGATATTCAAAAACCGCGGGGCGGTTGTCACCTTGGTGTAGTTGTTGCGCACGGTAAGCTCGTCGACGGGGTCGACGTCGCCATCGCGATCCATGTCGTAGGGATTCGAAGTCGAGACGCCTGGAACGCCTGTCACGTAATGGTGGCGAACATCCAGTTCGTCCGCTGCGTTGACAATCGCGAACGTGCTGGTGTCGGATGCCCCGGTATCCCCGACTGAGTTGCCGAAGAAGAACACGTCGGAGTTGGCCAATCCCGTACGCGTATCGTTGTGGCCGAGGGCATCGTTTCCGCGCATGATCACCTCGAGCCACTGCTTTTGAATTGCGCCCGCTGGCCACGTGATTTCCACGCGGTTCGATCCGTTCACACCGAAGCCCGGCCGCACAACGACCGCCGAGGGAACCGAGGCAGTGGCCCAGGTGCTGGGCGCATTGTTGTTTCCGACGCGGAAAATGAAATCGGCGGCTGAAATCGGGCCCAAGTTGCCGCTCACGTCAATCATGATCCCGTTGATTCCCTTTGAGTAGCTCGACACGTTGGCGAAGCTCGCCGCGCCCGTACCCGGAAGATAGGCCACCTTGTCGGTCGCAATCGCGGCGTCATCGGCTGAATTCGCCGCAACATTGTTGCCGTCGTATCGGGAGTCGTTGTAGAACAGCCGGCGGTTCACCACGGCTGTTGGGCCGAACGAACCGGCGAACGAGATGCGATAGATCTCTCCGCCGGTGGCCAGATAATACAGATTGCCGGCCGCGTCGATTTTCAAATCGACAGGACCCGCCGTGGTCATGTTGCTGGCATAACCGAGCGACGTGTCCGGCTCGTCTACGGTTCCCGGGTGTGCCGGGTCGAACACGCGAATGAAGTTGGCGCCGAAGTCGGCAAAAAAATACTTCCCGGCGTAAGCGCTGCCGAAACTGCTGTTGGCCGGATAGAAGGCGCCGCCGGTAATCGCCACGCCGGCGGGCGCCGGCGGCGAGCTGTTGTGGTCATAGGCCATGATCGGGTCGCGATAGTTGGTCCAGCTCGGCGGCGGAGATTCGAACCCTTCCCACAAAGGCGCCGTGCTGCCAGCCCAGCCATAGTTAGCAGCGCGCTGCCCATCGTTGATCTCTTCCCAATTGCTCTCGCCGACGTCATTGATGAACATCCTGCCGGTTCCCGGCTGGAAGGCGAACGTGTAGGGGTTTCTCAGGCCCAAGGCCCACGTAGCGCCTTGCCAGTCGCTGCTGCTGCCGGTGAAGAACGGGTTGTCGGAGGGATTGGTTCCATTGAGATTCAATCGCAAGATTTTTCCGAAAGGCGTTGTCAATGTCTGCGAAACATCATTCGACTGCGGCGTCACGTCATAGTTGTGATCGCCAACAGCCACGTACAGCTTGCCATCAGGGCCAATATGCATGGCCCCGCCGTTGTGATTCGTGTCGCCATCGGTGGCCAGGTTGTTGTCCTCGTTCTCGGGCGGCAAGTCGCGCAAGATGAGCTCGCTGCCGAGCGTGGGCGTCGTGGTGCCCGCTCCGGTCACCGTGAATCGACTAATTCGATTGTGCGAAGGGTTGGTCGAGCTCGAACGCGGGGTGGTGTAGTAGAGGTAAATAAAGTCCGAATTCGGGCCGGCGCCATCGTAGGTGGGGTCGAACGTGATACCCAGCAAGCCGCGCTCGCCCGCCGAGTCGACGGTTAACGTGAGCGCGGTCTGGGTGGTGCCATCGCCGCGCACCAGCTTCGCGCGGCCTCCCTGCTCGAGCACCCACAGTTGGCCGGTCGGCGAAAACTCCATCGCGGTCGGCGCTGTCAAGTCGCTGGCGGTCGTGATTAGCGTTTCCGTAAAGCCGGGCAGAAGCGCCGTAAGCACCTGCCGACCCTCGAGCATCTCGCCTAGCAAGCGGGACCTGGCAGGCCGTTTTCTCGAGCCGCGCGGGGGGCGCATTTTTAGCGCGAGCATGGTGGAATCCTCCTCTCCACTGGAGCGAGCGCCCCCGGTTCCGATCTTGTGATCTGGCCGGTTCCGGTCGGCTGCAAATCACAGGCCACAGCGCTTCGGGGTCCTTCTACTTTGCCCGGCGAATGCTCAGCATGGGGCTAATCGGCCGGCGCGAGCTCGACCAGGTTGCCATCGGCGCGGTTGCCCATCCGCTGCCATAGTTGTGCATCAATTTCGTCGCCCACGAATCGCACGTTGGCATCGGACATCGCGACAAACAATCCGCCGACGTGGTGGCTGCTGAAGGGTCCGACAAATTCCGGCGCCGTCTCGGCAAGATCCGTCCCTGCCGCCTGGCCGTCGGCATCGGCAGGTTTCGCAGGCGGGGTGTTCGGCGCGGCGCCCGTGTTGCGCAGCGTGGCCCGCGTGCCCGACATCCAGCCCAAATCGTTAGGATCGACGCGCTTTTCGCCAAGCAGAATCGTGTACCCCAGGCCATCGGTGATGTCCTCGGAGCGAATGCGGCTATTCAGAAACAAAATGCCTCGATTGTCCGCGGCGATGGGCGCCTCGACATCATGATGGCAGCCGGCATAGTTCGATGCGCCGCGAACATCCAAGATCTCGGAAGGGCAAATGAACGACCGCGGCCAGTAGTCGCGAGCCGCCGCGTTCTTCGCGTCATATACGCTCACGCTTTGGTCGACCATGCGATACACGTTCTGTTCGTCGAGGAAGGGGAGCAGACGTATGAGCCACCCTTGATGCAAGCCCACCGGCTCCGACCGAATCGGCCCATCGGGATTGAGAACTCCGGCCGGGAAATACTCAAAGCTGCTTTGATAACTTTGCGTGGCAAGCGCGATTTGCACCAGGTTGGCCTGGCACTGACCGCGGCGCGCCGCCTCGCGGCTGGCCTGCACCGCTGGAAACATCATGGCTACCATGACCCCGATGATGGCGATCACGACCAACAGTTCGACCAAGGTAAATCCGCGTCTCACTTGCTTGGCATTCATGGCTGAATATCCGAACTGGGAATGGTAATTTGTGTGGTATGCGTGGCCCGCTGAACCGCGTCAGCCGGCACCTGGGCCGTCACGCGGATGGTTCGCTCGTTCGATGAACCATCACGTTTGATCTCGATTTGTGCGACGCCAGTTCGGCCGCCGAGTGCCTCGCGTTCCAGCCGCCAAGTCTCGCCCTCGTAAGCGGGCTCGGCAATCAGTCGAGCGCGAGCCCTGCGCACGGCGGAGCTCGCCAAATACTCAGCCTGCACGCGATCTTCGATCGAATGGAGCTGCTTTCGCTCGGCGACCGCGACCCGCACCCAGGCCGCGAAAAACATCATCACGGCGGCCATGCACACGATCGTCGCCAAGAGCACGAGCCCTGAGCGATGCAGCCGCACTTTTCTGATTTGCAGCGGACGCTTCATGGCGCGCCTCCGTTGGGCAGATTCGCACCCAGGTTTGCGGAAATCGTGAAGCGACCCTGCGCGCCCGAACTCGTTCCCATTGCCGCCTGACGATCCAGTTCCAATACCACCTGTTCGCCCGGCACGGTCGCTGCTTTCCAGTGAGCCACTTCAAGCCCGGGCAGAGCAAAGCGTTCGCGCGCCGTTATAACCTCATCGCGGACCGATTCGCGCAGGACTCCGCCAGGACACTCGTGATAGGCGAGTGAAACTCCGCCTGGTCCCTCGAGCTTCAGGAAATCCGGTTTATGCATTTCACTGACGGCCTGAGCGGAACTTGCCTGGTGAACGTCGCGGCGCAGTTGCTCTGCCAATCGAGCCAGCCCTGTCATGGCTTCCAAATGGTTTCCGGCAGAGTCGGCGCGGCGCAGCACGGCGCCCATGGTGGTTGTCAACAACCCCAGCGCAGCCGAGCCAAGCAGCATCGCAATCAGGACCTCAACCAGAGTGAATCCTCGGCAGTGACTCATGGAGATTTCTCCTCCGCCGGCGGGTAGAGCCACAGGTTCAAGCGCACGGGCGGTTCATCGCGTCCGCCGGGGCCGCGCCAACGAACCTGGATTTCAAGGCGCCGCGACTTGTCCGAATCGGTCACGGCGGCTATCGCAAGTTCGCCGGAAGGCAGCGATTCCTGGGCAGGCCGCGAAAGTTTGATTTTCTCAAGTCGCTCGGGCGTGGCACTGGCCCAACCCAGCGCGGTGGCTTGCTCCGCCGCATTGGCCGCCTCCAGTGTGGCGAGCACTCTGCGATCGGCCGCGCGCTGCTCGGTGCTCGTGCTGGCCAGCAGTTCGACCACCAGTCCCACGAGCGCCGACAACACGCCAATCGCGACAATGACTTCAAACAGTGCAAAGGCTCGACGCGCGGTTTTCATAGGGCTAACTGACGGATCAACTCGGTAATCGGAACAAAATACGCCACTACTAACACGCCCACAATCAGTCCGACCGGCACGAACAGCAGTGGCAACAGAACTCGGGCGGCGGCCTGCAACCGATAATTGGCGCGACGCTCGAAGCTATCCGCCAGCTTGCGTAAGACCCACGGCAGATTGCGAACGCGCTCGGCCGCGGTCAAAAGCGCGCCGTCGGCGGGACTCACGAAGCGCCATCGCGCCAGGCTCGTTTGCCAGTTGGCTCCGGCTTCGACGTCGTTCTCCACGGACTGCATGCGCCGCCGCACGGAGCGTTTGGGATGAAAGTCCACGATCGTGGCAATGGCTTGCGTGAATGGCTGGCCGCGTTCGGCCGATAGCGCCAGCATCCGCAACAGGGGCGCCATGTCGACCCAGTTGACGATGCGTTTCCAAACCGGCAGGCGAGCGCGAACCGTGCCGCGCCATTCCAGCCAGCCCCACAGTAGAACGATGATTGATATCAAGAAAACGAGGGGGGCCATAAAGAACGCCAACCCGACCAAGTCGCCTAATTGCGGCCAGCCCAATTCACGCGCCAACAGCGCTGCCGCCAAAAAATCTTCGATCGCACGCAGCGGCATTTCAGTGCCGCGCATCACCGCGAGTGTGAGAGGAGGAATTTCAACATCGAAGTCGGCGAATATCTTGCTCATGGTCGGAATTATCTTCACGCCCATGAAGATCAAGAAAAGTGCCAGTGCCGGCGCGATGTAAATGCCGCGCAGGATAAGCGGCCGGAAGACTCCCCGGTCAAACGACCGGTACTCGGTGGCGGCGGCCAGCGCGCCCGCGAGATCGCCCGTCTCCAGCCCAAATCGGCAAGCCATGGCTGCCTCCGGCGGAAGGGCGCCGGGCACCATCCACACCGCGTCGGCAAGCGTCCCGCCACGCTGCAAGCGGCCCGCCAACTCGCGGGCTCGGGCCGAAACGCCGCCGTCGTGTTCGTCCGCAAATGCACTTGCGACCGAAGCGAGCGACACGCCCTCTCGCGCGGCCAGCATCAGCCCGGCGAGCAGGTTGCGGCGCTCGACTTCGCGCACGTGCACGAGCGTGCGGATCCACACGCCGATGATCGTAAGCCAGGCCACCAGGCCCCACATCAGCGGCAGAGCCAGGCACACACCCAGCAGGCCCAGCGCGATGAGCACGGACCCGGCGTTACGCAGCGTGAGCCGCAGCACACGCGCGCTGGCAACCCTGACGCGCAAGAATCGCTCGACGATCCAAAGCGACGTCCCGGCCGCCAGCACGCCCAGTACCGTTGCAACTTCGATGCTTAGCATGGCAATCGCGTCGTATTAGCTCGCAAGATCAGTAATCAATCGCAAGATCGTAAACATGGTGCTCATGGTGAACAGCACGGTTGCCGCGACCAACACAAAGACGATCGGGGGCAACACCAGGCGCGTCAGCTCCGTCTGCTGCGTAAAGCGCGCCCCAAACATCGCGCGTCCGATCTCAAGCGCCTTTGGCAGTTTGGAGTTGCGCTCGCCCCATTCGATTAAGCGCGTCAGCGTGGCTGGAGTCCAAAACCCGTCCAGCGCCGTTGCCAGGCTCGCCCCGCGAGACACGCGCTCCGCGGCTCCCTGGCACAGCGAGCTCACGTAGGGATCTCGGGCGGCGGCCGAAGCCAGCCGCAGCGCGTCCGGCATCGCCAACCCGCGGCGCAACAGCAGCGCCAGCAATCCGCTCAGATCGACGACCCCGCGCTGCCGCCAGGCCGGCCCCAAGAGCGGAACTTGAACGAAAAGCCAACTGAGTGCGCCTTTCCCGCCGACCCACAGGGCCGTTGTGATCGCCAGCGCGATGGTGCCGCCGAGAATCGCCAGCGCGATCGGAAACCACCTGAAAAAGCCCACGACAATCTGCTGGGAATTGAGCATGATCGCGGACGCGTTGGAGCGCACGTCGAACTCGTCGACGATGTCGTTGGGCACGGTTGGATAAACGAATATCGCCACGAACAGCACCCAGCCCGCCAAAAACGCAAACAACACGGCCGGGTAGGCAACGGCTTGTCTCAGACGCCGAGTGAGATTCGTCATGCTCCGCTCGTGCGTGACCAGATCGTCGAGCGCTTCGCTGAGCTGCCCCGACTGCCCGGCGGTGACGATGACTTCGCGCACATAGGGAGGTAGCCGGTCCGAGATTGTGCCGAGCGCGCTTTCGAGCGAATGCCCCGCCTCGAGTCGCGCCGCCAGCGCATCCAGCACCTGGCCCAACGACGAGCTCTTGGCATCATGCGCAAATGCCCGCAATCCGCTTTCCAATGGCAATCCGGAACCGGCTAGCTGGGCGATATAGCCCGCCAGTTCGATGGCTTCATCCTTGCTGAGCTGCGGCGTCCGCGCATTTGAATCCGCATGCGGCGCGGGGCGAATTTCAGTCAATCCACGCCGCGCGAGCTCGGACTCGGCAGCCGGCCAATTGTCGGCCTCAATGGAGCCGGTCACGGCGCGGCCCGAGTCATCGACGGCGGAGTAAGCGAAGGTCTTCATCGAAAGCGCAGGTTTCGTCCTGCCCCGTGACTGAGGACTTCGAGCAATCTTGAAAACGGAACGAACAGCACGAGCGCATACATGAGCACAACCACGAAGCCGACGCCCACCAGCAGCCAAACGGGCAGCGCGTCACGCAGCCATTCGATCGAACGCGCCGCACGCTCTCGGTGCGTCAGCGCGACCTGGCGGGCCATCGCGATCATCGTCTGTTGCGAAGCACCGGAGCGCAGTAGCCAGGCGATGAGCGGTGGAAAAGCGCGCAGGTTTTGGCCGGCTTCTTGCGTCGAAGCTCCCTGGGAAATTGCTTGAGCAAAGGCTTTGGCTTCGCGCTCGAGCGCCGGATCGGCCATGCACTCGGCGGTCAGCACCACAGCTTCTTGCAGCGGCACGTCGTGCTCGACAAGCAGCCCAAGCACCTCGGCCAAGGCAGCCGTTTGCGATTCGCACAGCGGCCTGCCCGAGATGGGGATCGCCGCCAGGCCGCGATGCGTGACGCCCAGGGTCGCTCCGCTGCCGGCCCGCCGCCACCAGAGCACGGCCACCAGGACCAGCACGATGGGTGGAAGAAAAAGGGTAAACGGCCAGCTCGCATTGACCTGTTGTACAAAGCTCGTCACACGCGTCCAAAACGCAGGGGGCTGATCAAAGGCCGCCAGTTGCGCCGGAAGCAGCTTGAGGACCAGAAACAAAAGCAGCCCATACCCCAGCAAGCAAACGGCCACTGGATATAGGATCGCAAGACCAATCGCCGAGCGGGCCTGGCGGGCTTGCTGGGCCGTATCCGTCAATGACTCGAGCGCCGCGCTCAGCCGGCCCGAGCGCAAACCGGCTCGAACGATAGCCTGGTAGGTCTTTGGCAACGGGACCGGCAGCCCGGTCATGGCTTCATCGAGCGACTGCCCGGCAGCCACGCGCTCGGAGAGCTGCATCACCGATCGTGCCAACGGTCCGTCTAGATCGCGACCCCAACTGGTCAACCCAAGCGGCAGGGGCACTCCAGCACGCACCAGTGCGGCAACCTCGTGGTTGAGGTCGACCAGTTCTTCCAAAGAGATGCTCTTAGCCACGAAGTGTTCCTGAGCTGGACACTTGGGGCAACTGTTCCGTCGCCGGCGGCTTCCGAACGGACCCTGGCCGGCGCGCTCAGTATACCGTGCTGCCAAGCGGAAAAGCGAGCTTAATCCGCAATTTTGCGCCCGAATCCCAACACCCGCCGCACCTCGCGTGGGCTGGTGATGCCTTGCTCGACCGCCTTGGCCGCCCTCGCCCAGCGATTGACCATGCCGGCCCGCTCGGCCGCGGCTTCCAGTTCGCTCACGTCGGCCCGCCTCAGAATGGCATCGCCCACGCCGGGCATCGCAACACTAAGGAGCTCGGAAATGATCGTGCGGCCTGTGTACCCGCTGCCGTCACAGCGATCACATCCGACCGGAATACGGGCGCTCGCCACCGCTAACCCGAGAAAGTCCGCGGGCTCGTGAGTCGGTTGGGCGCAACTGCAAAGAACTCGCACCAATCGCTGGAACAAAACGGCTTGTAGTCCACTCCGCAGAACATAAGGTTCGATCCCCATATCCAACAGGCGGCCGACGGCTTCGGCAGCGCTGCCGGCGTGGAACGAGCTCAAGACCAATTGGCCCGTGAGGGACGCCTGCAGCGCGACCTCGGCGGTCGCTGGATCGCGTATCTCGCCGATCATGATGACTTCCGGATCTTGTCGCAGCAGGCTGCGCAGCGCAGTCGCCATGTCGAACCCGGCCGCCGCGTGGACTTGCGACTGGGCGGCCCCCGGCACCGCCATTTCAATCGGGTCTTCGAGCGTCATCACGCTTCTTGAGCCGGCGGACTTGCGGAGGACCTCTTCCAAGCACGCATAAAGCGTCGTGGTCTTGCCGCTGCCAGCCGGACCGACAACAAGCAGGGCGCCCGAGGTTTCCATGAGCAAAGCTTCGAGCGCGCTCAGGGCGTCCGCCGGCAACCCGAGTTGCTTGATGTCGCGATGCAGCAATCGGCTGTTGAACAGCCGCAGTACGGCCCGCTCGCCATGCAGAGTTGGAAACGTGCTGACGCGCACTTCCATGCTTGCATCTTCGGTGCGAATGCGCCCCTCCTGCGGCACGTCGCTGCGGTAGGTCAGAAGCTCGGCCAAAACCTTCAGCCGGGCGACGACGTTCGCGCCCGCCCCAGGTGGAAACGTTCCCAATGGCGATAGCACGCCGTCCACGCGCCAGCGCAGCTCGAGTCCCGCCGGAGCCGGTTGCAAGTGTACGTCGCTTGCGCCCTGCCGGCGCGCCACCGCCAAGAGGATTTCAACAAAGCGGGTGGCGTACGCCGACGAAGCTGGATCGAGCGCGCCAAGCTCGGTCGCTAGTTGTCCGTGCACGAATCCGCTCCCGGCAAATTCATTCCCAGGTGCCCTCGGGCACAGGCTTGGCCTCCACGACCTCGACGCTCACATGCTCGGGGCCCTCGACGATAAAGCTTTTAAGCTTGAATTGGGGGCGCTCGGCCAAAGGCTCGATAATCTTTGCGCCCGACGCTTTAAAGCGTTCGTAAACGGGCGTGATATCGCGATAAGAGAAGCCGATGCGATCGATGGGCCGGCCGGCGGTGGGCTGAATGTCCTTGAGCGGCTCGTTGGGCCACCAACGCGGCGCCGGCGTGGTATCCGGCTTTCCAAAAAAGATCATGGTCACGTTGTCGCACTGGATAACGTTAATCCAGATGCCGCCCAGCGTGGACATGTCGCCCTTGGGCTTCTCGCGGCGCGGGACGCGCGGTTTCAGCCCCAGATTCTTCGAGTACCAATCCACGACCTCGTTCACGTCCGTGCAAAAAAAGTGTACGTGGGCGAAGCGGTGGTGCCCCATGGTATTGATCTCAATCAGCTCTTTGTCGGGGCCATTGATGTACATGTAATAGTTGTCCGGTCCGCCAAGTGGAGTGAGCGGCGTGTGGAAGTCGACGTCATGGCGCTTCCACCACTCGAATTCATTCTTGACGTCGACTCCGCCCCAACCAATGTGCCAGATGCCGGTGTTAAGGTTACTGTCCGCCGGCTTGTCGACCTTGTTGAACAAAAGAAACGATTTCTCCGTGAAGGCCGCGTCGGACACTCCGCGAAACTTGATCGGTGTCGCGCCAAACACGCGACTGTAAAACTGAATCGATTTCTGCGGATCGACGACGTTCAGCACCACGTGATGAAAACGCGCGGGCTGCTCGTCGGCTGCTCTCGCCGTCGTTACCGCGCTCCAAGCGATGAGCAACGCAATCGCCGCCTGACCGACTTCAAGTGACTTCATGCACCTTGCTCCTCGAGTAGACTTTCAGCCGCGTTTGGCGCGTGCGGCCCGGCATGGATCCCGTTGGCCAATATAATTGCGCCTCCGGCGCAAAGCACGAAAGCCGCCAAATCGTGGACGCACGGCCTGCCAGGAGTTAACCTGAAGCGGCTGCGTTTAGGCCTTCTCGTTGGCCGATGGCTGTGCGCCACGCTGCGAGCCAGCCTTCGGCCAGCGACAAACCGGCTAGCAGTCAGGCCATACCTCCCGCCCACCAATCCGCTGCTGACTCGCGCTGGGCCCTCCAGCCATGGCAAAACTTTTCACTCGCAACAAGCTGACCTGCATGGCGGCCCTGGCGTGCCTGGGGACCGTGGTCGTCTCGAGGGGATATGCAACCGAGCCGAACGCGGCTGCCGCAGTCGAATTCGAGCAGCGCGTGCGGCCGCTGTTGGCCCAGCACTGCTGGAAATGCCACGGACCTGCCAAGCAAGAAGCCGGCTTGCGGCTTGATTCCCGCGCGGCACTCGAGGCCGGCGGCGACAGCGGCCCGGCGGTTCGCCGTGACGCGCCGGAAGAAAGCCTGCTCGTTCGCGCCCTCGCGCATGACGGCGACATTAAAATGCCGCCCGACGGGAAGCTGGCGCCCGAAAAAATCGCGGTCCTCACGAATTGGGTCCGAACCGGCGCAGCCTGGCCAGAGTATTCGAACACGAGCCTCGAGGACGCTGGCCGCGAATCGATTCTGGACCACAAGCCCGCCCCGGGCGAAACGGATTATCTGTGGGCATTCAGACAATTTCCCAAGTCCCCCAGCGATGAGTCCACCGCGGCTACCTCCATCGATAGTTTCCTCGATCCAGAGCTGGGCAGGCACGGCCTGACACCGGCGCCCGCCGCAGACCGCCGCACGCTGGCGCGTCGCGCGTATTTCGATCTGCTAGGGCTGCCGCCATCGCCTGAAAAGGTCGAGAGCTTTGTGGCCGACCCCGCGCCAGACGCATTTGCGCGGCTGGTCGAAGAGCTGCTCGCCTCACCGCACTATGGCGAGCGCTGGGCGCGGCATTGGCTGGACGTCGTTCGTTATGCCGACAGCGGCGGGTACGAAACCGATATCTACTTCCGCAATGCATGGCGTTATCGCGATTACGTCGTGAAGAGCTTGAACGACGACAAACCGTACGACCGCTTCGCTCAGGAGCAGATCGCCGGCGACGAAATCTGGCCAGACGACCTGTCGTTGACGGGCAGCTATGTCATGCCGCCGGAAAAGCTCGCGCATCTCGAAGCGCGTGTCGGCACGGGACTCTATACCCTCGGTCCGCAAATCCATGAATCGAACATGGATGCGCCAAAGCTCGACTACGAGCGGCTGACCGATTGCGTGGACGTGACGGGAAGCGCGTTTCTGGGGCTGACTCTCGGCTGCGCGCGTTGCCACGACCACAAATTCGATCCGATTTCACAGCGCGATTACTTCAGCCTGCAGGCCATCTTCGCCATTAGCAAGGAAGTCGAATTGCCGCTGGTCAACGGCATGGAGATTGCCGATTTCAAGCAGTTCTATCCGCGCATCATTTCGGTCGATGAAGCGCGGCGCGCGTACCGGCTCTTCGAGCAAAGGACCGCCGGACGAAAGCTGACCGACGCGGAGAACGAAGAGCGCCGCGCCTTGCGCGACAAAATTGCCGCGGCCGTGCTCGAGCTGCCCGGAGCGGCGGCGAGCTCACCCGGCGACAAATTCGATGGCTTGATGGAAATTCCCACCGCAACCGTGCTGGGGCACATTGAGCCGCAGCTCGTGCCGGCGATTCATATCTTGCAGCGCGGCGACCTCGACCGCCCCAAGAGCACGGTCGAGCCGGACCTGCCGCGCGTGCTGCGCGAGGCCACGAACTTTGCTGGACCACTTAGTCCCGCGACTTCCGCTCGAAAGCAATTCGCGCTATGGCTTACGCGCGGCGACAACCCGTTGTTTGCTCGTGTGATGGTGAATCGCATCTGGCAGTGGCACTTTGGCGCCGGCCTGGTCACAACCGCCAACGACTTTGGCCGCATGGGCGCCGCGCCCAGTCATCCCCAGTTGCTCGACTGGCTGGCCGGGGAATTTGTGCGGCATGGCTTCAGCATCAAGCACATGCATCGCCTGATCATGTCAAGCGCCGCCTATCAACGGGCCAGCGTGTTTGCCGAGCCCGGCAACTTCGCCAAAGATAGCGACAATCGCTACCTGTGGCGGATGAACCGCCGCCGCTTGGAAGCCGAGACTCTGTGGGATTACGTGCATGCCACCGCCGGCACGATCAATCTCAAGCTGGGCGGCCGGCCCGTCGTGCCCTCCTTGGCAGACGACGAACTCTCCGCCTTGCGCGAGCCCTGGCAGTGGACCGTCACCGCCGACCCGCGCGAGCACACGCGCCGCGGGCTGTACGTGCTCGTGCGGCGCAATTTTCGGTTCCCAATGTTCGAGGTGTTTGACAGCCCGGTGAACTCGGTCAGCAGCGCCAGGCGGGATGTCACCATCGTGACGCCGCAGGCTTTGTGGTCGCTCAATAACTCGCGAGCCTTTCGACAGGCCCAGGCGATGGCCGATCGGGCCGTGCGCGAAGGGGGAACCGATTTGCCGAGTTGCATTCGTCGTGCCTGGATCATCGCTTTGCAACGCTCCCCGAGCGACAGCGATCTGAGCTCCGCGGTCGAGTTGGCCCACACGCTCGCCGCGATGCAGCTGCGCCCGCTCGATGCGCCAGGGCCCGACCTGGCTAAACTTCCGCCCAAGGTCGGTTCCGCACTCGCGCAGGTCTGCCTGGCGATCTTCAACTTGAATGAATTCATGTTCATCGATTAGTCATGGAACGAACGGGCCCACCACACTACGCCTGTAACCGCCGCGAGACCGGGCTCTCGCGACGCGCCGCGCTTCTCAAAGCCGGAAGTGGGCTCGCGGCCCTGGCGTTGGCGGACCTGCTTGCCCGCGACGAAGCGCAGCGGGTTCAGGCGGGTGTGGCGGAAGATTCACGCACCAACCCGCTCGCTTCGCGCCCACCTCATTTTCCATCCACAGCCAAGGCCGTGATCTCGCTCTTCATGCAGGGCGGGCCGGCACAGATGGACACCTTCGATCCCAAGCCCGAACTGCAAAAGCTGGATGGCAAGCCGTTGCCGGCCAGCTTCAAATCCGATGATCTGAAGCTGCAATTCATGTCGGCGGCGGGCGCGGGGCTGATGGGCTCACCCTTTCGCTTCGCGCCGCGCGGGCAATCGGGGCTCGAGATTTCCGACCTCTTGCCAAATATCGCCGAACACGCGGACAAGCTCGCGGTCGTTCGTTCTTGTTACCACGAATCGTTCATCCATGGCCCGGCGCTCAGCCTGATGCATTCGGGCAACCTGCTGTTGGGACACCCTAGCGCCGGAAGCTGGGTTGTGGCGGGGCTGGGGTGCGAGAGCGACAATCTGCCCGCCTTCATCGTGATGACCGACGGCGTGATTCGCGGCAGCAGCAGCGCCTACAGCTCGGGCTTCTTGCCAGCGCTCTATCAAGGAACGCTCGTCCGCACCGAAGGCGCACCGATCCAGAATCTCACGCCGCCGCCGCAAATCTCGCCGGCCCAACAGCGCGCGCTGCTCGACCAGGTGGGGCGCTGGAACCGCGAACACCTCGCCGCGCGCGCCGACGATAGCGCGCTGGCCGCGCGAATTGCAAACTATGAGCTCGCGTTCCGTATGCAGGCCGCTGCTCCGCGCTTGATCGATCTCTCGGATGAGACCGCGGCCACGCACGAGATGTATGGAACCGGCAAGGAGCCGACAAGCAGATTCGCTCGCATGTGCCTGCTCGCGCGGCGAATGGTCGAGCGCGGGGTGCGATACGTCGAACTGTATTCCAACGATTGGGACGGGCATGGCGACTGCCCCGGCAATCATCGGACCAATGCCGACAAAACCGACCGGCCCATTGCCGCGCTGCTCGCCGATCTGCAAGCGCGCGGACTGCTCGATAGCACACTCGTCTTGTGGACCGGCGAGTTTGGCCGTACGCCCGTCATGCAAGGCAACAAAGGTCGCGACCACAACCCGTATGGCTTTTCCGCATGGTTGGCGGGTGGCGGCGTGCAAGGTGGCAAGGCGATTGGCGCAACCGACGAGCTCGGCTTTCGGGCGGTCGAAGACAAGGTGCACGTGCACGACCTACATGCAACGATGCTGTCGCTCCTGGGCATCGACCACGAGCGCCTTACCTATCTTTTCGAAGGCCGCATGCGACGGCTGACCGATGTCGGCGGCCAGAATAACCTGGCCGAGCGACTGGTTCGGGCTTGATGCCCCCCGCTCGCGAGCGTCGCGTTCGCGTGGCACTGCCAGCTTGCGCGCATGGATTGCTCTGGCGTGAGGCAGCCGACGCTCTATACTTTGCGGCCCGAACTCCCGTCCTGACCGTGCGCATGATGCGTAGCGGCTCCCACCGAGGACTCACAGCATGATGCTTGCTCTTCTCCAAGTGGCGCGCGTCGTCCGACATCCGCTCGCCCTGTATCTCGTACTGGCTGCGCTCATGGCCCCACCAAGCGCTTGCGGGGACGAGCCGACAGCGGAGCCTACGACGAATGAGGCCGCGGAAAACGCGCGCTCCGCGCCGCCGGTCAAATCGCGCGGCGGCAAACCCTCGGATGCCGAGCGGCTGGCACGCTTGCAACGCGCGCTCGACGCCGATCGGCAGCAACTGGCGGAGCTCAAGCAGAAAGAAGAAAGCCCCGACGACGAGTATCGCGATGCCGAAAAAGAATTCGAAGAGCTCGACCGGCAGCGCTCTGAATTGCAAGAGAGCTTGGACGAGTTGGCTGGAAAACCGCAAACCGTCCAGGGCCGAAAACTGGCAGCCCAGAAAAAGGACCTCGAGCCACGCTGGCAGATCGCCAAGGAGCGCTTCGACCTGGCGATTCAAGAACACAAAATCCTGCGGGAAAAAGCGGCTGCGCTCGAGACAAAGCTCAAGCGCGAGCAAGAAGCCATCGACCAATTGATGGGCCAATCGCAGGCCCCACCGGCCACGGCTCCCGCCGCCGCGCCAGCACTGCCAGATCCAAAGCAGCCCAATCCCTCCGAACAGCCCGCCAAGCCGGCCAGCGGGGACGCCAAAACAGGCGCTCCGACCGTCGAAACCGCGACAGTGGTTCCGCAGGCGACTTCGGATGAGAGCGAGGAGACTCGCGCCGAGCTGACCAAGGCGCTCGAAGAAGCCAAGCGCAAGCAAGCAGCGGCCAAGGAATATGAACATCGAGCGGAGTCGGTTGCCGAACGGCTCGAGGCTTTGCGCAGCAACATCGCCATTGAAGAGCGCTTGCTGAAAATTGCCCGCACCAAAACCGACCAGGCCCTTGCCGCGCGCGGGGAGCTCGACCGCGAACTGCAGCGCAAGATGGCCGAGGACCCAGGCGCGCTTGGCGACGTGTGGGCCAAGATCGGCGAGGCCGATGAGCGGTTCCGTCTTGCCCGGGCCGAGTCGCGCAACACCCAGAACCGCATGAACGACCTGCAAAACGAGCTAAACGGGGTGCAGCGCGAGCAGATCGCGGTTCTGCGTCGCGCTAAGCAAACGCAGGAAGAAGCTCTGGCGGCGCAAAGCCAGGTGGCCAGGCTGCAAAACCCATTCGCTCCGAGCAACCTGGTGCAATGGTCGCTCAACCATGGACCCAAGCTGCTGACGATCATGGTCGCCATGCTTTTGCTGCACCTGCTGGTCAAGCTGAGCGGCCGACACATCACCCAGATCGTGGCCCGTACCGTCGGCCGCGGCACGCAGCGCGAGCGCGAAAACCGCGCGGCCACCCTGGTGGACGTGTTTCGCAATGCGGCTTCGCTCGCGATCACCGGCGGCGGAGTCTTGATGGCGCTCGACGAGGTCGGCATTCCTATCATGCCGCTTATGGGAGGTGCTGCCGTGCTCGGATTGGCCGTCGCCTTCGGTGCTCAGAACCTGGTGCGCGACTACTTTTCGGGCTTCATGATCCTGCTCGAAGACCAATACGGCATCAACGACGTCGTCAAGATCGGCGACATCTCGGGCTCGGTTGAAAAGATCACTCTTCGCATGACCGTGCTGCGCGACCTGGAAGGCGTGGTGCACTTCGTGCCGCACGGAAGCATCACGCGCGTGAGCAACCTGACGCATGGCTGGTCGCGGGCCGTGGTCGAGGTCAATGTCTCGTACAAGGAAGATCCCGACTACGTGATGTCGGTGCTGATGGAGATCGCCAAAGAGCTGCGGCAAGACCCCATTTTTGGCCCCTTGATTCTCGATGAGGCCGAGATGCTGGGGCTCGACCAGTTGGGCGACTACGCCATCGTGATCAAGTTCGTGTTGAAGACGCACCCGCTCAAGCGCTGGCCCGTGCGCCGCGAGCTGTTGCGGCGGATCAAGCGCCGCTTCGACGAGTTGGGCATCGAAATCCCCTTCCCGCATCGCACGGTCTACAACCGCAGCGAGCCGGAGCCGCGCCGCTTGGAGCAACCGCGGGCGGCTTGAGTGGACGCCGGGCCGATGGCAATGGGCCTTGCGCTACGACGGCGCACGTCAATCGAGCGGCGGCAAGATGTCGGGCTCGATTTGATAGCCTTCGACCAGCGCGTTGGTTGTGTTGAACAGGGCCACGATGGCCAGCACTTCGCCGAGGGCTTCGGTCGACAGCCCAAGTTTGCGCAGCGCTGCGGTGTGCGAGTTGACGCAGTACGCGCAGCCATTGGTGGCCGAGACCGCTAGCGCGATAATCTCGCGCGTGCTGGCGTCGAGCTGTGAAGCACGCCCCGCGGCCTCGGGGTGCATCAGTGCCTTAAGCGATCGCCAGACGGCATCGAGCTGGGGCGGATTAGTGGCCAGCACCCGCCACAGGTTGGGGACAAAGTCGATGCCTTTGGTTTGCTTGATGTCGGCGAATATTTCTGCCACCTGGCCGGTGGCCTCGGCTTCGGCTACCGGTCGCACGGTTGCAATGCGAACTTCGGACATGGGCTTTCCCTGTGGGTTAAGAGCTTTGCTTGTCGGCCTGCAACTGAGCGCTGCGGCGACTCTTGAATAAGTAAAGCAGGTAGCCGAGCGCCGGCAACAACAAAAGCGACCCGACCGCCGTGGTCCCGATCAAGAGCCACAGGATATTGTCGGGGGCCTTGGCGCTTTCGACGGTGATCGAGGGTGGGACCAGATAAGGATATTGCGCCACGGCCCAGCCCCAGATGACCGTCGTGACGGCGACCGCGGCGGAAATCACCGCCAGGTGGTATCGCGCGGCCACAAGCGACGCGAGCGACAAAAATCCGCCGAGCACGGATAGCGCGACCAAGGGCCATGACCGAGCTTGAAAACCGGCCCACAGCCCGCTCGCACCGCTCGCCAGATAGGCAACGCCCGCAACCGCCAGCACGCCGGTCCAGATGCCGGTGCCCAAGGCTCGTTGCCGCCACACGAGCGCGAGTTGGCTTAGTCCATTCACGTGCGCTTCGCGGGCCAGGTAAACGGCAGCCAGGTACGCGCACATGACCACCACGAAAAACCCGGTAAAAAGCGACATGGGCGAAAGCCAATTGGAGAGATAGCTGCCGTCGAATTCGCTACCGCTTTCCAGCTTCAACTGCCCCGAAGCCAGTGCGCCGATCGAGGCGCCCAGAAAAAAAGGCGCAGCAGCCGACCCGGTTGCGAATAGCAGCTCCCACGCCAACTGCTGCCGCCGATCGCGCGAATAGACTCGAAACGCGTAACCGATCCCGCGAAACACAATCCCGACAAGAGCCAGGATCAGCGGCAGCCACAGCGCCTGGCATACGGCTGCAAACGCGCTGGGAAACGCGCCGAACATCGCGACCAGCACAAAAATCAGCCAAACGTGGTTGGCTTCCCACACCGGTCCGATGGCCGAAAAGAGCAGTTTGCGCTCCTCGGGGGTGGCTTGCCAGGCGGTGTTCACTTCCCAAATGCCGGCGCCGAAATCCGCGCCGGCAAACAGCGCATACACCGTTAGCGCGAGAATGATCACGACGAGCAACACATCTTCAGGAGCCACGCGCATCCTCCGGCAAGGGATCTCGCGCCAACTGCCGCAGAATCACGATCGTCCCGAGCGCAATCAGGCCATACAGCGAACTTGTGATCGCCAGCAACCAGCCCACATAGGGTGAGGCCGTGACCATATCCGCCGTGCGCGCGACGCCGTGCACGATCCACGGCTGGCGGCCCACTTCGGTCACCACCCAGCCGGCTTCCAGTGCCAAGACCGAAACTGGCCCACACGGCACCACCACGATCAGGAAGACCTTTCCAGTTGGCAAGCGGCGCCACCCAATGAGCGACACCAACACGATAGCCGCGACCAGCAGCATCAACATTCCGCTTGCGACCATCGTTTGAAAGGCCAGATGAACCACGACCACGGGCGGCTTCTGGTCTTCGGCAAAACTATCCAGCCCTTCGACCACCGCATCCCGATCGCGGTAGGCAAGCCAGGAGAGCATGCCGGGAATTTCGATCGCGTAGCGAGTCGTGCCGGCCCGTGGATCAGGCAGCCCGCCGATGCGCAAGGGGGCGCCCGCTTCGGTTTTGAATTGTCCTTCGAGCGACGCGAGCTTGATGGGTTGCGTGGCCGCCACGCGCTGCGCAGCCCAATCCCCCGCAACCAACTGCACGCACGACATCACGGCCGCCAGCGAAAGCGAAAGCGCCAGGCCGCGCCGGACGTAGAGCGTGTTCCGCCCGCGCAAAAGCGCGGTCGCGTACACCGAGGCCACCAGAAATCCGCTCACCACGTATGCCGCCACCAGCATGTGCGTCGTTTGTGGGCCGGTTGCCGGGTTGAGCATCGCAGCAATGGGATCGATGTCGACCGCGCGGTCTCCCTCCAGGCGAAAACCCTGCGGGCTATTCATCCACGCGTTGACGGTCACCACAAACCAGGCCGAGGCAGCGCCTGAGATCGCGACGGGCACGCCGCACCACCAGTGGGCCCACGGCGAAAGGCGCTCCCAGCCGTATAGGTAGATGCCGACAAAGATGGCTTCCAGAAAGAACGCAAAGCCTTCCATTGCGAACGGGAAGCCAATCACCGGGCCAAAAATTCGCATAAAGTCCGGCCATAACAAACCGAGCTCGAACGAGAGCACGGTGCCGGAAATCGCCCCCACCGCAAACAGCACGGCGAAGGCTTTTGACCAGCGCCGCGCAAGCGCTCGCCACACCGGATCAGCGGCCCGCAACGCGCGCCATTCCGCGATCAACAACAAGACGGGCATGCCAACGCCGAGCGCCGCGAGGATGATGTGCGCGCCCAGCGTGATGGCCATCTGCCAGCGCGCGGCGAGCAGGTTCGCGTCCAGGTACCCCGCGGCGGCCAGTGAGATTTCGTCCATCAAGCGCCATCCGAATGTGAAAGCGCCGGGCATTGTACGGGGCCAGCCACCTTGTGCCGAGTAGCGCACACGCGCGAAGTTCGTCGTGCGCTCAGCAGTGCGCCTAGCTGTGGGCGTTTAGCGAGGCTGAGCCGCAGGGCTCCTCGCTGTTGTGTCGCCGGGATTCAGGCGGCGCTGAAAATGCCCCGCTACAAACTTTTGGCCAACGCGGTTCGACTCGACAAACTCGATGTCCTCCGAAAAGTGCTGTTTGGCAAAAGTGGCAAACAACGACCGATGACGCGGTGTGGCGATCAGCACCACGTCCTCGCGTTCGCACAGCGCTCGGGCGAGGCATGAGACACCAAACCGCCTATTCATTTCCTCGTGCCAAGGCGTGCGCTGCGTCCATGTCAGACTAACGAGCGAGAGGGGCGACCAGGCCCGCAGGCTGTCGAGCGGCGACACCAACTCAAAGGGCATCGCCGCTTCCCAACAGACGTACAAAAGACGCCCTCGAGACGACGCGTCGGCCAGAAACGTCTGCAGCTCAGCTCGTTCGCGGTGCACTCTCACACTTCGCCGGCCTTGCCGGTACGACCCCATCATGACACCCACGGCCAACATCACCACGGCGGCGCGAGCCCATGGCGAGCGGACATTCCAGGCAAGCAGCAAGCGACGGGCTGCACGGCTCTTCGTCTCAGGCCATTTGACAAACGAATGAGGCCATTTAACAAACGAGGTTGCATTTCCCGCGAA